>JBAXYY010000049.1:0-16862 GCA_041670585.1 Treponema sp. | reverse complement strand
TGATAATAAATTTGGAATAAAATTTCAAATGAAAAAGGAATCAAAGAATGCCATTTTTTCTTCAGCTCAGTATGAACAGATTGAAAGCACTTTTGTATGCGACCCGCGTCTTTATAGTTTAGGGGTTGTTAATGACGACAGCTCTGAAACTAATGTTCTTACAATTTCAAGAGGAAAAATTCTTCGCGTGCACGGCCGCAACATTTCGTTTGACATTTCAGATGCAAAGCAGGGTGTGTTCCTTGGAACTGGTGAAAATGCAGTTCGTCTTTCTTCTTATTCCAGAATTGGCTCAAACATAATTGACGTTGTAATTCCTTCTGACGCTACTGCAGGTGAATACAAAGTTAAGCTTACAGCAAAGCCTGGCGTTGGCAGGTACAAGAGCGACTACTTGGATTCAATTCTTACAGTTGTTGAATAAAAAAAATCTGTCTTGTTGAACATAAGGGCTGGTAGAAATACCGGCCCTTTTTTTATCTTCTTTTCTTATTATAAAAATAATTTTCTTAGCAAGTCTCTAAAATCTTTTAAGCAAGGCTCAATGTTCCAGCAAGCACTATTTGATAGTTCTGCTAACCTTATTTAATAGCAGAATTAACTACATTCAATCATGCAACATTGTTATCTAGACTATTGAACAAACACTGCTGGAGTATTCAACAGTGCTTGTTTTATTATGAAACGCTTGTTGAAAGTGGAATAAAGTGTTGTATGGAGGTGGTAAATGAAAGATATTGAAAAACTTGTACAAAACAAGCTGCAGTCTTTTTGAAATTCTCGTTTTTCTAAAGATGGTTATGATCTTGTTTTGCTTTCTGATAATATTCCTGAAGGTAAGATGTCGGAGTCTGAAAAACAAATTCCACAATTATTCTTATGCTAAAATGATAGATTATGTTTACGATAAAACTAATTGCCCAGAATGGAAAAATCCAGGAGAGTCTAGAATAGAAATTTCAAAAGTTTCAATTTTAAAAGAACTTGGAAAATCGTCAGAAGAAATAGAAAACATACTTGAAGAAGAACAATCGCTTGATGATGAAGATAAAGTTTTAAACAATCTTCCTGATACTATTTCAAAAGAAGCGTAAATTATAATGAGCTAAGAACATTCCATGAACTTTGGAACGACCAGGATTTTATACTGAGCCCGTAAAATAATACAATAAAGAGCAGGAAAATAAGGTGTTGGCAGCCGATAAAAAAATAAGGCGGTTAGCACATGGCAAAGAAACGACAGTCATTCAGCAAGGATTTCAAGGCAAAAGTTACACTTGAAGCATTACGAGAAGAATCTACGATTCAGGAAATTGCAGTAAAATATGGCGTTCATCCGAATCAGATTTCCCAATGGAAAGCACATGCAATTGCCGGAATGGCTGACATTTTTGAACGGCCGAATAAGAAGTCAGAAGAAACGAGAAAGCAGGAAGAGGAAAAAGACAGTCTTCTGAAAACAATCGGTGAACAGAAAGTCGAAATTGATTTTCTAAAAAAAAGTACAAGCAGATATACGGCTACGATCCAATCTTGTAGACTCTGCCTATAAAGTTTTAAGCATTTCAAGGCAGTGCAAGCTGCTTGGGATTTCTCGAAGCCAGTATTACTACGAGCCGAGTATTAAGAGATAATTAAAGATGTACAAAGTGAGCTAAATAAAAATGTACAAAAGAATTATTATGAAGTAAAAGGAGGACTTCATTGATAATCAATAAAGAAGTAATTACAGATATAAAAATAGAGTCTGTAAATGATTTGTACAAATTAAAACCACTAATAGAAGGTACATCAATGAGAATAAACAAAAGTCAAATAGCTAGAGAGCTAGGAATTGACAGAAGAACCGTTGGAAAATACATTAACGGATTTCAGAAATCTAAGACACGAAAAGCGAATAATTGCCTAAAAACACATTACAAAACGGTTTCAGATCTTTTAGATGAGAATAGCCAACAGATATTTTATTACAAAAGATTTTTACATAGTTACTTAGTGGATAATTGTGGATACAAAGGAAGTTACAGAAATTTCTGTACTATACTGCGTAAATATCCAGAATTAGAACAATATTTTCACAAACGAAAGCCATCAAATGTCCCTCTGTGTCAATATAGTTGTCGCCTAAGGAGGGCACAATTATATGAAATACAGCACGAGCTTCAGAAACACAATTCTACGGAAAGTCCTGCCGCCTGAAAACAGGAGCGTCTACACAGTAGCGAAGGAGACAGGAATATCACCAATAACAATACACTGTTGGATAGCCAAGCTGAAAGATGGTACAATGCGCATAGAACAGGATGGAGAAGAACCATCGTCAGAGCGGACAATGTCAGAAAAGCTGAACCTTCTTCTAGAGTATCAGAAAATACCAGAGGACCAGAACGGAGAGTGGCTCAGGCAGAACGGACTTCATTCAGAGCACATGCGCCTGTTCCAACAGGAGATAACCATGAACATGACGAACAGAACAGACGCGAAGGACAGGAAAATCAGAGAGCTGGAGAACACAGTGAATCAGCAGAAGAAGGAGCTGCGCTTGCGGAAGTCGTGTCAATTTTGACATTAAAAAAAAAGCTGGATTCGAATCACGGGATTTCGGACGAGGAAGGCTGACAAGCGAAGATGACCGCCGCTCTATTCTTGAGTTCATCAAGGAGAACAAGCATGTGCGAATTTCTACACTGTGCTTTTATCTTGGGCTTAGCGAGCGCACTGTGCAGAGATGGAAAAAAGAGGGGCTTAGGGACAGGCGTAAAAACTCAAAGAAAAAAGTAGCGCGGAAGCTGTCAGCGGAAGAGGAGCAGGAAGTGTACGAGGCGCTGTGCAGCGACAAATGCAAGGAGATGAATCCGCACGAAGCTTTCAACTATCTGCTGGACAAGGGGATATACATTGCGAGCGAAAGCACTTTCTACAGGATTCTTTCAAAGAGGGGCGCGCTCGCGCACAGGACAGAGGAGAGGATTTCCGGCGAGTCCAGGCACAAGCCCGACGAATTAAAGGCGTTCGCAAAGAACCAAGTGTGGATGTGGGACATCACGTGGCTAAAAAGCCCTGTTGCAGGAATCTATTACTACGCCTACGTCATCGAGGACTTGTTCGACCGCTCGATTGTCGGCTGGGCAATACATGAAAATGAAAGCGACATTCATTCAACGGAGCTTTTTGAATCTGTATGCATGAGGGAAAGGGCCCATCCTCTGTTCGTCCATTCTGACAATGGGAATCCTATGAAGGGCATCACGCTAGTGGCGTTCTACTACCGGCTTGGAATTATCCCCAGCTTCTCACGTCCAAGAGTCAGCGACGACAATCCCTTCATTGAGTCATTCTTCAAAACCTTGAAATACACATGCGGATACCCGAAGTGTTTCAGCGGCATTGACCATGCAAGAAAGTGGTTCGCTGATTTTATCAATTGGTACAACTATGAGCATTCACATTCCGGTCTGCAGTATGTGACACCGATGCAGAAGCGCAACGGCGAGCATATCATTATTTACGCAAAAAGAAACAAGACTCTTGAAGATGCAAGGCGGAAAAATCCTCTGCGCTGGAATAAGGGCAGTATAAAGAAATACGTTGTGCGAGAATCAGAGATTTTGAATCCAGATGAAAAGACTGCATGAAATTCGTTTATTTTACCCGACAACTATATTGACATATTCCGTGGAGGACAAGCTGACTTAATAAAAAGAAATACGCTGAACAAAACGGACTTGTATACAACAGTTTCAAAACCTGTAAAGACAAAACAAAAGAAACACAGGAAAAAAACTTTGTAGAGATACCTTCTATAAATTCTTTACAAGAAGAGAAAATCAAGGTTAGAAATTAATTGACGGTTACTTTATAAGATGTAATCCTGCCTATTTCACCTTGCTATTTCAGTCCTAAAGCGTTATATTTGTAGTAATCCTACAAAAAAGAGGTGTTATATGCTTTTAGAAATGAAATTCAGCAACTTCTTTTCTATTAAAGATGAGGTTTGCATTGATTTTAAGGCTGCAACTATAAACACAAAGAAGTCCAAGGAATTGTCAGACAACATATTCAAGGCGAATGGTGAAACCTTGTTGAAGGTTCAGGGACTTTTTGGACCAAACGCTTCCGGCAAATCAAGCATTTTGAAGGCGGCATCTTTTTGCAGACAGCTTGTATTGGATTCTCATCTCAACAATGAAGGAGCTGTATTCAACTTCATCCCATTTAAATTTGATGGATATTCTGAAAAGCCAAGTTCATTTTTCATTGACTTTGTAACTGGCGGAGTTGAATATGAATACTCCTTTACGCTCACCAGAAAAAAGATAATCAGTGAGGAACTTTATTATTATCCAGGAAAAAGAAAGGCGAATATATTTACAAGAAATGAAGATGCTGGAAAATCAAAATCAGAAGTCTACAGTTTTATTGACGGCCAGTTTGTAAAGCCTATGGATGTTGCACAAAGTACAGGCAGAAACACTCTTTTTATAAGCAGAGCCAGCCAGATGGACAGAGACCTTGCAAAGAAAATCTACAACTACTTTAGAGAAGACCTTCTTATAGGACTTCCTATGCTGACTGGAAAATATGCCTTAAGTCTGTTCAAAGAAAATAAGGAACTGATTTTACAGGCACTTAAAATGGCAGACAGCGACATAACAAATATCGATGTGAAAATTGAAAAGGCTGTGATGCCGGCTTTTACAAATATTCCGTCACTGGAACAGCAGAATTCAAATGTTCCAATGATGCAACAGATTGATGTGATAAAATTCTATACATCGCATAAAAGAAATCCAGACATAAAGTTTGAGCTTCAATCAGAAGAGTCCGCTGGAACAAAACAGATTTTCAATCTTCTTCTAATTCTTCTTGATGTATGCAAGAAGGGCAAGACACTGTTCATTGATGAATTTGACGCAAGCCTTCATACGGAACTTGCCCAGTTCATTATTGATATGGTCAACTCTTCTGAAAGCGCTCAGTTCTTGTTCACAAGCCACAACACAAATCTTCTTGACGTTCAGAAACTTAGACGCGACCAGATATTGTTTACAAATAAAAAGGATGACGGTTCAACAGAAGTTTACTCTCTGTTTGACTTCAAAGATTTTAGGGAAAACATGGATGCTGAGAAATGTTATCTTCAGGGGCGTTTTGATGCAATTCCGTTTACAGCATCTTCAATAAATCTTCTCAAAAAGATGATGGGAGAGTGAGATGGAAAGAGAACGAACTTCTAAACCTAGAAAGATGCTTC
The DNA here is from genome assembly GCA_041670585.1 of Treponema sp. Lineage (GTDB taxonomy): Bacteria > Spirochaetota > Spirochaetia > Treponematales > Treponemataceae > Treponema_D. The sequence goes on along the minus strand of JBAXYY010000049.1, from coordinate 11,608 downwards.
CTCAGTTTCTTGTCCTTTGTGAAGGAGAAACAGAAGAAGCGTATGTAAATTTACTGCGTCAGAATTATAGGCTTCCAATTAAAATTGTACCTAAAATTATCGGCAGCAAGATTTCACAGAAGATTATAAACCGTTACAAGAAAGAACTTTCTAGCAAGCCCGAATCAATAAATACATTCCTTATGTATGATGGCGATATAGATACTGTAGTTGATAATTTAAAGAAGTGTGAAGGTGTGCTTCTTTTAAGCAGACCTTGTATAGAGATCTGGTTTGTAGCACATTTTAAGAAGATACCTGAAAAAGAAATTTCTAGTAATGATTGCGTTAAAATGCTGACATCAATTCCTGATTGGAATAATTATAAGAAAGCATGTTTCACAATCAAACAAGGAACTGCACTTTGGGAAAATAAAAATGTTGCTGTGGAATGTATGAAAAAGAAAAGCAGTGAAAGTAAGACTTATAGTTCTATTTTTCAATTCATAGAAACTCTTGATAAAGAAAAAGTAAGAAGATAATAAAGTAAATACAACACCTCAACTAATTTCCAATCCAAGAGCAGAAAAAATCTCTTCGCATATTTCAACTTTCCATCCAAGATTCAGAATTTCATTGTAGAACATTGTCAGCTAAAATCAGGCTTAAAGAAAAATCAAAAACAGCACCGCACAGTCTCAAGTTTGGAGAAGCAGTTGCATACACACTTGAATATATTGATTGAAAACGCAAAGCTCTATGGTCTCAATCCCTACGATTATCTGCGTTGTCTGTTTGAGCGTGTGCCTTCTGTAAAAAAACAATGATGACTTTGCAGCTTTACTTCCCTGGAATATAAAAATTTCTCCATTCGTAGAAAATTGTAAATGGGAAAATTAATTGACGGTTACGACAAATTGCAGTCTTTTTGGAATTCTCGTTTCTCTAAAGATGGTTATGATCTTGTTTTGCTTTCTGATAATATTCCTGAAGGCAAGATGTCGGAGGTTGAAAAATAAATTCTTTTTTCTGTTGAAAAAAAAATTCCACAATTATTCTTATGCTAAAATGATAGATTTTGTTCACGATAAAACTAATTGCCCTGAATGGAAAAATCCAGGAGAGTCCAGAATAGAAATCTCAAAAGTTTCAATTCTAAAAGAATTTGGAAAATCGTCAGAAGAAATAGAAAACATACTTGAAGAAGAACAATCGCTTGATGATGAAGATGAAGTTTTAAACAATCTTCCATACTATTTCATAAGAGATCAAGAAAAATGTCATTTGCACAAATCTTTAATGGACTAAAACAAAGACTTCTTGTTAGCAAAGAAGATATGAATCCAGAAGTAATAAAGCAAATTCAAATAGGCGCAAAGAAAACCAAAAATATCCCAGAGGAATTAAAAAGCTTTTTTGATTATTTCTAATGACCATTCATTGTTGTTCGTGTAACTCTTTTGTGTTATATTGTACTCACTGTTATGGAACCCAACACAAGCAACACAGGTTTAGACCAAAAAACTCTTAGCACAATATCCTCAACATTAGAAAAATATCCACACGTTGCAAAAGCAATTTTGTTTGGCTCAAGGGCAAAGGGTAATTTTAAAGAAGGCAGCGACATTGACCTGTGTTTAAAAACAGACGAAGGTTTTACACATTCAGATACTATTCACATTATGCAAGATTTTGAAGATTCATATTTGCCTTATGAATTTGACGTTCTTGTGTACAAAGAGTTGTCAAATGAAGAATTAAAAAATTATATTGATAAAGTTGGAATAACAATTTATGCAAGGCGGTGAACATGGAAGGTGAAAATCAAATAAGATGGAAGCAGCGCTTTGAAAATTATAAGAAGGCTTTGGCAAATTTAGTAGATGCAGTGGAGCTTTCAAAAACACGCGAACTTTCAAAACTTGAAAAAATTGGACTCTTAAAAACTTTTGAATTTACATATGAGCTTTCTTGGAATGTTTTAAAAGATTATCTTACAGAACAAGGCATACAAGGAATTGTTGGCAGCAAGGGCGCGTTTAGAATTGCATTTCAAAACGGTCTTATTCAAGATGGTCAAAAGTGGATGGATATGATTCAAGATAGAAATTTAATTTCTCATGATTATGATGAAAAAACTGCGGATGATGTTGCTTCAAGAATATCTGGATATTCCCAGATGTTTAAACAGCTTGCAACAAGCGCAGAGGAGTGGAAATAAAATGAAACTAACCCCAATAATTCTAAGTGGCGGCTCCGGCACTCGCCTGTGGCCCCTTTCTACAAAAGAAAAACCAAAGCAGTTCCTGCCACTGGTGAGCAAGAACACTATGATTCAAGAGACTCTTCTACGCCTTGACGGACTTGAGCTTAACCCAACAATTGTTTCCTGCAACGAAGACCACCGTTTTTTAGTTGCCGAGCAAATTGGCGAAGTGAGCAAGCAGAAGCCTACCATTATTCTAGAGCCTGTTGCAAAGAACACCGCGCCTGCAATTGCCGCCGCATGTTTTGCCGCAATGAAGAATGACAAGGACGCGGTTGTGGCGGTATTTCCAAGCGACCATATAATCACTGATGTTGTGGCTTTTAGAAAGGCTGTGGCGGTTGCCGCAAAAAACGCAGAGAAGGGCTACCTTGTGACATTTGGCATTGTGCCAACATTCCCTTCAACAGGCTACGGCTATGTAAAAACTTCAGGAGCAGAAGAAGACGGCGCTTACACTCTAGAAAAATTTGTAGAAAAGCCGTGCCTGGAAAAAGCAGAGGAATATCTTGCAAGCGGCGAATACAGCTGGAACAGCGGCATGTTCGTGTTCAAAGCTTCAAAGTTCATTAGCGAACTAGAAAAGTTTGAGCCGGAAATGTGCAGGCTTTCTAAAGAGGCGTTTGAAAACGCGGCTGTTGACGAAGACTTCATCCGGCTTTCAAAATCTTCATTTGAAAAAATTGAAGGCAACTCTATAGACTACGCTGTAATGGAAAGAACAAAAGACGGCAAGGTTGTAAAGCTTGACGCTGGCTGGAACGACGTTGGCTCATGGACTGCGTTGTGGGACATTCAGAACAAGGATGTGAACGGCAATGTAATTAAGGGCGACGTTCTTTCTTTTGACACAACAGGCTCTTACATACACGCGGGCAAAAGGTCAATCGCTACAATCGGGCTGGACAATATTGTTGTTGTGGACTCCGACGACGCGCTTTTAATTGCGGCCAAGGGAAAGATTCAGGACGTTAAGAAAGTTGCGGCGGAGATGGCTAAAAGAAAATAAGTTTGTAATTTTTGATTCAGTGTAAAATAAGTACAAGGGCTTCTGTAAGCAATGTTGAATTGTTTACAGAAGCCTTTTATTTTTTTAGTTCTTTCGTCTAACAATAAACTCCACTTCTGGCATTTTGCTTTGTGTGTCATTTATTTTTTTGTATTTTTTATAGAGGACTTCCTGCGCACGAACGGCTTGCTCTTTTTTTCCAGGAGCATTTGCTTTCCATGTGCCATCAGACTGCAGAACGTGGCTGTGGGTGTTGTCTTGAAAGTAGAGCATGAGTGTTTCTTTCACTGTCTTAAATACATCTTTGTCCACTACAGGGAACATCAATTCTATTCTACGGTCTAGGTTTCTGTCCATCCAGTCTGCGCTGCTTAAGTAAAGTTCTTCTGAGCCGCCGTTTTGAAAGTAGAAGATTCTGCTGTGCTCTAGGTAGCGGTCAACTATGCTTACAACTGTGATGTTTTCACTTACATTTTTTAAGCCTGGTATGAGCATGCATATTCCTCTTACGTTGAGCATTATTTTTACACCGGCGCTTGACGCTTCGTAGAGTTTTTGTATTATTTCTTTTTGAGCAAGACTGTTCATTTTTGCAACAATAAGACCTGGTGTGTCTGGAGTGCTTAATTTTATTTCACGGTCAATCATTTCAATAAGATGACTTTTTAAATTTACAGGAGCCATAAACAAACGGTGCATTGTTTGAAGTGCGCTGTATCCGGAAATTACATTGAAGAATAACGTTGCGTCGTTTGCTATTTCATAGTTTGAAGTAAAGATTGAAAGGTCTTGGTATAGCTTAGCTGTTTTTGGATTGTAGTTGCCAGTGCTTAAATGCAAGTATCGTCTTATGCCGTCGCTTTCTCTTCTTACAACAAGACATATCTTTGCATGCACTTTAAGGTTTTTAATTCCGTACACAACTATTACATGAGATTTTTCTAATTCATCTACCCAAGAGATGTTGCGTTTTTCATCAAAGCGTGCTTTTAATTCCACAAATACTGTGACTTGCTTTCCATTATCTGCTGCTTCTTTTAATGCTTTTACTATTGGACTGTCAGAGCCTGTTCTATATAGTGTCATTTTTATTGCAAGCACTTTAGGGTTTTTAGCTGCATCCGATATGAATTTTACCACAGGATCGTAGCTTTCGTATGGCACATTCAGAAGTACATCATGCTGTCTAAGAGTGTCCCAGTATGTTCCATCTTGTGGCAAGTCAGACGGGTAAAAATTATTCCACTCTTGATAAAGAAATTTTGGTGCTTCTTCTATTGAAGTTAAATCTAATAGTGTTGTAGGGTCTATAAGGCCATTTACTTCATATATGTCATCATTTTTTATGCAGAGCTTTTGCTGAATTATTGTAAGTATAGTTTTGCTTTTGTTATTGCAAATGAGCCTTACAGGGCTTGATGAATTTCTGTTTTGTAGAACTTCTTCCATTGCTTGAATAAAATCTGAGTCAGGTGCTTCATCAACTGCAATGTCAGCGTCGCGTGTTACTTTGAAAAGCATTGTTTCTTTTATAGTGTACCCAGGAAAAAGTTCTGTTCCGTAAAGAGCAATTATATCGTCTAGAACTGCAAACTGCTTTGTGTTGTTGTCTCCAGGAAGCCAAACAATTCGTGAAATTCCTGTTGGCAGCTGAACAAGAGCCAGAAGAGGAGCGTCGCTTTTTACAGTAAGTGCATTATCTTTTGTGTGAACTCCTGGTATTTTTTCTAGCAAGAACACAACGTTTAACTTTAAGTTACCAATGTGCGGGAACTCTTCAAGGTCTGTTCTTAATGGTGTAAGAAGTGGAAATATTTCTTTTCTAAAAAGATTTTCTGTGAATGATTTTTGCCCTTGCGAATATTTTTCTGGGCTGACATAAACAATGCCTTCTTTGCCTAGCGCTGGAAGTATTTCATTTGTAAGTGTTTCGTATTGAAGTTTTGTTATTTGATGGCAGCGTGTTGAAATTTTTTTTAGTAGGGTAAGTGGTGATAAATTGCTTGAGTCTATTGCGTGTGGATTTGTTTTAAAGAGATTTTTTACAGCAGCAACTCTTACTTGAAAGAATTCATCAAAGTTGCTTTCTACAATCGCCACAAATTTTAATCTTTCTAAAAGAGGCACTTCTTTTCTGCATGCTTCATGCAGTACGCGCGCATTGAATTCAATCCAGCTAAGCTCTCTATTTATAACTTTAACTTCCGCCATAACTTCCTCTTCAATTTCTACACAAGAACTATTTTGTAGCCAAAGACATTTTCAAACAAATCGCCTTTTTCTTCAACAGCCATTTTTTCAAGCAGCAGGTTGTTGCTCCCTTTTACACGTATTGTTAAGCTTTCTGTAGAAAAACTCAATGTGAAATTAGTAAGCTTCTGCAGGTGTCCTCTGTCAAGTGCGTCTGCCACGCGAAGAATTGCACTTAGCTTTAGAATAATCATTCTGTTTGCTCTTGAAAGAAGTTTAAACTCAGGGTCGTCCTGTGGCATTTTAGTTCCCCTGTGGTAGCTTACAATTTGCGCTATTAAAGACAGGTCATCTTTGCTTAAGCCAAAAATCTCGCTATGAAGAATTATATACTTGCTGTGAAGATTGTGGTCAACTGCCCTTATGAACATTCCGCAGTCATGAAGAATTGCGCTTATTTCAAGCAAGATTCGCGCCTTTGGCTCAAGCTCTAGTTCGTCTTTCATTGCGTCGTACAGCTTTAAACTTGTTGCTCTTACATATTCGGCATGTTTTTCGTCACCACGGTATTTTCTTAAAAGAGTAGTTGCGCTTGCAGTAATCTGAGAGTTGAATTCTTTTTGCAGCTCCTCGTTTGGCAGAACCGATTTGCTTATTAAAACACCTTCTCGAATTGAAGTCTCTGGCACGATTATATTTTGAACATCTGTTAAGTTGATAAAAAGCTTGTATGCCATAAGTGAAACATGAAATGTCTGTGCGTCGCTGTAGCTTAATTTAAATCTTGCAATACATTCGTCAATTGTATAAGACTGAACCTGCTCTACAAATTTATCAAAATCATTGCGTTTTATTTCCCAAAGGTATGTTGAAATTGCTTTACCGCAAAAGAGTGCCGCAAGCCTCATGTCGCCGCCTACTGCTATGAACTGTTTTACTTTAATTAAATTCAACTCGTTGTTTATGCTGCTTCTTGTGTTACGAATAAATTCATCAATGTAACGCCTTGCATCAGACAGATTTCCCATCATGTTTTTTAGCTGCTGCTCTATAATTACAGTGCCAAGCCTCATTGTGTGAGCGCCAACCATTTTGCCTTTTTCCATGAGCATCATTTCTGTAGCGCCGCCCGCAATTTCCAAGATAATGCTGTCGCTCTGCCTCATGCTTACGCTTTCGTCTTTTAAGCAGTCTGTTACTGCAATGTACATCAAACGGTTTTCTTCAATGCCGTCAATTACTTTTACATTGAAGCCAGTTTTTATTTTTATTCTATCAACTACAGGGTCGCGGTTGTTTGCCTCGCGGATTGCGCTTGTTCCAATTACTGTTGTTTCTTCTCGTGTTATGCCCCAGCCTTCAAGCTGTTCTCCAAAGCGGTTTAAAATTTTTATTGACTGGAGCAAAGTGTCACGGCTGATTGTTCCAGTTGTGAAAACATCGCGTCCTAATGTAACAGGAAGTTCGCTTCTGTCGAGAATGTTTCTTTTATTGTCTTCTGTGATTTCGGCAACTAAGAGGCGTATGCCCGTAGAGCCAATTTCAATAACTGCTTGCGGGGCTGCCATCTAAATTTACTCCAGTTTATAATTTATCAATAAGCATAGAACATTTGCCAGAAGGAATAGGCAATGTCTTTTTCTTCTGATCAAGAATGTTGATTGTGAAATAGTAAAGTTTTTCGCTTTCCATTTGTATTTCCCAACCACGGTTGCTCTTGTTGCTTAAGATTGTAATGAGATTCCGTTTAAGTGAAAGTTTTTCAATTCCCATAATCTCTAGGTTTGGAATAATCCAGTCAACTGTTTTTCTAGGCAGGCTTATGTTAAGGCCAATTACGTTTTCAATCATCAGGGCAATTGTAGAAAGGCCTACATAATGCAAATATCTTTTCTTAGGGAAGTCAGGTTTTCTTGTAAGAGAGGCTGGGCCTTCTTTGCAAGGAAGGTAAGCTTCGTACAAGTCGCCTTTTTGCTTTGTGTCAACAGGGCTTAGTCCTTCTAGAATAAAGTACAAATGCCTTATAGCACATTCGCGTGCAAAAGCGTAGCGCTGATATTTTTCAAGTCCTTTGATGACCATAAAATCAAATGGCGGATAAACTGAGCCGCAGAAGCCTTCGCCCTTTTCTTTAAAGTCAGGGCTGTCTGCGCTAAGTGTAGGGAACGGATGGTCTGTGCCAAATGTCTTAGGGTTGCTCAAGTGTGCAATAAGAGTGTCCGCTTTGTCTGCGTTTGGAAGCTCCGCAAGCAACGGCCAGAAGCCAGCAATTGTTTTTTGAGGCAATCGTTTTTCGTCTTTATCTAGATCGTGGTAGAAGCCTGTGTCGTTGTCCCACATCAAGCTGTTTATTCTTGTCTTTAAGCTGAAGTACATTTTTTTGTACTGGAAGCCCAAGTCCTTGTCGTTTAAAATATCACCAAGGGCAGACATGTGCGCGGCGTTAATTGCTACAGCGCAGTTGAAGTCTATAGGGTAGAAAGCGTCTTTGCGTGGAGAGTTGAACATTGTTGTCGCGGCAATAGGAACAGAGTAAAGTCCGTTTGGCTGTTTAAATGTGCGCTCAAGCCAGTCCATGTATTTTTGCAGGACGGGCATAATTTCCTTAATGCGTCTTTTGTTAGCGCTTTTGTGGTACAAGTTAAATTCAGCCCAAGCAAAGAGAGGCATGCCAACGCCTTCTGGATTTGAACGGTCAGTTATTGGCTTGTTTGTTTTTACATCGTACTTCCAACGTATAGCGCCGCTTTCTTCCTGACGCTCGTAGAAGTAATCAAGGTTCTTGTTTGCAGGATAATTTCTATTTGAATAAACAAGAAAAAATGATGAGAATATAGATTCAAACTGATCAAGAATCAGCTCGCCGTTTTGCGGATAAATAAAATATCCTTCTGGAGAAACTGAACCGTCTTTTGGATCAATCCAATAGTCGGCCAGCCAGTTCCATGTTTTATCGTAAATATCTACGAAATCCTGATCGTAGAAGTGAATCTTTGGAAAATCTCGCTTGTTCACATTTGCTCCTAACTTCATAAAAAGCAACTTATTTAAAATACTGCTCTATACGAAGTTTTATTATATCATAAAATAATAAAAAACGGTATAATTTTGAAGATTTTTTTGTTAAATTCGTCATTTTACTATTGAATTTGGAGCATATTTATGTTTCAGTCTTATGTTTATCTTGAAATAAGAATACTGCTTTCTGCAGTGCCTGGTGTTTTTGTTTGCCAGTCTGAAAGTTCCTCTAAAAAGGATATTCTTTCTGCAAAAGCTGAATTTCTTAAACGTAACAATTCTCGTGCTCCTTTGGGCAAGATTTCAATTCAACCTTCTGCTCTTCATAAAGTTGCAACTCTTGTAAACGCTCTTGGCGGCAAGATGATGGAAACTTCAACTCTTGAGCATTTGACTGGCAACATTCAAGAGCCTCCTGATGACAAAAATTTCACAGGCTTTTCTGTAAAAGTTGCGACTGGCGGAAGCATGGAAATTATGTTCCATCAAAAAGCAAAAAAAATTCAGATAGAAGAATTTCGTATTGAAGAGGACAGCGGGCATTTGACACGCACTGGTGGAAAAAAGGCGCACATGGACTGGACTTACGCGGGCTGCCCAAGTGTTAGGCTTAGAACAAGCGCCGCATTTGAACTTGGAGAAGAGGCGGAACTTTTCTTAGACGAGCTTTACACGCTCATTGCATATTTAAAACTTACAACAGGAGACTTGGGCGAAAGCAGTGTCAGGTGCAACGCTTATGTTTCACTTTCAGAATATCCAAACAAGCCTGATTATTTTGTAAAACTTCGCAACTTGAATTCATTCAACTTTGTTAGAAAGGCAATTAACAGCGAGCTTACACGGCAAGAGGAAATCTTAAGCTCTGGTGGAAAGGCTGTAAGCGAAAGCCGCTTGTGGGTTGAAGAGCAGAACACAACTGAATCTTTTCAAGCTAGAAAAGAAGACTTGAGCCGCTTTGAAAAAATTGTTCCAGAGCAAGTTGTTGCATTTGCGCCAATTGCAAAAGACAGCGATGCTGCTGTGGAGCTTCCTTCTGTTAGACGCGACAGGTTAAGAAAGCAGTTTGGGCTTTCTAGTTTAAGGGCATTATTTATTTGCGCGGAAAAAGACAGGGCTGATTTTTTTGAGCAGACAGTTTCTTTTGGCTCTGAGCCTCTTTTGACTTCCCACTGGATGGCAAGCGAGCTTATGAAACTTCTTAATAGAAAAAATGAGTCTATAAAAATTTGCAAGCTTACTCCTAAAAAATTTTCATCAATATTAAGAATGCTTTCTGCTGGCACAATTCACAGCGGCATTGCAAAATCATTGATGCAGACAATTTGCGCTACAGGTGAAGACCCTGAAGAACTTGTTAAAAAATCTGGCAAGAAGCTTATCTCTTCAGAAAAAGAGCTGCTTCCTTTTGTAAAGACCGCTCTTGAAAAAAACGAGGAAAGTGTAAGGCTTCTTCGTAACGGCGACATGGCTCCTCTTGAATATTTAACAGGCTGCGTTATGCAATCAACTGACGGCTGCGCTGTTCCACAGAATGTAAAGTCAATTATAAAAAAACAGCTTCAGATTAGCGTTGTGTATGTTCTTACAATGGGCGGCTCTATTACGGCTCAAAAAGAATCTGACGGCACAATAAGGGCGGGCAATGCAGAAACAATAAAAACACTTCTTGAAAAATCGGGCGAAGGATTCCCTGTTCAAGTTGTGCCTGTTTGCAATATGCTTAGCGAAGAAACAGAGCCTGCTGACTGGGCGGAATTAATTTCATCTGTCGCGGAAAGAATTGAATCTGGAACGGCGAACGGAATTGTAATTACACACGGCACAGACACTCTTTCCTACACGGCGGCTTTAATGTATTTTCTTTTTAGCGCGGCGGAAGTGCCTGTTGTTCTTACAGCGTCTTCTTCTATTCCAACAGATTCTGACGAGGCTCAAAAAAATCTTGCGCTTGCGGTTCAAACTGCACGGAACAAGAAGAAAGGCGTTTATGTAGTTTACGGCGGAAAAATTCTTTCTCCTCTGAACTTAAAATTTATTTCAAACAAGACGGACGGTTTTACAAACTGGAATTTGTCAAAGCCAGTTTTCTCTTCTGAAGATTTCTTAAGCAAACAGTTCTTGTCTGTTGCAGAGCCTGATTCAAAAAGCATTGCGGAACTTTTAAAAGAGGCCGCCTCTCACATGACAGTTGTGCGCCTTTACCCAGGTCAGCTTGGTTCAAGACTTTCACATCTTCTTGACGATGAAAATTATATTAAGACAATAATTGTGGAATTATATTCAACAGGCACTTGCAATATGAGGAACAGTGACTTTTCTTTAAAGACTCTTTTGCTTAACGGCAGAAAGAAGGGCTGCAAATTCTACTGCACTTCCCAGCAGGAAAGCGTTGTGGACTTTTCTAAATATTCTACAAGCGCGCGTGCATGGCGTGAAGGCGCAGTTCCTATGGGCATTCTAACTACAGAGTCTGTTGTTGCCCTTTACTTTGCTTCTTACTTAATTGCGGATAATGAAGATGAACTTAGCGAGCTTATGGAAAATGAAGTTTGATTTGTGAATCATCATTCACTTTTCATAAGCTTGTAAACTAGTTGCTGTTTGGCCCGTGAGGCACGGTTGGTGTGGTGCGGGTTCTCTTTTTTGTAGTAGTTTTTGTGTCAGTTGCTGTCGTGTCAGTTGCTGTCGCAGAGGAGTCTTCTTCTTTTGCAGCTTCTGTATTTGATGTAGTAGATTCCGCTTTTTCTGATTCAGTTGATTCGGCGGTTGTCTCTGTTGTTTCTGTGGAAGTGGCGCTTGACTCTTCTTTTGTTTTTGTTGATGTTGTTTTTTCTACAGAGGAAGCGCTTTGTGTTTTATCAGCTGTGGTGTTTGCAACAGGTTTGCTTGACGTATTTGAAGCAGATGCCGCTTTTTCTGAAGTTGTATTTGTGTTGTTTGCAGCAGACTGTTTTACAGAAACAGTGTTTTCTTTGTTTGAAGAAGTTGTTTGCGCTGGTAAAGCAACAGGTTTTGTTTCTGCTACAACAGTAGATGCGCTTGCACTGCTTGCAAGAACGAATGTGTTTTCTTTGTCGCAGAAAAGACGAATAAGCTCCACTTGAGACTTGTGGCGTGATTTAATAAACAATGTCTGTGTGTCT
>JBAXYY010000048.1:0-16904 GCA_041670585.1 Treponema sp. | reverse complement strand
TCGCATAATTTTTCAAAACGCTCACGGTCTTCTGCAACATCAATTGAGTCTGCGCTTGTTCCAAGAATCTTTATGCCCTGGCTGTCCAAGAATTTTGTAAGCTTGATTGCTGTCTGTCCACCAAACGCAACTACAACTCCAATAGGTTTTTCTGTGTTTATTACAGACATAACATCTTCTGGAGTAAGCGGCTCAAAGTAAAGCCTGTCTGAAGTGTCAAAGTCTGTGGAAACAGTTTCCGGGTTGTTGTTGATTGTAACAACATCGTAGCCTAGTTTTTTCAAAGCCCACACGCACTGAACAGAAGCATAATCGAATTCAATTCCCTGTCCAATTCTGATTGGGCCTGAACCTAGAACAATTATTGTGCCTTTCTTAGAAATCTTATTTTTCTTTGTTATTTCATTAAGAAATTCTTCTGCTTCATTTTCTTTGTTGTAGCCGCCGTAGAAGTAAGGTGTTTCCGCATTGAACTCGCCTGCGCAAGTGTCTACCATTTTGTATGTTGCTGGAATATGAGCAAGCTTTCCTTGAGAAACTAACTGCTTTGCTTTTTTAGCCTCGCTTAGAACGCCCATAGCACCAACAATTTTTACACCTGTTAAGTCTTGAATTACTTTGTCCGGGTAGCCATATTTTTTTGCATCAAGATAAAGCTCTGAAGTAAGTGTTGATTTTCCGCCCTTAATTTCTGCAAACTGTTTTTCCATCTTAACAAGATTTTCTAGATGCGCTAGGAACCAAATATCAATCTTTGTAATGTCGTTAATTTGCTGAATTGTAAGAAGGTTTCTTTTTAACGCTTGGAATATTGCAAACAGCCTTTGGTCTGTGCATTCACCAACACGCGCTTTTATTCTTTCATCATCCTCTTTTTCAAATGCTGGAAGATTCAAGCTCTGTACACCAACTTCGGCTCCTCTTGCTGCCTTCATAATTGCCTGTTCAAAGTTAAAGCCAATTGCCATAACTTCACCGGTTGCCTTCATCTGTGTGCCCAATGTTCTTTTTGCATAAACAAATTTATCAAACGGGAACTTAGGCATTTTTACAACAACGTAGTCTAGAACTGGCTCAAAGCAAGCCGCTGTTTTTTTAGTAACAAAGTTTGGTATTTCATCAAGGTTGTATCCAATTGCAATGAGTGTCGCAACTTTTGCAATAGGGTAGCCTGTAGCTTTAGAAGCAAGAGCAGAAGAACGGCTAACACGAGGGTTAACTTCTATAACCGCGTACTCAAAGCTGTCTGGCTTTAGGGCAAACTGGCAGTTGCATCCGCCTTCCATATTTAAAGAGCTGATTATATTCAACGCCGCTGAACGAAGCATTTGATATTCTTTATCAGAAAGAGTAACTGTTGGTGCTATAACAATAGAGTCGCCTGTGTGAACTCCAACTGGGTCAAAGTTTTCCATAGAGCAAACTGTTAGAACATTTCCAGTGTGGTCCCTCATTACTTCAAACTCAATTTCCTTCCAACCAGAAATACATTTTTCTACAAGAATCTGATGGATTGGTGAACGGTGCAAACCATTCTGCGCAATTTCCTCAAGCTCTTCATGTGTCTGTGCAATGCCGCCGCCTGTTCCGCCAAGTGTGAATGCAGGTCTAACAATTGCAGGGTAGCCAATTTCATTGTCAGCAAAATCAAGCGCGTCTTTTAATGTTGTCACAACTTTTGAAGGAATGCACGGCTCTCCAATTGCAAGCATTGTGTCCTTGAACATCTGACGGTCTTCTGCCTTGTCAATTGTATCTGGACGCGCTCCAAGAAGCTGTACGTTGTGAGATTTTAAGAAGCCTGACTTAGCAAGCTCCATGCTCAAAGTTAAGCCTGTTTGTCCGCCTAAAGTTGAAAGAAGTGAATCGGGTTTTTCTTTTTCAATAATACGCTGGATTGTTTCTGGAATAAGAGGCTCAATATAAATTGCATCAGCCATGTTGTGGTCTGTCATTAAAGTTGCCGGATTTGAGTTTACAAGAACTACACTAAGCCCCTGTTCCTTCAATGCCTTGCACGCCTGACTTCCTGCGTAATCAAATTCAGCGGCCTGTCCAATTATGATAGGGCCTGAACCTATAACCATTACTTTATGAATCTTAGGATTTAAAGGCATTATTTTTTACTCCCGGCTTTTTTGCCTGTTGATTTTTTTGAAGCAACTTTTGTTGTCTTAGTTGAAATTGTTTTCTTTGAAGTTTTTACGTTTTCTTTTGCAGAAGTGCTTTTCTTTGCAGATGATGTAGTTTTTTTTGCAGAAGTTTTGCTCTTTGCAGAAACAGCAGCTTTTGCTTTAGAAGTTCCCGCTGTTTTTTTAGCAGAACCTTTTGTTCCACCAACCTCACGTTTTTCTTTTGTGCCTTTGATTGTCTTAGCAAAATATTTTATAGCATCAATTCTTTCACAAATAGGCTTGTATGTCTTAAAGTAGTCGTGGTTGTTAATTAGCTTTACAAATTCGTCGAACAAGAAGCCTGTGTCCAATGGACCGCTAGAAGCTTCAGGATGGAACTGAACGCTGAACGCAGGAATCTTTGTGTAAGTAACGCCTTCGCAAGTGCCGTCGTTTGTATTTACAAAACTCAAAACCGCACCTTTTGGAAGTGATTCATTTTTAACAGCGTAGCCGTGGTTCTGTGAAGAAATATAAACTCTTCCTGTAGAAAGCTGTTTTACAGGCTGGTTCGCGCCACGATGCCCGTACTTTAACTTCATAGTTTCAGCACCGTTTGCAAGAGCAAGCAGCTGATGTCCTAAACAAATGCCAAAAAGCGGCACTCCAGACTTACAAAGTTTTTTAAGCTCGGAAATAATCTTTACATTTTCAGCAGGGTCGCCAGGTCCGTTAGAAAGCATAATGCCATCTGGATTTCTAGCAAGTATTTCTGCCGCGGTAGAAGTAGAAGGAACTGACTCAACTTCAAGCCCACGCTTTAGAAGCTCACGGCGAATGTTAGCCTTAGCACCAAAGTCCCAAAGCACAACTTTCTTGCCCTTGCCGTCTTTCATAGCAACAGCAGGGTCGTTTTCCTTTGTGCCGTCTGAACGAACAGGCACCGCTTTATACGCCGCAGATTCAGCAAACACAACACTAGCAGGCTTTTCTATTTTAACAGCGCTGCATGTTACGCTTTCAACAGCATTTTTAATTTTGAATGATTTGATTTTTTTAAGAAGGGCCGCTTTCTTTGCAGGTGACTTTAGAGCGTCAAAAGCAGCTTTTGCTTCATCACTGTCACCAGAAATAAGCATTGCGTTCATAACACCAGCTTCACGCAAAACTTTTGTCAAAGCGCGTGTGTCAATGTCATACAATCCAATAACATTTTGGGATTTTAAAAAAGAATCAACCGTCCCTTCATTTCGGAAATTAGAAGGAACTTCACACCAAGAACGAACTATGTAACCGCTAACATGACTTGCGGCACTTTCAAAATCAGAAGGAATAACTCCGTAATTACCAATCAGAGGGAATGTCTGGGTAACAATCTGACCAAAATAACTTGGATCAGTAAGTGTTTCCAAATACCCATTCATACCTGTTGTAAAAACAGCTTCACCGGTTATGCAACCAGTAGCTCCAAAACTTTTTCCTTCGAAGACCAGTCCATTAGCAAGGACTATGCAGGCTTTAGTATTCATACTAAAACCAAAGTATACAAAATTTCTTGCTTATTGTACATAGAATAGAAGAATCTTTTTATTGATAATATTTATTTAAATCACTACAGCCTTTCGCTCGTGTAGATTTTTTTCGTGCCAAATCCACGGCTACGGCTTTTTTAAATCAATATATTTATAATAAATATAAATATTCTTATATTTCCTTACTCCGCAACAGTTTTCTTCAACTTAGCATTTATGTACATGAACATTCCAAGTGAAATAAACACGGCAATTATATCAGCAATAGGCTGAGCATAAATTACACCGTTCATCTGGAACAATTTGTCTAAAATAAAAATGCAAGGCAAAAATACAATTCCTTGTCTGCTTATTGCAAGAACCAAAGAAGGCAGCGCTTTTCCCATTGCCTGAAATGTAAAATTGAACACAAACATAATTCCAATGAAAGGGCTAGAAATCATCAACACACGGAGCATATAAATACCTGCGTTTATAACTTCCTGATTTTTTATGAAAATTCCAACAATCTGTTTTGCAAACACAAAATAAACTGCCGTAAGAATAATGCCGGCTGTAATGTTGCAAACCATTGCGAACTTCATTACTCCCTTCATCCTTTTAAAATTCTTTGCACCAAAGTTATAGCCAACAAGAGGCTGTATTCCAATTCCAAGCCCCAGCTGAATAAAAATTACAAGCATGTTTGACTTCATTGCAATGCCCATAGCCGCAACTGCAATATCGCCATATTTAACAAGCATTGTATTTGTAAGAATATTGCTCAAGCTCATCAAGATATTTGTTAAAGAAGCAGGCAGGCCTATAGCAAGAACACCGCCAATTATTCCTTTAACTGCAAAATCATTTAGCTTTATAGAAAGAACTGTTTTCTTAAACAAAATATGGTACATGTAAAAAATCAAAGTAATTGCATTTCCAATGACTGTTGCAATTGCCGCGCCACTTACACCAAGCCCCAAAAATTGCGGAAGAATAAAAAATGGATCTAGAATGATATTAGCAATAGTTCCAGCCATCATTCCAATCATAGAATCTTTTGCATCCCCTTCCCCGCGGATTAAATTTGTAAGCGCTGTAGAAACAACAATCACGGGTCCGCCGTAAGCAACAAAGCTTAAATAATCTTTTGCAAAACCAAATGTATTTTCACTAGTTCCAACTGCCTTTAAAATTGGTGTCATAAAAATCAGCATAAGCGCACCTGCTAAAATGCCAACAGCAATTCCTGCGTAAAAACAAAACGAGCTTATGTGCTTAACTTTATCAACTTTTTTTTCACCAAGCGCACGGCTTAAAAAAGAAGAGCCGCCTACTCCAAAAATATTTCCCGCCGCCATTAAAAACAAAAACACAGGAGTTGCAACGCTAACAGCCGCCACTTGGTTAGGGTCGCCAATCTGCCCTACAAAGAAAGTATCAACCATATTATAGAAGACAGTTACAATCATGCTTAAAACTGTAGGAAGCGCCAACTTAAAGACCGCTTTTGGAATTGGGTCTGTTTCAAAAACTTCAATATTTTTTATCATTGTACAGGGACTTTATTGATATGTATACAATTTGTCAATGAAAACTTTTCTGTATATAAGTAATACGCCTTATTATTCATTTAAAAATCTTATGATAATATATTTTGCAAAGGGATAAAATATGAAAACTCACAAGCTTTTGTTCTTAATTATTTTTCTATTCTCAATATCAGAAATTGCAACTAAAACAAAAGCTACAGCGGAGGAAAATACAATGACTAACAATGAAAATGACTACGTGCAAGATCCAATAATTTATACAGACATACCGGACCCAGATGTAATAAGAGTTGGCGACACTTTTTATATGACAAGCACAACAATGTATTTTTCACCAGGCTGCCCTATTATGAAGTCAAAAGATTTAGTTAACTGGCAAATAGTAAATTATGTTTATGATGTTCTTGAAGACACAGATGAATTTAATTTAGCAAACGGCAAAAACGCTTACGGCAGAGGAACATGGGCAAGCTCCTTAAGATACAACAACGGAACTTTCTACGTTCTTTTTATGAGCTTCACTTCTGGAAAAAGTTATATCTACCACACAACAGATATTGAAAACGGCAAATGGCAAAGGCAAACATTCAGCACAATTTTTTACGACTCATCTTTGTTATTTGATGATGATGGAAAAGTTTATGTAGTGAGCGCTTCTGATGGAAAAATTTATTTAACAGAGCTTACCTCCGACTTAACAGAAATAAAATCTGACGGAGCAAAAAACAAGCTGATTGCTTCAACAGAACTAACTGCCGGCTTAAAAGGCGAAGGCGCGCATGTTCAAAAAATCAACGGCAAATATTACATCTTCATAATTGCATGGCCTCAGAATTCAATGAGAACGCAATACTGTTTTAGATCAGATAAAATAGAAGGACCATACGAAAAGAAAATAGTTTTGCAAAATGAAGGAGCTGCTCAAGGCTGCATTGTTGATACAAAAGACGGCGATTGGTACGGCTTTGTTTTTAGAGACATGGGACCTGTAGGACGAGCGCCTGTTTTAGTTCCAGTAACATGGCAAGAAGATTGGCCTATCTTAGGGACAAATGGAAAAGTACCGCACAAAATGCAAAAGCCTTTAGGAAATTTATCAAAGACATCAGTTGTTTCTTCAGACGAATTTGATTCTGAAAAAATAAAATTAGAGTATCAATGGAACCACAATCCAGACAACAGCAGTTGGTCGCTTACCCAAAGAAAAGGTTTCTTACGCCTTACAAACGGAACCATTTCCAAAGATTTTACGCAAACACGGAACATGCTTACTGTAAGAACTTGCGGCTACATTTGCAGCGGAGTAACAAAAGTTGACACTTCAAAAATGAAAGACGGAGACATAGCAGGACTTGCGGCCCTTCAAGCAAAATACGGCTACATTGCGGTGAAAAAAGAAGGCAGTAAAAAATTCATAGCGAATGTATGCTGCTACGAAAGTGGAAGCGACACTTATACAGAAAAAGAAGAAAACAGAATGGAACTTTCACAAGATGAAATTTATTTAAAAGAGCATTTTAATTTTGCTCAAAATAAAGTTTCATTTTCATACAGCTTAGATGGAAAAAACTTTAAACCATTTGGAGCACAGCTTTCTATGGTGTACAGTCTAAAGCATTTTACCGGCTACAGATTCGCGCTGTTTAGTTCCGCAACAAAAGCCGCCGGAGGTTATGTTGATTTTGATTTTCTTCATATAGAATAACAATCTGTACCCATAAATTGCCTATAAACCCTTATTTTATATAGTTTTTTACTCATTTTCATAATCTGTACCCATAAATCACCAATGAAGCCTTATTTTATACAAAAAATGCGTCTAAACGTATAGTGCGCTTTTAACACACTACAACACTGTTTTTGTTGTTAATGACAAATCGCATAAGATATTTTATAATGCAAGTGCGTTCAAAGATGAAAAAGACAGGAACACAGAAAAATCAACAATAGGTTTACAAAAACAAATGAAATCAAATTTAACGACACTTTGCTATATTGAAAAAGACGGCAAGTACTTAATGCTTCACCGCACAACAAAACAAAACGATGAAAACCACAACAAATGGATTGGCGTTGGCGGACACTTTGAGCATGGTGAAAGTCCAGACGAATGTTTGCTTAGGGAAATAAAAGAAGAAACAAATCTTACTTTGCTTTCATACAAATTCCGTGGAATAGTAACTTTTGTTTCTGATGATTTTGTAGAATACATGTGCCTGTACACCGCAGACAGTTTTTCTGGAACTGCGCCAGCCGCTGTTTATCCACAAACTTCTTTGATGAATGAAGGCGAGCTTTCTTGGGTTCCAAAGCAAGATGTTCTTAATTTAAATTTGTGGGAAGGCGACAAGATTTTCTTAGAGCTGCTTACAAAAGAAGTGCCGTTCTTTTCGCTAAAACTAGTTTACAAAAACGGCACTCTTGTTGAGCATATTTTACACTAAAATAATTCACTGATGAAATTAGCGGCGTTCACCGATCTTGTCAAAGTGAATTGCCTGTAGTGTCGCAGTTAGTTTATTGAACTGAAGCGAGTTGCTTGCCCTGCTCCTTTAACTTAGCAAGAACATCATCGTCTGGAACGCCCTGCCATTCAATTGACGGAATCTGATTCCATTTAAGACTTTCTGTTGAAGCTTCATATTCCCTTTGTGCGCCGCCTACCCAGCCCCAGCTTCCAATGCGAAGAACTGTTTTTCCAATCAAATGCTTTCTTGCGCATAAGTCAATAAAGTGCGCCATTGGTGGGAACATTTTGTACTCGTAAGTTGGCATTGCAATCACCAAATATTTTGACTTGTAAGCATCAGCTAAGACAAAAGAAAAATCTGTCTGAGGTATTTCATGGATTGTATATTTAAGGCCGCTTTCCTTAATTCCTTCAACAACAGCATCTACACCTTTTTTAGTAAAGCCGTACATTGAGCCCCAAACAACGCAAACTTCATCTTCCATTTCATACTTGCCTTCTGCAGAAGGAGTATTGTAGCCAGCATATCTTAAATAGCGTGAAACAATTGTATTTACATTTGTACGCCAAATCATGCCGTGGCTTGGAGCAATTGTTTTTATTTCAAGCGATGAAAGTTTTTCTATAGCCTTTTTTACAAACGTGCTGAATGAAGCGACAATGTTTGAATAATAGCGAAGTGATTCCTGCTCAAATTTTTTATGCTCATCTTCTGTAAATTCATCATTGAACATTCTGTCGCCAAGCGCGCCGTATGAACCAAAAGCGTCACAGCTGAATAAAGTGCCGCTGCTTTTTTCAAAGGTCATCATTGTTTCTGGCCAGTGTACATTTGGTGTTTCATAAAACTGCAACACTTTTCCATCACCTAAATCAAGTGAGTCGCCTGTTTTTACTGCATGAAGATTTCCGCTCACCTTTAAGAATTTCTGCACTAAGGCAATTCCTTTTTCTGTAGAATAAATTTCAACATCTTTATTACGGCGGACTAACTCTGAAAGAAAGCAAGTATGGTCTGGCTCAAGATGATTCAAAACAACGTAATCTAACTTTTCAAATGATGTTCCAAGCTGTGCAAGCTGCTCTTCATATTGCTTTACAGAACCGCCCCAGTCTTTTACCAAGTCAACAAGGCAAGTCTTTTGACCTTTTATAAAATAAGAATTCAATGTGACCCCGTTAGGCAAAGGCCAGAATCCTTCAAACAAATCTTTTGTATAAATATCACCGTGAAGCGCAAAAATATTCGGCGCTATAGTAAAAGTTTTCATCAGCTGCTCCTATAAATATGTAGATAATTACAGAAATATTGGCACACTTTTAATTCTTATTCAATACAAATTTTATAATCATTACAATTATTTTTCAAATTAAATATAGTGAATTTTGTCATTCCGACCGTAGTGGAGGAATCTCTTATTAAAAAGTGCTTATTTTAATAAGAGATTGCCACTTCTCTACGTTCCTCGCAATGACAACATTTTCTAATTACTACATTTTTGTTTATATATTCCGATAATCATACTATGAAAAGAAATACAATCACTTTTTTAACAGCTATCATTTTATCAATTGCAATTTTATCCTCTTGCAAATCAACACCAACGACTTTTGTTAACACAGGTTCTGATTTAAATGGCGAAGTTTACACAGTATACGTTTTTTCAAAACTTACAAAGGTAAATGCGGTAAATAAAGAAACAGGCGAAACTTTTCTTATTCCAACTAAGAAATGCAAGTACGAATCTGTAACCACAAAAGTGCAAATTCCCCTTGATAAATCTATACCTTACAAAGCGGAAGAGCTTACTTTTCATGTTGAAGGCAAAATGGCAACCCCTTACAAATTTATTTTATACAATCTAGACAAGAAA
Organism: Treponema sp.; assembly: GCA_041670585.1. Lineage (GTDB taxonomy): Bacteria > Spirochaetota > Spirochaetia > Treponematales > Treponemataceae > Treponema_D. Next base: position 7,382 of record JBAXYY010000048.1, on the reverse strand, counting down.
AGAGAAAATTTCATTGTATTTGTTGAGGGTAAACCGGTTTCTTTGGGTACAGATTACACTTATGATTCAAAAACTTCCTGCATTACATTCATAACAGAAGACTTTATGCCAAACATGTCGTATGAAATTCTTTGGATTACAGACACAGACGGCATGAGCAGCATTTCAAATGATTTTGAAAAGTTCAAGGATAAATATGAATCGTTAGCATTGTCTTGGATTGAAACGCTTTAAAATCATATTGGACAAGAATGAACTTTATACTATAATTTTTTCATTATGACGAAATTTTTATTTTACTTTATTTTGCTTCCGGCACTTTTACCGGTCGCTCTAATTATTTTTTATATTTATTCACAAGACAAAGCTGAACGCGAGCCTGTAAGAATGGTTTTAAAAGTCATGCTTTTTGGCGCTCTTTTTTCTTTAATTGATATTCCAGTTGAGCGTATTTTACAATCTATTATTCAGTCAAATTATCCAGGCGACACAGTTCAATATGAATTGATGGAAAACTTTTTTGGTGTGGCTTTAGTTGAAGAGCTTACTAAATGGTTTGTGCTTTACTTTTTTGTTTGGAAGTCACGCGACTTTGATTATAAATTTGACGGCATTGTTTACGCAGTTTCAGCTTCACTTGGTTTTGCTGGCTTGGAAAATATTATCTATGTTATAAATTACGGAACAGGCGTGGCGGTTTCCCGTGCGCTTTTTGCAATTCCAGGACATGCCGCTTTTGGTATTCTTATGGGTTATTTTTTATCACGAGCAAAACACTTTTCTTTAGACGGCAACGGTTTTCTTTCTACAATCTGCATGATTTTGTGCCTTATATTCCCAATCTGCGTGCATGGAACTTATGACTTCTTGCTAAGCCCCGCAGCTGAAGCACAAAGCTTTTCACCTTACTTCTTTGTACTTGTAGTTGTAATTGATATAGTCTCTTTCTTAATTGTTAGGCACGAATCTAAAACAGACAGGCGGTTGTAATATTTGGCTCCATGTCATTCCGACCGAAGCGGAGGAATCTGTTCATTAAAGAGATTGCCACGTCGCTTTGCTTCTCTCAATGACACATCAGTTGCCGGTTTTTTGGAAGAAGACATTTTGCACTTCAATTCCAGGCTTTATATTGTTAAGCGAAATTTCGTAGTAGCCCTGCTCTAGTTTTATTCTTCCAACATTTGTTGTTAAAATATTGCAATTTGTTCCTCTGCTGTCGAATGAAACATAAGGACTGCCGTTAAACAAAATATTGCAGACAGACTGCGAAACAAGCTTGTCTGTTGATTTTGTATAAGTTGCAAAAACATTGTATGCGCCGTCACTTTCAATTTTTATCCATTCTGATTTTTTGCTATCATTTGAAGGAGAAAACCTTTCTGAAACTGAATAAATCTTTTCAACTTTAGGCTCTGACTTAACATTAGTTTTGCAAAGTTCAACTTGCTTTAACGGTCGGAGCTTTCTTTTTGAAACAGGGCACTGCATTAAAAAATTAATCACATCTTTTGCGCAAACTTGAAGTTCTGCTAAAGTAAGCTTTCCTTCTTTTAACATAGACGGAATATTGTCACCATAAACGTTTGAAGAAGCGCCGTTATTGTCAACAACCATGTATACATCGTTTCTTGCGCGAACCATTGACGCTGTATTTTTAATTGACTGAGCACCACCTTCAACGCAATCATTTAATTCTGCCCACCAGTCTGTCATTACTAATCCTGTAAAGTCCCACTCTTTATGTAGAATTGTATTTACCAAGTCATAGTTAGAGCCTGTCCAATGTCCGTTCAACGGAGTATATGTTGTCATTATAGAATTTGCTTTTCCTTGCTTTACTGCACGCTCAAATCCACGCAAGTAAATTTCACGCAATGCCCTTTCAGAAACTATTGCATTTACAATATGTCTTTTTGTTTCCTGATTGTTTGTAGCAAAATGCTTTATTGTGCCAGACGCTCCACCATGCCTTAGTCCGTACACAACCGCACTTGCCATAGCGCCTGTCACCAAAGGGTCTTCTGAATAATACTCAAAATTTCGTCCGTTCAAAGGGTTGCGGTGTATGTTCATTCCAGGCCCAAGCAGTGAATCTATCTGATTAGACGCGAGCTCTTTTCCTTCGCAAATGTACAGTTCGCTAACAAGCTCCGTGTTCCAGGTACACGCGAGCAATGTTCCAATTGGCATAAGGCTTGCTTCTTTTCCATTGTCCATTCTTATTCCAGAAGGACCGTCTGAAACTCCCGCAACTGGTATTCCGTAATTGTACAATGCTTCACTTAAACCACCAAACGCCGCTGCAATTCCAGGTGTCACTTTGTCGCTGCACATTCCTTCACCACGAACAAGTGTTGCTAATTCTTCTGCGTTAAGCTGGGCTATGAACGGATCAAGTTTGGCTGGCTTTTTTTGCACATCTTTAAATTTAATTCCAACATCACCTGTATATGATATTTCTTTTGGAAGATTTTCTTTTATTCTTTTAGATAAATCTATTTCACTTAAAGGAACATTTTCATAGCCAAGAGCATAAGTGCCGTCCGCTTTTTTTGACATTGGCTTCATGCGTTTAAAGGCTTCGCTTGGTGCCGCCGCCTGCTCTAGTTTTTCCACAACTAATGTAGATATAACATTCACTGAATTTTTTTCATCAATTAAAATTTGCTTTGCCGAATGAGAGTCTGTTCCTAAGTAAAATCTATACTCGCCCGCTTCTAGAACAAAGCAATTTTTGTTCCCTGTTGCGCCGCTGTCATCATAAGACGCCATAGAGCTTAATGGAAATGAAAGTGTAATTTTTTCTTTTTCTTTTGGAGCAAGCAATTTTGTTTTTGCAAATGCGCAAAGAGCTCGCGTTGGTTTTCCAAGCTTACCTTGTGGTGCTTCAAAATAAAGTTGCACTACTTCCTTGCCAGAAAAATCTTTGCTTGTATTTTTTACATCGACTGTTACATTAATAATTCCTTTTTTGTCATTTGCCTTTATAAAATCAACTTCAAATGAAGCATAAGAAAGTCCGTATCCAAAAGGATATTGAATTTTTTCTGGAACAAAAGTTTCAAAATATCTGTAGCCAACATAAATGTCTTCTGCATAAATATTTTTTTCTGCACCGCCAAAATTCGCTGTTGAAGGATAATCTTCTATTGAGTGTGCAATTGTGTCTGTAAGTTTTCCAGAAGGTGAGGTTACTCCGCACAAAACATCAGCCGCTGCGTTGCCGCCTTCCATGCCGCCGTGCCATGTGTAAATTACAGAAGAAATGTGTCCGTTGAATTCAGGCGACTCAACCCATGACATATCAATAATATTTGAGACATTTAAAACAACAACAACTTTTTCAAAAGCCCCGCAAATTTTTATCAGCGCTTCCCTTTCTGTCTTAGTTAAAAGAAAGCTTCCTTCTTCCATTTTGTTGTCTTGCTCTTCGCCTGCAGTTCTTCCAACAACATAAACTGCTTTTGTGGAAACCGACGCTGAGTTTGTTGCAAGCTCACTGCTCACTTCCATTTCTTTCTGACACCATGGTTCCGCAGCCCAGCCGCCACCGCCGTTGTCAAAAGGGTTTTGCTTTATCCAGTCAGTGTAAACACGTGCAAGCTCTTTATTTATAAGAGGATTATGTCCTGATGATTTTTTCCTCAACATGCCGTCCAATAAATTTGTTGAATATAGAACATGGACAGAGCCGCCAGAGCCAGTGCCGCTTTTATAATAATCAATTTGCGCCCTTCCAAAAATAGAAACTGTATCTGAATCGGTAAAAGGTAAAACATTATTTTCATTTTTAATTAGAACAGCGCCTTCAGAAGCCGCCTCACGAATTTTTTCAGCAAATTTATTATTTTCCATAGTGTGAGTATATTATCAGATTGTGCTAATTGAATGAAGTAGAATAATTATGAAAATCTCTAAAAACTTTATCTTTTAAAAATACCTTTATTTGTATCTACAAAAATTCAGCAATATTCACCCTCGACAACAGCGAATAACAGGTTTATACTGATAATTTATAAACTTAAGTATTACTAAAAGATCAGACACTGGAGAAAAAAATGCCTATTACAGATTTTCTAGAAAGAAACGCAAAGGAATACGGACACGATGTTGCGCTTGTAGAATTAAATCCTGAAGTTAAAGATACACAAAGAATCACTTGGAAAGATTACGACTTAACTCAGCCTGAACCATTCATGCCATACAGACGGCAAATCACATGGCACGTTTTTAATGAAAAGGCAAACAGATGCGCACACTTCTTGCTTGAGCGCGGTGTTAAAAAAGGCGACAAAGTTGGCATTTTGCTAATGAACTGCCTTGAATGGCTGCCAATTTACTTTGGTATTTTAAAGACAGGCGCTTTAGCAGTTCCGTTGAATTTTCGTTACGCTTCTGATGAAATTGACTATTGTGTTGACCTTGCCGACATAAGCGTTTTATTTTTTGGAACAGAATTCATTGGACGTATAGAAGAAATTGCAAACAAGTTAAGCCAGCACAGACTTTTGCTTTTTGTAGGTGAAGGCGTATGCCCTACTTTTGCGGAAGATTATTTTCAACTAGCTATGAACTGTGAAAGCCGCAATCCAGAAATTAAAATTACAGACGAAGATGATGCCGCAATTTATTTTTCATCAGGCACAACTGGTTTTCCAAAGGCAATTCTTCATAAGCACCGAGCTTTAATGCACGCCGCAGTTGTTGAGCAAAAGCACCACGGGCAAACTAGAAAAGACACTTTCTTATGCATACCGCCGCTTTACCACACTGGAGCAAAGATGCACTGGTTTGGCTCGCTCATTTCCGGCAGCAAGGCAGTTCTTCTTCGCGGAACAAAGCCTGAATTTATTTTAAAGGCTGTTTCTGATGAACATTGCACAATAGTATGGCTTTTAGTTCCATGGGCACAGGACATTCTAGACGCATTGGACAGAGGCGACCTAAAGCTTGCTGATTACAAGCTAGACCAGTGGAGGCTTATGCACATTGGCGCTCAACCTGTACCAAAAAAGCTCATTGAAGATTGGAAGAAGTATTTCCCTAACCACGACTACGATACTAACTATGGTCTTTCTGAATCAATTGGACCTGGCTGCGTTCATCTTGGTGTTGAAAATACAAATAAGATTGGCGCTATTGGAGTTGCAGGCTACGGCTGGCAAGTAAAAATTGTTGATGAAAACCGCAATGAAGTAAAGCAAGGTGAAGTTGGAGAGCTTGCTGTTAAAGGACCTGGCGTAATGGTTTGCTATTACAAAAATCCTGAGGCAACAAAAGAAGTTCTTAGCGAAGACGGCTGGCTTTTTACAGGCGACATGGCTCTTCAAGATCCAGACGGATTCTACTACCTTGTTGACAGAAAGAAGGACGTTATTATTACAGGCGGAGAAAACCTCTACCCTGTTCAAATAGAAGACTTCCTTCACAAAATGAATGAAGTAAAAGATGTTGCGGTAATAGGACTTGCGGACACACGTCTTGGTGAAATTGCGGCGGCTATTATTGAAGTTAAACCAGGCTTTAAGCTTACAGAAGAAGATGTTAACAACTTCTGTCTGGAGCTTCCAAAATACAAGCGCCCTAAGAAAATTATTTTTGCACCAGTTCCTCGCAACGCAACAGGTAAAATTGAAAAACCAAAGCTACGTGAAAAATACCGCACTGTAGATCCTTTTGCTTCAATGAGAAAAGATTGATTTTGTAATTGAAAAAAGATTGCTCGTAAATAAAAAGCCATTTAAGTTAGAAAACAAATTTCTAATTTAGGTGGCTTTTTTCTTCATTTAAATATTCTCTAATATCATCGCTTGAAGATTCAACTGCAATTATAACTTTAGGATCAAATTGAATTCCAGAAAGGCTCTTCATAATCTTCATTGTATCTTCCAAAGAAAAAGCATTTTTATATGGACGTGCACTTAATAAAGCATCAAGAACATCAGCCGCAGCCATAATTCTTCCAGCTAGGGGAATGTCAGTTTCGGAAAGCCCTTTTGGATATCCGTTGCCGTTCCACCATTCATGATGATAAAGCGCCATATCTTCCGCAACTTTTACATATTCTTTATCTTCTATATTATAAAGATTTGTTTCTATCATTTTTTCACCAGTAATAGTATGCTTTTTAATAATTTCAAATTCTTCCTTTGTAAGATGGCTTGTCTTGCTCAAGATTTTCTCTGGTGTATTTATTTTACCTAAATCATGCAAAGGAGCGGCTTTTACCATATAGTCAATTTCAACATCAGAAAGCTCCTCTGAATAATAATTTAAGCTTCTAAGTTTTTTACAAATAAGCGACACATAGTAACTTGTTCGTTTTACATGTTCGCCTGTAGAAGAGTCTTTTGATTCAACAAGATTTGCAAAACCTGTAATTGTTAAAGATTGCATCTCCTGAATTTTTTGTGACTGCCTATGTTGCTCGTCCAACGTTTCTCTTGTTGTTTTTGTTACAAAATAAATCAACACGGTGCAAATAAAATATTCAATTGTTCCACCTAATGAAAAGGCCATAAACCAACTAAAGCTTGATAAACCATAATCAAGCCCAGGTGGAATTGCATGAAAGCTTCTTATGTAAATTGATGCCACAAACACGACATAGCTTATTGAGCACATTGTCACTGTACATTTTTTACTAAAATACATACATGCAAAAATAGGCACAATGACATAACTCATAAACATACACAAACCTGGATTAATTGACAGAAACGCAACTAAGATTTCTATGCTTAAAAGGCAAATATATTTTGTTGCATGGCTATAAGGATGTTTTCTAGAAAAAAGTATTTGAAAAAGGCTAAGCGCTAAAAAGCAAATTGAAAAAACTACAAGAACAAAATAATTTACTACATGAAAAATTTTCAATGCACGCCCTATGATTAACGCAGGACCTACAAGATTTCCAACTAGAATAAATCTTGAAACTATTTGATTAACATGCTGTTCGTTTTTATCATAAAAATCCAAATTGCTCGATTTATTCATAAACTTCCCTAATTAAATAATACCTTAATTTTACTCCAATAAATCGCATTTGTAAATTATTCTATCTTGTAATTGCATGAAAAAGACATTTGTCAAAACATTCACCGCATCGTATGCATTCTCTGTCATTTATTTTAAGCGCATTCATTTTGCATGAAAACGTGCAAGCGTTACAATGACAGCATTTAGTTTCATCAACTTTAATTCCAAAAATTGCAACTTTATTAAACAAAGAATAAATTGCGCCAAGCGGACAAATATATTTGCAGAACGGTCTAAAAATAAATATTGAGCAAATGATTAAGACAATTGCCACAACACTTTTCCAATTAAATAAAAAACCAATTGCATTTCTTAAATATTCATTTGTAAGCGTTAAAAAC
>JBAXYY010000047.1:0-16972 GCA_041670585.1 Treponema sp. | reverse complement strand
CGCAATGTCTTTTCCAACAGCAATATCTGCTCCAGAAGAAACGCTCTTAAAATTTACCATTGAAGAATCTGTCGGAGCAAAAACTTTTGTGTCTGGAGAAAGCTCCGCTAAATGCTTAATGTACACAAAGTCATCTTCAGCTGGAGACGCAAAAACATACGGCACTTTAAATCCATATCCGCACAAAGAAAGCGCAAGCTCAAACGGAAAAGCGTTAATCATCTGTCCAATTGCAAAGCTGCAGTCTTTTTTTATAAAGCGAAAATTTTCCAAAGCCATAACTGCTTCATCACGAAATTCTTTTAGAACAAATTGTGTTCCTATAGCAGACGCAAAATAAACATACTGCTTACGAATTTTTTCTATATCGTAAAGCCTAATCAGCTCAATGTAAGGAATACCCAAATGCCTCATCATGTAGTCATTAGCGTAACGCGACTCTGGGTAAAGCATAAGGTTAAAATTGGCCGCCGCCATTTCCATATATTCATCAAGTGTTTTGCATTTTCCAATCTGATTTATTTTTTTAACACCCGCTGATTTTAAAAGAGAAAACAGTTCAGAAGAAGAATCAACTTCTGAAAAAAATCCAGTCAAGTTCACCATGTCATTTTGCTTAGGTTTGTCTTTTAAAAGCGAGTACACTGTTTGGCGAATTGCAGTCATTGGTGGCTTGCGGCCTTCACGCGTAAGAGCATACATGTAGCTTGGAACAACAATCACACCAGTTTCATCTTCTGCCTTACGACACACTCTTTCCAAGTCAGTGCCCAAAAGCGCGTCTACACAAGTAATGCAAATTGTTACAACTTTAGGTTTTGGTTTAGCCACAGAACAAATTTCTTTTACAGCTTCTGGAATCATCTTCAAATGTCTTCCTGTAACTAAATCAGTTTCGTCCATGCGTAAATAAAACATTCTCTTGCTGTAGCCTTCGTTCGCAGAAAGTATTGTTGAATTTCTTCCACAGCAGTCAGGCGCCACTAAAAGCATAACAGATTCTGGAATTACAAGAGCCGCGCGTTTTACTCCAAACCCCAAGGCCCCTGGTGAGTTGTAAGAAAGAGTAGCCGGTGAACTATAGACAAGCCCGCATGAAGGAATAAAATTCCGTGGCATTTTTTCAAAGCCTAAAGAAGCTAATTCTTTTACACTGATTGAAAATATATTTTCCGCCATCAGTTTGCCTTCTCTTCTATAGATTCACCATCAGAATTGTCATCACATTTATCATCAGACAAAAGAAGTTTTGCAAGGTCAAAGAATTTCTTGCTAACAGAAAGCTCCGCATTACCTTCAATAACAGTTTTACCAACATCTTCAAAATTATTTATGTCATCGCTACGAGGAATGTCAGCAACAACTTCAAGCCCTCTTTCTTTTGCAAAAGAGCGCACTTTGTTTTCTTCATCAGGAACATTCCGCCTGTTTAAAATAATGCCACGAACTTTTGCGTAAGAACGGTCTTCAAAATTTTTAACAGCAGTGTAAATATTGTTAGCCGCATAAAGCGCCATCTTTTCTCCGGAAGTAACAATCAAAACATGGTCAGCGTAACCTTCTCTTATTGGAGCCGCAAAACCTCCGCACACAACATCGCCCAAAACATCATACAGCACAACATCAGGATTATATTTTTCAAACAGTTGCAAATCTTCAAGCAAATTGAATGTCGAAATAATTCCACGTCCAGCACAACCTAAGCCAGGAGTAGGACCGCCAGTTTCTATGCAAACAATTCCTTTAAAACCAACACGGGAAATTTCATCAAGAGAAGGTGACTCGTTTCCATTCCGCATCAAGTCCATAACTGGAGTAAGCGCCTTTCCTTCCAAAAGATTTATTGTAGAGTCAGCTTTAGGGTCGCATCCAATCTGAATAACTTTCTTGCCCAAAAAAGCAAACGCCGCCGCAAGATTAGAAGTCATTGTAGATTTTCCAATTCCGCCTTTTCCATAAACGGCAATCTTAATCATATTTTTGCCACCATAGATTTTACAGAAGCGCCTTTAACCCGTCCAAGCTTTCCTGTCATTGCGCTTATCTCATCATTAGAGCCGTCAACAATAAGTGAAATTACAGAAACGCCACGCTCACGGTAAGGAATGCCAATGCGCCCAACTATAAGAGAAGAATAATCATGTACAATTTGATTAATTTCGGCAGTGCAATTCAAGTCAGTAATGACAATTCCAATTATGCCGATTCTTTTATCGTCTTCAGTCATATTGCCCCTTTCTGCTCAGAACTTCTTTGCAGTCAGATATTATTTATAGAAAAAACTTGAACCATAAAGCACCAGTCATTTTAAGAAAGCTGTCTTACGGAACAAGTCTAGTATACAACAAAATGCTTCTTTTTGCTACAAGTAATTATATTTCTCAAACTATAAAATTATACAAAAAGCTGATTGTATTAAAGTCAGATAATTTATATAATTCCATATATTTGCGTTTTTACGCATTTTTATGGAGTAGTACAAAATGGTCATTAGAAGAGATTTATATTTAAAAGAACTTACTCAAAAAATGCACAACGGAATGATAAAGGTTATAACAGGCATTAGAAGATGTGGCAAATCATATCTGCTGTTTAATATCTTTAAAGATTATCTTCTTTCAACAGGAGTAAAGAACAAACAGATTATTGAAATTATTCTTGATGATGAAAAATATGCTTTATTAAGAAATCCAATAACTTTGGGCGAATATATAAGAAGCAAGACTACTAATAAAAAAACAAAGTATTATGTTCTTATTGATGAAATACAATATTGTGGGAAAATAGAAAACCCAAACTTAAAAGATGATTTTATTACTTTTTACAATGTATTGAACGGCCTTCTAAAAAATGAAAACATAGACACATACGTCACAGGCAGCAATTCAAAAATGCTTTCGTCAGATATACTTACAGAGTTCAGAGGCAGAGGCGATCAGATTCATGTTCAACCATTAAGTTTTTCAGAATATTATTCTACTAAAAAAAAGAATGTTGATTTTGAAGATACGTTTTTAGAATATGCAACTTATGGCGGTCTTCCAAAAATAATTTCATTAAAAACAGATAAGCAAAAATCTGACTACTTAAAAAATTTATTTGAAGAAGTGTATATCAAGGATATAGTCCAGCATAACAATATAAAAAATGAAGTTGGAATAAAAGATTTGCTAAATGTTCTTTCTTCTGCAATAGGTTCTTTTACAAATCCCTCTAAAATAGAAAATACATTTAAGAACAATATAAAAACAACATACACTGCAAAAACAATTCTTAATCACATAAATTATTTAAAAGACTCTTTTTTAATAAATAAAGCAAACCGTTATGACATAAAAGGCAGAAAATATATTGGCGCAAATTCTAAATATTATTTTTCAGATGTAGGATTACGAAATGCTTTGTTAAATTTCAGACAAATTGAAATGCCTCATCTTATGGAAAATATAATTTACAATGAGCTTATTCTAAGGGGATTCAATGTTGACGTTGGTATTATTGAAATAAACATCAAAAGTAAAAATGGGAAAAGCGAACGCAAACAACTTGAAGTAGATTTTGTAGCAAACCAGGGTAACAAGAAATTTTATATACAATCAGCATATGAAATTTCAGACAAACAGAAAGAAGAGCAAGAAAAAAAATCACTGCTTAACATTGATAACTCATTTAAAAAAATAATAATAACAAAAGAAAGGTCAAAACCTCATTTAGAAGAGAATGGCTTTTTAATTTTAGGACTAAAAGATTTTCTTCTAAATGATGATTCGCTAGAGATAAATTAAATTCACATTGAAAACAGATTGTTCAAAGATTCGCTCATTGTAGGGTGAGTAAATATTTGATCGCGCAACACTGTGTAAGAAAGATTTGCGTCCATTGCAAGCTTTACAATGTTAATCATTTCATACGCCTCTTCGCAAATAAGCATTGCTCCAAGAATCTTGCCATCTTCACCAATTAGCGCTTTTAACATGCCGTCAGTTTTTCTAAGAACTTGCGCTTTTGGAATTCCCGCAGCAGGCATTTTTACAACACGAGCTTTTATTCCAAGGGACGCAGCTTCTTTTTCATTCATCCCCACGCGGGCAAACGGTGTTGAAATAAAAACGTTGTATGGAACATTTTGTCTTTTTGCAATTGAGTAGGCATTTTGTTCAGAAAAGTTTTCTTCAAGCTGAGGGTACACAATGCGGTAGTCGTCAAGGGAAGTGTATGTAAACTGAAGCCTTCCTGTAACATCGCCCATTGCCCAAACATTTTTGCACGTTGTTCTTAAAAGAGAGTCAGTTTTAACAGCGCCTCTTTACGTAAGCTCTATTCCGGCCTTTTCAACATGAAGCGCTTTTACATTAGGCACTCTTCCTGTTGCAACAAGAACAGCATCGGACTGAACATCGTTTATTTTTCCATCTGATGTTTTGTAAGCGACTTCGCCGTTTTTAGAAACAGAAACAACATTAACACCTTTAATGATTTTTATTTTCTGCTCTACAAGAATATTTTCTATGCAGGCAGAAACATCATCATCTTCACGAGGAATAAATTTTTCACCATCTTGAATAACTGTCACATCCGAACCAAAGTTAGCATACATTGAAGCAAATTCAAGTCCAATGTAGCCGCCGCCAATTATAGTAAGTTTTTTAGGCAGCTCTTTTAAATTCATAATCGACTCGCTGTAAAAAACATAGCTGTTATTTTCCAAGCCTTCAATTTTTGGAACAACAGCAGTGGAGCCTGTGTTTATAAATATCCACGGAGCAGAAACATAAATAGTTTTCTTTGCGCAATTAACTTGAACCAAATGAGGCTCTACAAAAGAAGCTTCCCCGTCTATGATTTCTATGTTTTTATTAGAAGCAAGTTTTGCATAATTTTTTTCACGGAGCATTTTTGTCACTCTGATTTTTTCATCAATCGCATCATAGTAAAGTTTTTTCTTCTGCTCAAAAGAAACGAGTGCAACGCTTAAGGAATTTATTGCGCTCGTATACAAAGATTTTGACGGTATGCATCCAACGTTAATACAAGTTCCACCATACATCATGTTTGATTTTTCAATTAGTGCAACATGCTTGCCCTGCTTTCCAAGCCTTGCCGCTAAAGTTTTTGCGCCTTTGCCAAATCCAATAATCACCGCATCATAAGTTAAAGTTTTTTCCGCCATACAAATTGCTCCTTCTCAAAATTAAGATTTATTTTTCTTAAGATATTTTAGTTTTTTGTCCACATCAAGAATTGTTATTCCAGCCAAATATTTTTCAGCTCCAAGATTTATGTTTTCTATAACATCATCCATAACTTTCCCCATGCCAGAAGAAATTAAACAGTCAGCATCTTCATTTCCAGACTTCCATTCTATGTCGCTAACAGTTCCGCCAGTTGCACGAAGAATATCCTTAAGCGAAACTCTTTCAGCTTTTTTTGTAAAACTGTAACCGCCCAAACTGCCGCTTACGGTTTCCACAAGCCCTGCATTTTTTAACTTAAGCATTACTTTTCTAACGCGCGCAGGATTTGTGCAAATATTTTTAGCAAGCTCTTCGCTAGAAACGCAGGACTGCTTGTGATTTAAAAAAGCCAACGCATGAACTGCGACTAAAAATTCAGCATTCATTTAAAATCACCAGGAGTACTTCCTTTTACAACACCATAAGGCCAGTCAATAATTCCGCCCATGTCAAAAACATTTGCGTAGCCCATTGCAACAAGTTTTTCAGCAGCATTTGCGCTTCTTCGTCCTGACCGGCAGTAAACAATAATTTTTGCATTTAAATCAGGAAGCTCTACTGGCTTTTTATTAGAAATAGATTCATTTGGAATAAGAATTGCGCTTGCAATATGGCCCGCTTCATATTCATCAAGCCGGCGAACATCAACAAGAACAATCTTCTCTTTTCCACCAACCATTTTCTTGCCTTGTTCAGCTGTAATTTTTTTTGCATTTTCCGCACCAGCAGACATTGCGCAAGACGCAAGTAAAACAGCACTCGCTAAAAAAACATTCATCTTCATATAGCACTCCTACAAATTGATTTGTAACTTATTTGGTTACTATTTAATGTAACTATAACAGTTACATATAACAAAGTCAAGTATTTGTAATCATTACAATTCAGATTGCTTAAACAATAACAGAAAAGATTAAACGATTATTTTTCAATTTCTTTTTCAAATACCAAAGGATATTCTTCTAATATTCCATTTTGAATTTTTTTAACAGAACGCTGTTTTGCGCCACTAGCGTCTCCTGAACCTTCACGTCCAGATGTGCTGTATGTAAAAAGTTTTAATGTTGTAATTGAATCATCTATGCCACATTCAAATGAATATTTACAAAAAGTTATTTTTCCAGTTGAATTTTCAGAGACTGTAAAATATGCAGAACCAGAAAGAACATATGATGAGCTGTTGTCTTCTGTTGTAATAAAACCTTCTTCAGAAAGAACAGAAACAAGAGCAGCCTTTATAATACCTTTTTCATCACCGTTTATATTTATAAAAACAGGAGCAGAAGAAGCGGTCTCTTTCATTTTGCCAAGAAGTTCTTCAGAGGAAAAAGATTTGTCTTGTAAAATTTTCCCCATGTCCTGATTTATTACAGAAAGTCTTTTTATATGAACATCATTTTTCTCAGCAATATTTTTAGCAAATTTATAATACAAATATTTTTCAAGCATAGATTTTTTTTCAGCTGCATTATTCTGAGCAACATTTATTTCTTCATTATTTTTTTCAATTAAACCTTTATATATTTCAGAAGCATTTGCCTTATCTATTACCGCAACCACATACCAAACATTTCTTTTTTCATCAAGCCAATATTCTTTTATTTCTATACCAAAAATATCTTTTTGATTAACACGTTTTATTATTTCAAGATTTATTTTTTTCCATTCTTCTGTTGTGATATTTTCTTCTGATTGTTTTGATTCCATATGCTGACTTGCTGTTGTAACCAAATCAATATCCTGTCCAAACAAAGACGCAATATTTTGAACAGCATTAACCTCTGCCTTCTGGCGGCTTTCATCTTCACCAACTGAAGCAAAATATTTTTCTGAATCATAAACTGAATATGGATTATTTACCCAATCAGGTATTTGCTCTGCAATTTTATTTTTTGAAAAAGCAAAACAAGAAACGCTTAACATTGCAAATGATAATATCAACAAATTTAATTTACGCATTCCGACTCAACAAGAACGGTTTGTCCCGCCCTTACCTCCAAAGGTTTTATTTTATCTTCTTTAATAATTCTATTGTTCACATCAAGATAATCAACAGTAAAAGAATAAACTCCAGGAGCAAGATTAAAACTTCCTGCATTTGACTCGCCTGGTAAATAATTGCATTGCCTTAAGTCAGCGGTTTCAGAAACATCTACAGCTTCAATTGCAGCAACAACACTTGCATAGGCAGAAGCATACGCAAGTCTATAAAGCATTTGTTCACCAAAGCTTCCATTTTTTCTAACTCCGTCAAAAGCCTCTGCCGCTGTTGTAAGAGTTGCCGTACCAGCTGTTATAGCAGCCATTTTTTTAGTAAGGCTTCTTACAACGCTTCTTGCAAAAGCCTTAGAACCTTTTACTTTAACATCTTTAGCAACAGCGTCATTAAAATCTTCTAGCTTCTCTAAATATAAAATTTCGCCAGTTTCATCACATGAAACTCTTACAGTATTTACTTTTTTTTCAATGCAAGTTTTATCAAAAGCCGGGTAAGCAAATTTTATTCTAAACGCAGGTATTTGAATATTATCAGAAAGTAGGGGAAGCATAATCATGGCGTTTTCTCCATAGCCAACAATGCTGTAATTTACAGTGAAAATTCCGCTTAAAACATCGCCAGGAAAGTAAATGTTTTGCTCGTATCTTTTTCCAATAAGATTGCTGAATGTCAAAAAGCTAACGTTTCCTTTTTTATCATCAGAAGAAACATAAGCATTAAATGCAGGATTCATTTTTTTTAGAATATCATAATCAACTCTTGCATTGCCTTCATCGCCAGACATCTTCATAAAAATCATGCTCAAGTAACGTGCCGTTTCTGAATCTTTGAATACATCATTTTCTGTAGGAGCAGAAGGAGATTTTAATTTTAAGGCCGCAACATTCACACCAAAAAAGCTTGCCGCAATATCTGCGTCTGTTATTTCTTTTGAATCAATTGATTCTTTTTTTAAGGCAACCTCTCCATACTTTGCAGAATATTCTTTTTGCTTATTATTGATTTTTCTAATTTCAACAAGAGCGTCTTCCATGTTGCCATCATTATAATAATTTAAAGCGTTAAACACATTTATAAAAATATATTCATAAGGCGTTCCTGCATATTCAGAAGCGTTTTCATTCAACGTTGCAGATGCCACTGATTTTGTAATACTTTTTGTAACTGCCTCATCCATTAGACGGTCTGTCTTATTCATAATTTCAGATGACGCTTTATAGTAGCCAGCAAAATGCTCCAGAAGCGCAATATCAAGATTCTGCTTTATAATACTATTTTCGCCAATTGATTGAGAAAGAAGCATTCCAGCGCATTTACTAAAATTGCCCTTGTTAAATTCAGAATTAAATTTTTTCTCATTATAATTCACAACCTTTGGGTGGGCAGAAAGCTCAAGCCCGTCTGCGGAAGAAACTGTCTTGCAAGAAAACAGAACCACCGCAGCTGAGATTGATAAAACTATAAATAAGAATTTTTTTTTCATTTAAGAATCTAAAATCTTTTTTATTTAGAATTTTGCAGAAGGTCTTTTTATAATTTTTTTAATACTGCTATTTTCTCCGCTCCAAACAATCTTATTAGATTCCATGTCATGAAGTTCAGCGTACACAAAATAAGCGCGGACTGATTTATTCCCTTCTTTTTGAACAATGCTTTTTATTGAGCCAAGAAGCATATAATCAGCGCCAGTTTCATTTCCAATAGCCTTAGCTGTTTTTTCACTTGCATTGTCGGCCTGGTCAAAACGCTCTTCTCGAAGTTCTTCACGCTCAAACTTATCAGAAACAAATTCCATAACTCCGCTATTTATTATTGCATTCTGAAATCTTTTTGCAACAATAGAAGTGTCTATATGCTCATCGCTGTCATTGCTGATTTTTCCTACAATCGCAACAGGAGCCCTTCCATTTACTTTACTATAATTTGCAATTGTTTTTGAAGAAACACAATCGTTTATCAAAGACTCGCATACAATACGAACATCGCTGTCGTTCCAGTAACCGTCCATATCAACAACTTCTTCAGAATCAACACGCTCAACTTTTGTTGATGAGCAAGAAAAAAGCGCCACTGAAGCTGCAAAAGCCAATATCACTAAAACATATTTTTTCATAATAAAAACCTCTTATAATAAAGTATAATATAGATATAAGTTCTTTTCAATTAAACCATTAAAACTAACAGGCAAAGTGTCATAAAATCAGGTTACGCACAGGCTTCCACTTTTTTCTCACAAGTTATCCACAGGTTGATATTCCAAGCAAGATAGAGAAATTTATCTTTTTTTGCTAAATCACTGTAATATGTAGAATTAAGCCCATTTACTATACAACAGTTTATTTTCTTATATTATATATAGTTATAACTGTCAATAGAATTTACAAATTTATTTTTTGAAATGTTTACAAATCAAAATAAATACATTTCTTTTCATATAAAGAAATAGACCATTTATCCACAAGTTTTACACAAACAACCGTTAGTTTAAAAGTGCATAAAAAAAGCCCGGCTAAACAACCGGACTTATTATTTCTATAAATATAAACGATGTAAGGAATTAACCTAAGAACACATTTCCCTGCTGGTCAATTGCAAGTATTGATTTGCATTCTGAACAACGGAAACGTCCGCTTCTTGTAGCCTTTAAGCGCTTTGAACAAACAGGACAGCTGAATATTTTAGGGAACACGCTGCTCGCAACTGGTGTACCTTCTTTAAAGAAACCTATTGCATCGGCACTAGTATCTTTAATATTAAAGAACTGGCTAAATCCTAACAACTGGAAAACTTCATAAACTTTAGGCTGAATTTCAAGAAGAACAATATTTCCACCTTTTGGCTTAACCATTTTCAAAAACGCAGTAAAAGAACCAATACCTGTAGATGAAACATAATTCAAACTAGCACAATTAAAAATCAAATTAACAAATCCGGCTTCTACAACCTTTGCAATTCTTTTTTGAAAAAAACTTGAGTTATAAGTATCAATATATCCATTAAGATAAATAGTTATACAATTATCAACCTCGCTAACTTTTTCAAGGGAAATTTTTAAGCTATCATCCTTTTCATCATTAAAACCTGGTACAAGGCTATTATTATTGATCATATTCCTCCACCTGCTTCTGGAAATGCCAGCGTACAATATAATTTATTAGATAGTTTTAACATAATACACTAAAGCATGTGCCAATGTCAAATTTAAACTACCAAAATCTCCAAATTTACGGATTCCACCCTCTGTCAACGTTCAACAACACTCCGTTCAGTTCTGCAGACTTAAGCAAAAATATTACATTGTTAGCAACATCGTTAGGTAATATTTCAGTTGTATCTTTAGGCGCATCATGTGTAAAGCCTGGCAATATTGCGTTGCATGTAATTCCAAACTTTCCATATTGCAAAGCAATCGATTTTACAAGGACCGAAATGCCAGTTTTTGCACCTGAATAAGCTGCACTTGTTTTATAAGCTCTTACAGAATCTGTTCTAGTGCCACCAAAAAAAATTATTCTTCCATATTTACGCTTCATCATGTATTTTAATGCATAACTTGTAAAAACTCCCGGTAACGCATAATCGTCAAAAGAAATCTTTAACCAGTCTTCATTTGTCATTTCATGTAAAGGTTTTTGAATAAAAGGTCCATAGCAAATACATAAAATGTCACATTCACAAAGTGCTGATTTTATAAGAACATTTTCATTTTTAATTATATCGGCAGAATTTGATTCAAACTTAATGAAATTTAAACTATTTTTTGGTAAATCTAACGGTTTTTTGCGTCCTGTTACAGTTACATACGCACCATCTGCTAAAAGACTTTGCGCTACAGAAAAACCAATTCCGCTTGTTCCACCAATAACCAATGCTTTTTTGCCAGAAAGTGTTTTTTCTTTTTGAAAAATACTGTTGTTAGTTTTAGAAATACCCTTTTCCATTAATTGATATTGTAGCGTAAATAGAAAAAACATTGTATAGTTCAAGTCATGAATCTTAATAACATAGTCATTGTTTTAGACCGACCAGATGAAAGCCGCAACATAGGAGCAGTTTGCAGAGGAATGGCTAACAATGGTATACATACTTTAAGAATTGTTGGTAAAAAAGAAGAAATCGATGAAGAGCGTGTAAGGATTCTTGCAATTCATGCAGTGAATATTTGGAAGAAAGCTGAGTTTTTTTCTTCTATTACACAGGCAACTTCAGATTGCGTCATGTCAGCTGCAACAACTCGTCGCCGTGGTAAAAAAAGAAAAGGTAAGCTCTTGCTTCCAGAAGAATTCACTGATATTGCTGAAAAAACAACTTCAGAGGGAAAAGTAGCTGTTGTTTTTGGAAATGAAAGAACAGGCTTAACTGATGAGGAAATTCTTGAGTGCACTTTGGGAGTAACAATTCCTTCAAGCGATGAATTTGCTTCATTGAATTTAAGCCATGCTGTTCAAATAATGTGCTACCATTTGTTCCGCTCAACTCAAAAGGACTATAAAGGATACACACCAGTCACTTTATCTAGGCTTGATGAAACTGTTGATTCAATAACTGGCAGCCTAAAAGATATAGGCTTCTTTTCTAAAACAGGCAGACCGGAAATGGCTCAGTTTTGGCGCAATATTCTTTCACGGGCAGCATTAAGTGAAAGCGAAGCCAAGTATATTGAAAAAGTTTTTGACAAGGCAGCAGGACTTTCTAAAAAAGATCAACGTTAAAATCCAAATCATCAGCCTTTATTTCTTTTGCGGAGCTAAAAATGCAAACCCTTGATAGAAGATTGTGAAGCTCACGTATATTTCCAGGCCAATTGTAATCACATAATTTTTGAATTGCTTCTTGAGAAATTGATTTGTTTTTTTGGGTAACAAATTGTTTAGCAAGATAAGGTATGTCTTCTTTGTGTTCCCGAAGAGCAGGAAGTTTAATAGTTAAAACATTTATTCTGTAAAATAAATCTCTTCTAAAAGTGCCGATTTTTATTTTTTCTTTTAAGTCAGCATTTGTTGCAAAAATAAATCTTGCATCAGTTTTATATTCTTTTGTTGAACCAACTTTTCTATAAGTGTAGCTTTCTAGAACATCAAGAAGTTTTATTTGCAAAGGCAATGACAGTTCTCCTATTTCATCCAAGAACAGAGTGCCATTATTTGCTACTGAAAAAAAGCCTTTGCTTTCTACAGCGCCAGTGTAAGCACCTTTTATTACTCCAAAGAGCTGGCTTTCTGCAAGTGTTGGTGTGATTTGTGCAACATTCAATGGAATAAAAATATTGTTTTTCCTTTGCGAATGTTGATGAATGTATTTAGCAGCAAATGTTTTTCCAGCGCCACTTTCTCCTAACAATAAAACAGGATCTTCAGAATTTGCCGCCCTCTCAATTTGCTCTTTTACTCTTTTCATAACTTGAGAGCAACTTGAAAATATATCAAAGTTTTCAAATGACATTTCTAACTGTGCAAAATCTTTTTCATCATTTACTTTTCTTGATTCAAATGTAAGTTTTTGAATTTGATTTTTATGAATGTTTCTATTTACAAAAGACTTTTCTGACTGTTGCTGTAATGAATTTAAAATTCTCAATAAATGTCCAGACTGAGAATCTACAGAAATAAAAAGTGAATCTAAAGAGAGAGAACGCATTTTATATGAAAGTCTTTTATTTCTATCTATAATTAGAATTATTGGAATGAAGTTTTTGTCAGCATAATATTTATATGAATTGTAGATTCCTGATATTTCTTCTGTAATTATATCTACAAGTATACATAAAGGTTTTAGATTAGAAATTAGCTGCTCATTGAATTGTTCTCGTGAATATTCCCTTACTGAAAAATTATTATCTATTTCACAGTTGCACCAAGAGAGAAGTTGTTTGTTTTCTGAAAAAAGTATAATTTCTTGCAAAAAAAAATAAAACTTTTTTATTTTCCTTTCTTAGATAACCTGCACCAGACTAGTAATATTATATACCAAATATACGGAAAAAGTAAAAATATTTTTAATGGGTTATGAGTTATCTCGCTCCAAATTTCATGTCCTTTTGCAAAAGTATTTTCATTTGTCCGTTTAATTCTTTCGCTGAAAATTCCAAGCGCATCTTTATAGTACAAAAATATGCTTGAAGAGAAACGATTTCTTCTGTTGTAAGGCCAGACATTTTTTTCTTTAATTCCTTCACTTACTAAAACTAAAGAAGGGGACGCTTTATAAATTGCCTGAATTACATCATCCTCTACAGTCTTCGGATAATAGCCAACGTACCTTCCTACAATCTGCAAGTTTTTAAAAGTTGAACGAACATTTCTTTCTGCAGCCATTACTGTTTTTTTTCTGCCACCCAAAAGATAAAGGGATTTGTAATGCTCTTCTAGAATTGATAGAATTCTAATTACCGCGTCAAATTGATTGTATCTAACTGGCATTTGCTTCTTTAAAAATTTTGCACCGCCCAATATGCTTTTTGAAACTGGAAGAATTAAATCTGCGTTCTTTACACAAAGAGAAAAATCTGTCTTTCTTCTTCTTGCCTTTAATAAATCCCACACGCTTAAAAATACAATTTGCTTTGTGCCAGGCTTTGAAAGAAGCTCTAGTATTTCTTCTTCCAAGTCCTGTGGAGGAAGAATATCTACAGGGACTCCAAGAATTTCTATTCTTTGCTTTGACATGTTAAATCCTCCGTAAGCGAATTTTGAACTACAGCTATTCCATAAAGAGCCGCTGTTTCACACCGTAATATATTTGTCTTAAGATGCACTGGAATAAAACCGCCTGCTTTTAGCAATTCAACTTCTTCTGGTGAAATGCCACCTTCTGATCCAACCACAACCGCCGCTTTTTTTGCACAAGCATTTTTTGCAACTGCTACCTTTAAAGGAACTGTGCCATTTGTCTGCTCGTATAAAACAACTGAAACTTTATTTTCATCAACTTGCGACTGCCACAATTCTGCTGCTTCTTTTACAGTAACGCATTTGTTTATTTTTGTAACTACAGAAGAGCCGCATTGCTGCAACGCCTCTGTTACTATTCTGTCCCAGCGCCCGCCCTTGCCACTTTTAAGAGCTGCTTCTTCCGCAGATTTTACAGCACCGCTTTGACAAAAGGCACCTGCCACTGGAACTACAACAGAAACTCCGCACTCAACAGCCTGCCTAATTATCAATTCCATTTTAACAGGTTTTGCTACAAATTGAAAAAGCCACAGCTCTAAGCCTGATTTTTTTTCTTCAGCTTTTGCATGGAAGCCTTCTTCTTTATTATTTGCAGAAGATTCTATTTTACCAGCAACTTGAAGAACAATCTGCTTTTTCTTCTGGTCAATTTTTGCAACAGTCATTGGCTGAAGTTTACCATCAATAAGCCTTACAGAGACCATGTCGCCTACAGACGCACGAAGCACATTGCTAATGTAATGAAAATTTTTTCCTTCTATAGTTAAACAACCTTGTGCACTTAGTTCTGTTTCTGCAATAAACTGCCGCATTTTTTATTTCCGTTTTACTCTAAATTGCTTTTATCTTCTGCAGCTTCTGTCTTTTCTTCCAAAGCGGCTGCCTCTTGAAGCTCTTTTAAAGTTTTTGTTGTTTTCATAAGCTCATTAAAATTTTCATTCTTTAAAATACTAAGAGTTTCTTTTAACTGCAGATCATAATCCAAATCGTAAAGAGGTGTTGGAATTGTTCTTTCAACTTCATTGCGGATTATTTTTCTAAGTATACGAAGCTCAAGATTATATTTTTTTTGCAATTCTACAGCATAAAAAGAAATACTTTTTTCTGTCATAGGTTTATTTGCGTCAACATATTTTTCAACCTCACCTGAATTCATTAAATCAAGATAAGTCTTTTCTTCTGCTTCTGTAAAATCAGGATATTTTATTTCTCTGTCTGGAGGAATTCCAATTTTGTCAATGTTAGTGTCGCTTGGTGTGTAGTAGCGGGCAATTGTCATTTTAAAGCCGTCGTTGTTTGGTAAAGGAATTGGCTGCTGAACACTGCCCTTGCCGTAAGAACGCTCGCCAACCAAATACGCCAAATGGTCGTCTTTTAAAGCGCCGCTTAAAATTTCAGACGCGCTAGCAGAGCCTCTATTTATCATTACAATGATTGGTATACCCTTAGGCATTGTTGTTTTTTTTGCGCTTGCCATAAACACACTGTTTTCATAATCAATGCGGCTCTTTGTTGTAACAATTGGACCTTCATCAATAAATTTATCAGCAACATCGCTTACACTTGTAATTAGTCCGCCTGGGTTGTTACGTAAATCAATTATTAAAGAAGTGAAATTATTTTTCTTAAATGAATCAATTGCGTCTTGAACACGGTCTGCTGTGTTTGGAGTAAATTCTATTATTCGTAAGTAGCCAATTTTTCCTATCATGCCGTATTTTACTGTAGGCACTTCTATAATTGCGCGCACAAGAGTTTTTTTAAACTCCATGTTTTTGCCACGGCGCACTGTTATTGTAACACTCTCTCCAACTGTACCACGCAACATTCCTAAAACTTCATCCATTGTCATTGTAGATGTGTCTTTATCTTCAATTGCTATGATTAAATCACCAGATACAATTCCAGCTTTTGCTCCAGGGGAATCTTCTATTGGAGAAGCAACTTCTACGTATGCAGGTTTTTCTGGCGTAGACTCACTTGCCTTGCTTATTGAAAGACCAACTCCGCCAAAATTGCCAGTTGTTGTGTCATTCAAACTGTTCCAGTCCTGGGCACTTAAATAAACTGTATGTGGGTCGCCCATGCTGTCTAACATTCCCTTCATTGCACCTTCGTACAACTTTTCAGCGTCAACTTCATCAACATAATTTCTTTGAATATAGTCAAAGACACTGTTGATTATTTCAATGTACTGACGGCTTTTTGCTTTTTCTGTATCAGCAGTTTCTGATGATGATTTTGCAAAACACTGTGAAGCTCCGATTGTTAAAAAAAACAATGCAAAGGCAACTGAAAAAAACTTCATAAATTTTTCTGATGACAATTTCATTTTAATCATTCTTTCATTTTACGCAGTTTTGTGCGTCTATGCAAGCGTCGGATTTATGTGCTATACTTAGAGTTATGCAAATAATTCCCGTTGCGAGCGGCAAAGGCGGCGTTGGAAAAAGTTTATTAAGCGCAAACCTTGCAGTTGCTCTTGGACAGGCAGGAAAAAAAGTTGTTCTTGCTGATTTGGACTTGGGTGCTTCAAACCTGCATCTTGTAATAGGCCAGCAGTCACCTAAATTTGGCATAGGCACATTTCTTTCTGGACAGTCAAAATTTGAAGATATAATTTCTCCTACTGATTATGAAAATGTTTCTTTCATAGCGGGCGATTCTGAAATTCCAGGCCTTACTTCTTTAAAGGCTTCTCAAAAAAATGATTTAATCAAACACTTTACAAACTGCAAAGCCGATTATGTAATTCTTGACTTGGGCGCGGGAACGCATCTTTCTATTCTAGATATGTTCCTTCTTTCTCCTCAAGGCATAATTGTCACGGCCCCTACTGTTACTGCAACTCTAAACGGCTATTTATTTTTAAAAAACACAGTCTTCCGCATGATGTACAACACTTTTAAAAGAGGAAGCCCTGCTTACAACTTTTTGGAAAAACTAAAAACACAACCGCAGCTTCTTCAGCGTTTCTACATTCCAAAAATGATAGAGACACTTGATAAAATTGATCCAGAAAGCACAAAGCTTTTTAAATCAAGAATGGCTCAGTTCAGGCCACGGCT
>JBAXYY010000046.1:0-17004 GCA_041670585.1 Treponema sp. | reverse complement strand
GTGGCAAAAATGACAGAAAAAGAAAATAAAAGGAGCAAGAAGTAATGAAAGAAAAAAATCTAAAAGAAAACACCAGCAATGAAAACAAAACCTCCGACCTTAACAAAGGTTTCCCTTTTTGGCTTAAAATTGCACTTACATGTTTAGTAGCAGTTCAAACAGTCGCATTGCTTTTAGCAATTCAAAAAATGCCAGAATCAATTCCAGTTCACTTCAATTATAAATTTGAAATAGACCGTTATGGTTCACCTCTTTACATTTTATTTATGGAAATAACAGTTCTTGTTGTGTGCGTTTGTGGATTTTTTATTCCAATAAAAACTAAGTCAAATAAAAAATCAATTCTTATTTCTCATTTGACAATAGCAGTAATTTCAATATGGCTAAGCGTAATAATCTGGGGACTTGTGGCTCTAGCATTTCAAGAAGAATTAATTCAAGGCTCTATTGCAAAAAAAGTTTTTCCTGTTGTCTTTAGTATTCCACTTGGAATATTCGCAATTTTCTACGGAAACTATGCTGCAATAATTCCACGAAATGCAACACTTGGATTTAAAACAGGCTACGCACTTTCTAGTGATGACGCATGGAGAAATGTTCAACGAGTTGGCGGCTTTTGTTTTGTCGCGGCAGGAATAATTTTAACAACACTTGGCATTATTTCACTTTGCACAGATAAAACTCTTTTAAATATAGTTGGTCTTTTTATTTTCTTAGCAATCTCAGTTGTAATTCCATTTACATATTCGTTTGTAAAAGGAAATAAAAAAAGTTAGAAGATTCTTCTATATAATAATGTAATTGCATGAGACTTATACATTTTGTTCGGAGTGACGGAATCAGATTTATTATCTTCTAAGTTCAAAAAAAATATCATAATTTTCATGGACTTTACATATAACTTTTTATTATTATTAGTATACAGATTATTTTAAATTGGGAGTAATTATGGCAATTGTAACATTGGATTCTATTCGTAAAACTTATCCACTTGGTAAGCTTGAAGTTGAAGCAGTTAAGGGAGTTTCTTTTAATATTGAAAAGGGAGAGTTCGCCGCAATTTCAGGTCCGTCTGGCTCTGGAAAATCTACAATTCTAAATATGATTGGGCTTATTGACTTGCCAAGTTCAGGCTCTCTTGTAATTGATGGAATTGATATTTATAAAGATGTGAACTTGAGTTCAATTGCATCAACAGGTCAGAAGTCAAAATTTACAGGCGACGGGGATGCAAAAAAATCCACGAAGAAAAATTTTGTATCAGTGAAACTTGACAACAGAATTACAGAATTAAGACGCACTCACTTGGGATTCATCTTTCAGAACTTCAACCTTATTCCTGTTCTTAACGTTTATGAAAATATAGAGTTTCCTTTGCTGCTTGGTAAAAAAGGCAAACAGTCAGACAGCCCTGTGGACTCAATGACAAAAACTCAAAGGGAAGAATGGATTAACTATCTTATAGAAAAAGTGGGACTATCTGATTGGAAGACTCACAAGCCTGGAGAACTTTCTGGTGGACAAAGACAGCGCACTGCAATTGCCCGCGCTCTTGTAACAAAAGCCCCTGTTATTTTAGCTGATGAGCCAACTGCAAACCTTGACTCTGAAAACAGTTCGCAAATTTTGGCGCTTATGAAAGAGCTTAACAAAGAAATGAACACAACATTTATTTTTTCTACACACGACGCACGCATTGTGCAAATGTGCAACCATGTAGTTTACCTTCTTGATGGAAAAATTGTTGATGATAAAAAGCAGGAAGGAAGCAATGTTTACGGCAAGGGAGCAAACTAATGGGACAGATTTTTAGAATTGCACTACGCAATCTTTGGCAGCATAAAACTAAATCGCTCATACTTGGAATATTTATTTGCATGGGTGTAGCAATAGTTTTGTGCGGCAATGGATTTTTGGAATCTTCTCAGCGTGGCATGGAACGTGACTTTAGAGAAAACTACACCGGCGATATTTTAATAGAAGGAAAAGTTGACGACGGAGTGCAGCTTGATTTGTTTGGAGCTTCAAGCATGTCTTCTGCAATGGGCGAGTCAATTGCAACGCCTGCACTTCTTGATGTTGATAAAATTGATTCAATAATTAAATCAACAGATGGAATTAAAAGTGAGACTAAGCAAATTTCTGCAATGGCTTTTTTTGGAACAGAAAAAGTTCCAGAAGACTTTGAGCCTGATGACAACGCGCAAAAAGATTTGCCATACTTTATAATGTTTTCTGGAGAAAGCAGCACTTACTTTGATGTGTTCAACGGCACAAAACTTACAGAGGGCACCTACCCTACAGACAAAGGCAATGAAGTTTTAGTTGATAATAAATTGAAAGATAAATTTCTAAAATATTACAAAGTGCCTCTTGCTGTTGGCGACAAAGTTTTAGTTGAAGGTCCTGGAACAGGCAACGGCTTTGTAATTCGTGAAGCAACAGTCTGCGGATTTTTTGATCCACCTAACGTGAACACAGCAATGTCTTCTCTTGTTTTTATTTCATCAGACTTGGCACGTTCATTTGCAGGTTTAACTTACGCTTCTTCTTACGCAGAGGAGCTTCCTTCCACAATAGACATAACTTTATCTTCTGCTTCTGAAGATGATTTGTTTGGCGGCAGCGATGATGAAATGTTTGACAGTGGCATAGACGACGGCGCAGATATTCTTGCTTCAAAAGATGTTGACTTCAATGACATTTTAGGCGACACAACTTTACGCGACAAGCTAAATGAAACAGATGACGGCTCATGGCATTTTATTTTGCTAAAGGTAAAACATCAGGCACAAACTGAAAAAATTATTACATCGCTTAACACGCAATTTAAAGAAGCGGGGCTTGAAGCAAAAGCAGTGAACTGGAAAAGCGCGGCGGCAAGCTATGTAAAAACAGTTGAAGGCATTGGCGGTATTTTTACAGCGCTAGTAATTATTTTAACAATTGTTGTTTTCATAATCATCATGAACACACTTGTTGTTTCTGTAATAGAACGAACTGCGGAGATTGGAACAATGAGGGCTCTTGGAGCAGACAAAACTTTTGTAAGAAAAATGTTCTTCACAGAGTCAATCGCAATATCAGTTATTTCTTCAATAGCGGGCCTTGTACTAGCTCTTATTGCAATGCTTATTGTGAACTCGCTTCACATAACTGTCACTGGTGAAATTGCAAAAGTAATTTTGGGCGGAGGAAGCATTTCTCTTATTCCAACAGTCGGCTCTACTTTAAAGACAATCTTCCTTGTTGTATTAGGAAGCGCGTTGGCTAACATTTATCCAGTACGTGCGGCGCTTAAAATAACACCGCTTCAGGCACTTTCTCAGGAGTAAGTAATGAAAAAAAATAATTCTTTAACACTAAGCCTTGCTTTTAAAAATCTTTCACGTCAGAAAAAAAGAAGCTTCTTGCTTGCAGGAGCAATTGCATTTGGATTCTTTGTAGTAACTGCAATTGAAGGTCTTGCAACTGGCGCTGTAAAAAATCTAGAGAACCAAATTACAGAACTCATGGGAGGCTCTGTAATTATAGAAGGTGTGGAACGCCTGCCTTCTACTCAAGATGGAAAAAAAGGCGAGCTTGTAAATTTAATTCGCGACCCTAATTTTGTAAAAGACGTTGTTCATAAAAGTGGAATTAAATATTCTTACTATTCACAAAGAGCAACAAGTTCTGGAACACTTATGTTTGAAGGCAAGCAAATAATATCACAAGTTTTTGGTTGCAGTTTTGAAGATGAAAATCACTTAATAAAATCAATGGTCATAAAAGAAGGAAGCCTTGATAACATATCTCAAAAAGACTGCATAATCCTAAATGAGAAAGTTGCAAAGGCGTTGAAGGTGACTGTTGGTGAAAATATAATTTTCAGCACATCAACTAACGAAGGTCAAAACACTTTTGGCGACTTCACTGTAATTGCAATTACAAAAGACGCAAGTTTTTTAAGCAGCATGGCGTGTTATGTTAGACAGGACACGCTTAACGAATTAATGCTTGCTCCTAAAGATTCGTTCTCTATGTTCTGCATAACAATTCCAAATAAAAACAAACAGGCAGAAGACGCAACTATTATTGAATCATTAATTAAAGAATCTGGCTGCGCTATAACAAGCAGGACTGAAGCTATTGCAAAGAATCCAACTTCACCCGCTACAGCTTTGACTAGGCAGTTAAAAGACGCGGACTTTAAGGACACAATGTACTGTTCATTTTGCATAAACGACGCAATGCCGCAAATTCAGCAAGTAATGTCTGTGGTGAATATTGTAACAACAGTAATTCTTCTTGTTATACTTTTAATTGTAATGGTTGGAATTTCTAACACTTACAAAATGGTGTTGTACGAGCGCATTCGTGAAATTGGAACAGAGCGGGCTTTGGGCATGACTGGCAAGCAGACAGGCGGAGTCTTTACAACAGAGGCAATTATTCTTGCTTTGCTTGGAGCTGTAGCAGGTTTAATTCTAGGGCTTTTGGGAATGTGGATCTTTAGCTTGATTCATTTTGATTCAGTTACAATGTCGCTCTTCTTAAACAAAGGTCACGCGACTTTCTATTTAACACCGGCTTCTATAATTATTAAATTTGTAATAATGATTGTTCTTACAGT
This sequence comes from Treponema sp., assembly GCA_041670585.1. GTDB lineage: Bacteria > Spirochaetota > Spirochaetia > Treponematales > Treponemataceae > Treponema_D. Next base: position 12,389 of record JBAXYY010000046.1, on the reverse strand, counting down.
AATGGCAGTTCACAGTTCTGCAAAAAGCGCCGCTTCATTAAGTCCAGCAGTTGCTTTACGAACAGTAAAATAAAAATATTCTATATTATTTAACGAGGTAATTTTTATGATTAAACAAAAGGAATTTTTAGCGCTCACAGCAGCGTTGGTTTTTGCAAGCGCCGCAAATGTTACAGCGCAGAATGCAACTGATAATAAAAATGTAACACGAGTTTCTTCTGAAATGGAAGACAAAGCTTTTGATATTGCAGACAAAGCCGAAGACCTTCTTGCATACAACGGCGACTATTCCGCAACAATAACTCTTGTTGTAGAAAAACCTGGTAAGCCAAAAGAAAACTTGCAGTTCAAAATGTTTGAACGAATTGAAAAAGAGCAAATGACAATGGTTCAGCTTTTTCCAGAAGCAGACAAAGGCCAGGGCTATTTAAGAGACGGCGACAACTTTTGGACTTATGATCCAGTCAGCAGAAAGTTCAATCACTCTTCTTTAAAAGAGGCACTTGGTGACAGCGATGTTAAAGTTGATGATGTTACAAATCAAAAAGAAAAGTGGAGAAAAAATTACGAATGTACAGGCTTCAACGACGGCACACTTGGAAAATACGAAGTCTATGTAATTACACTGCATGCAATTTCTTCTGAACCAAGTTACGCTTATTCAACCTACTACATCAGAAAGGATGTGAACCTTCCATTAAAGATAGAAGACTTTAGCACAACAAACAGGCTTATGAGAACAACACTTCTTCCAAAGTATGCAAAAGTTCCACAAGGCTATGTTGCAACACAGGCAATTGTCCGTGATGAATTAAACAAAGGCGAGCAGACTCAGCAGATTGTTTCTGAACTTACATTTGACTCTTTGCCGGACAATATTTTTACAAAAGCATATCTTGAAGGACTTAACTAAATGAAAAAACTTTTTATAATAACAGCTGCACTTCTTTTAACCACATCTCTTTTTGCACAGACTGATGACGAGCTGTTTGGAGACGACGCACTTTTTGGAGACGACACAGTTGAAGAAGTTGATGTTACTCCAGCAGAGAAAACCTCTTCAGAAAAAAGCTCAACTGACTTGGCGCATGGAATTTTATTTCAAAGCGGCGCTGTAAAAATAGGCGGCACATTCGACACATCTTTGACAACATACACAATCGCTTATCAAGAAGAAGCAGAAAATGCAGAAGAAAAAACATTTGTTGACCACTTAAAAGAAACTCAGCTTGTGCCAACAGCAAATGCGCAAATTACAATCGACGCTCGTCCAAGCCAATCTTTACGCATGTACACAAAGTTCGGCATGGAATATCCTTTTGATGTGAGAGCAATAACTGGAACACAAACAGCAACAGGCACAACAACTATTATAAATCCTGATGATACTGCTACTTCTACTTCTGTTTCACAATCATTTTCATCAACTACAATTCTAAATTCATTCTATGTCAAAGAACTCTTCACTGATTTTTCTATAAAAGACAGGGCGTTCTTTAGATTTGGAAAGCACACTGTAACATGGGGCGCTGGATATTTTTTTAGCCCGGTCTCTGACATTATAAACACATCTTCTATAAACCCGCAGAACACAGATGCGCAAGTAAACGGCAGCTTGAATCTTAGAACACAAATTACTTTTTCTGGAACACAAAACTGTTTGTGGACTTACTTAATTCCAGATGCAAATATAAACACAAGCACTTATATGTACGACGCAATAAAAACAGCGACAGCAATTAAGGGCGACTTTGTTTTAGGTGGCTGGGAACTTGGCGCAGGCGCATTTTATAAATACCACTCGGCTCCAAAAGCAATGCTCACTGCAACAGGAAGCATAATCAACAACAAGGTTTCTGTTTTTGCAGAAGGTGTTTACTCTTACGGAAGCAAAGCTGAATGGAAAGCAGACACTTCTTGGGAAGACAAGACAAATATTTTCCAGGCGACAGTAGGGGCTAGCTACTATTGGAAGACACCAGAAATTACTTTTGCCGCCCAGTACTACTACGATGGCAACAGCGACGACAATTATGAATCAACAAAAGGCAGCAACATTGCAGGCACAATTTCATTTTCTAGAATTGGAACATCTTCACTTACAGCAAACATTCTAGGCCTTTTCTATTTAGACAAAGACTCGGTGGCAAGCACAAACATGCTCTATGAATATTCAAAAGGAATTGTCTCTGCGTCATTAAGCTATTCTCCAATTGACGAGCTTACTGTAAGCGCAGGCCCATACATAGGTTGGAAAGATTTTGACAGCAAGCCTGTTGTAGCAGTAAAACTTTCTGCAACATTAGGCGGCGGAAAATTCTAAATTGATTTGTTAAATAAAACGATATACTGTTTTTACAATATGAATGGTTTTGTTAATTTTAATAGTAACAGATTTGAATTATAAATTATAAAGCCGGAGCCGGGGCTTTGGCACGAAAAAATTCTGCACAAGCGAAGCGCGGTAACACTGCAACGAAGTTTCCAGCAAGCCTTTTTCGGGACGAAGACACGGCGGAATGCTTTTATTTTTAAATTAAAAAAAACTTTATTGTATTAAAATTAACAATGGCTAATAACTTTAATTGTTTTACAGTATGTCGTTTTTTTTCATAGGTTAATCTTCTTATTTCATTTTTCTATTACTTCTGTAGAATATAATAATCAAAACATTCAAGGAGATTAAAATGAAACGAAGATTATTTCTATTAACAGCGGGTTTAATTTGTTCATCTTTATTCTTCTCCTGCACAAGCACACAAAATGAAAAAGGAGCAAATAAAATGAATGACAAAAATCCATCAGAAAATTTTGAATCAATCAACTATGCAGTGTCTCTAAAAAACAAAGACTACGGAAACCCAATAATGACACAGCGCTTTGGCGCAGATCCGTGGGCAATGGAATACGACGGCACACTTTATGTCTACATGACAAATGACATTCTAGAAAAAAAATCAGACGGCACTGTAAAAGAAAATTCTTACAGCAAAGTGAACACACTTAATGTTCTTAGCACAAAAGATTTGGTCAACTGGACAGATTGCGGTTCAATAAAAGTCGCAGGTTCAACAGGAGCTGCAAAATGGTGCAATCAATCTTGGGCACCAGCTGCGGCACATAAGATAATTGATGGCAAAGAAAAATTCTTTTTATATTTTGCGGCAGGTGGTAACGGAGTTGGAGTTTTAACAAGCGACAGTCCAACAGGTCCGTTCACAGATCCTTTAGGACACGCGTTAATTTCACGTTCAGTCCCAACTTGTGCAGAAGTTACATGGCTTTTTGATCCTGCTGTTTTAATTGATGATGACGGCAAAGGCTACATCTACTTTGGTGGCGGCATACCTGGCAACAATTCAGACAATGCGGAAGTAAAAGCAGAACATGAAGCTCATCCAAAAACACTCAGAGCTGTTCAGCTTGGTGACGATATGATTTCTATTGAAGGAACACCAGTTGTAATTGACGCGCCATATTCTTTTGAAGACAGCGGCATAAATAAATTCAACGGAAAATATTATTATTCATACTGTGTTAATTGGAACGTAACTCCAAAAGCAAAATCTGAATTAAATATTAGTAGCGCTCATATTGCTTATATGACATCAGACTCACCTCTTGGACCTTTTACTTTGCAGAAATCTTTATTAAAAAACCCAGGCGAATATTTTGGAACTTTTGGAAACAATCATCACTGTGTTTTTTCTTTTAAAAACAAAAACTATATTGCATACCACGCATTCTTGCTTCAAGACGCAATGTGTGTAAAAGGAGGCTACAGAAGCACAAATATAAATGAAATAACATTCAGCGACGATGGCTCAATTGATTTAGTCAAAGCTACAAAAAAAGGAGTTGAAGCTTTACAAGCACTAAATCCATACGACACGCAGCAAGCAGAAACAATTGCATGTATGGGCGGAATAACAACAGTGCCAGCAAGCAAGACAAGCAAATATTACGGCAGCGGAAACATGGCAGTTTCAAACACAAAGACAGGCGCTTGGATTGAAGTCCGCTCTGTAGATTTTGGAAATGACGGCGCTTCTTATTTCACAGCAAATGTTTTAAACAACAGCGGCAGTTCAGCAATTATTCAAATCAAGATTGACTCTTTGGAAGAAGGAACAGTTCTAGGATATTGCGTTGTTCCTTCAACAGAGGAAGAAATTTTTTCAGAAGTGAAATGTGTGTTGGAAAATAAACCATCAGGAGTTCACAATTTATATTTTATTTTTGCAGGCAATACTTTTGAATTTGATTCATATAAGTTTTCTAAATAATTTTTTTCAATATTAAAGTATTTTTATAACAGTGTGGTTGCAAGCTGCACTGTTTTTTTTATTTTAAAATCCATTTACAAATAAATAAATTTATTGGACAAATAAATTTCTTAGTGCTATGATATTTTATATGTATAAATTCTGTAGGAGGAATTTTTTATGGCAAAGAAGAATGTAAATAATTTGCTTTATATCATTGGGTGTGCGTTAGTTGTAGTTGGTTTCTTTACACCAATCTTTCAATTAAAAACAGTTTTTGGAAATTTAAGTTCATCAGGCTTTGGACTTGTTAAACAATTCAACAATGCCAGTGACACTCTTGCACTCGTCGCAACTCTCTTAGTTTTTATTGGCGCAGTTGCAGGCATTGTTTGCTTTTTCATTTCAAAGAAATCACTTTGGAACATTGTTTGTTTAGCAGTAAGCATTCTTGGCGGATTGATTTTATTTGCAAACACTTCTGACCTAGGAATTAACTTTGCAGGAAATTTTTTAAGCGTAGGATTTTATTTAATCGTAATCGGATGGGTAGTTTCTATTGTTGGAATTATTCTTTCTTCATTAAAAAAATAATTTTATATTAAACTAAGGCAGGCACTTAAAGAAATTTTTGTTCTAAAAAAATACTTGCTTTATATTTGATATAGAATTACAATAATTATATTGATATATCCATGGAGGATAGTATGGCAGAAACAGTAAAGACAGAAGCAAAAAAAGCTCCTGCTAAAAAAGCAGCAACAGCCAAGAAAGCTCCTGCTAAAAAAGTAGCAGCTAAGAAAGCTCCTGCTAAAAAAGCAGCAACAGCTAAGAAAGCTCCTGCTAAAAAAGCAGCAACAGCTAAGAAAGCTCCTGCTAAAAAAGTAGCAGCTAAGAAAGCTCCTGCTAAAAAAGCAACAGCTAAGAAAGCTCCTGCTAAAAAGCCAGCAGCTAAAAAAGCTACAAAGTAATCAGATAGAATTTTTTCTTTCTGACGTGGCAACCAGCAACGGATTTTTTTTATTAGTTTCCGTTCTTTGTCACACAACCGCTTCGTTTGTAAGATTCACATCTACACGGAGCGGTTTCATTTTTTAAAGACACTGTTATTGTTGTAAAATTATTTTATTCCTAATTGCAAAACAGAATTGCTAGAAATATTTTTTCCTTCGTAGTTAAAGTTATTATCACTAAAATTAACAATCACTTGAACACCGTTTGCAAAAACAGTTTTTTGGACTTTTCTATCTTCTGTTAAAAATTCATGCGACATCATTTCAACATCAAATGTAGAATATGTAATATCTTTTGAAGTATTGTAGCTTTGCACAAACCTTTCTTTTTGCTTTCTAAAATCTTCTCTATTTGTAAAAAACATTGGAGGAGTGGCATACAGTGCATTAAACAAATCTCTTTTATTCCATAAAGATGGCATCTTGTTATTGTTGTCTCCCCAATAATACATTGCAACAACGCAATCATGGTAAACTAATTCCCACAAAGGTATTCTATATTTTTCTCCCATCTGAAATTTTTCAACTTGCTCTGGAACTTTGCTTACAATTTTTTCGACATCACGGCCAGCATTTTCAATTCTGTATGGACCTAATGACATCATGCCTTCAAAGTAATCGCACACTGGAACTGCATAGTCAGAGCCAGTCTCGCTTCCGCACACTAGATTATTTTCATTACTAATTATTCCAAGCAGCTCTATTCTAGAAAGCTTACTTTGTGTTCTTGTCATTGGATGAGTCGAACTGTAACATTCACGAAGTCCGCTTGCAGTTGTTGTGTCTAAGAAACGCGCATTGTATTTGTGAGTTGATAAATCTTCTTCTATTCTTCTTCTTGCATAACCAGGAGCTGTTACATCACATAAAGAAACACAATTTATAAATTTATTTTTTTTATTTTTTACTTCAACAGGCCACGCTTGAACCATATTGTTATTTTCATCAACTGCAATATCATTTGGAAAAGCGTCTGTTACCCAGTCTTTGCTTACATAGCTAACCTTACTAAAATATTTTGGATTCATTACGTCTTGATAGATGTCGTAACATCCTGTTAAGACATTTTCACTTTTGTTCATTTTATCTATTTCATCTGGTGTTGCATTTAGACTCCACAAAACTCTTTCTATTCCTGCGTCTTGCACTTCTTTGCAAAAATCCGCACAGTCAGAATTCCATGTCCAAAAATTAACAGCACCTCTTAATTTTTCAATCCTCTGTGCGCCTTCAACACCACGTATTTCTTTTTTCTTACTGAATGTAACAAGGTTGCCATTTTCTTCTGCAATTTTTCTATATCTTTTTGCAATTCCAACATAGCCGCCCTTGTCTAAAAAAATATATTTAAAATTTCGTGTGTAGCCAAAAGATCCTTTCTGGCTGTACCAAACAGGGCTTGAGTAATTCATTCCGTCATTTCTAGAAAGTCTAAGGGCCGCGTCGTCTGTAGTTTCAAAGACAAACATCCAAGAAGCCTCGCCATCTGTTGCTCCAAAAAAAGGCATACATATTCCGTGCCCTGTGTTATTTGAAAAATCACCTGTAAGCATATCTTTGTCATTGCCGTAAAATGTAATTCCTTCATCAATTGGAAGAACGTAATATTCTGAAGCCGAGACTTTTATGCTAGAAGGAAAATTATATTCAGAAGTCATTTCATCTTCTGTGCATGGAGACACTGCAGAATATCTATTTGATGATGTAAATGAATCTGATAAAGAGCAATCAAGCTCATCATTGTTTAATTTGCATGTAAAGAATATTTTTCTTAAGTCGTTGCTGTCAAACGCTTCTGCTGTAAAAGAATTTTCTGTGCAAGTACAGTTTACAATTACAATTGCGCTTTCTGCGTTTTTAAGCTGTTCATATTCCTTTCCAATTCTTTTGTCAAATATTTTCATGTTCGCACAAGAAGCATTGAATGTTACTTTTAGATTTTCATTTTCTATTTGTACAACTTCATTTTCGGATTTTTTATTTTTATATTTTGAAAAACTAACATTCCTAATTTTACAAACTGTGTTCCCTTCACCCATAAAGTATGGCTGTATTTTTGCAACCCTTCTATTTTTTATTTCATCAGATAAATATTTGTCAGCTAAGGAAACATTTTCATCAACAGTGATTATAGAAAAGCAAGGCTGCCATTTTTTGTTAGATGTAGCTTTTTTAAAAGAACCTCTCCAGTTGATAACTTCATCATCGGAATTGCGTATTACAAAACAGGTGCCTATGCTGCCTTCAGTAACCAACACTTCTGAATAAAATATATACGATGTTTTATTTTCTGTTTTAATATTGTCGCATGGTGTCATAGAAAAATCATCTGTGGAATTATATTCTAATTGATAGTCATTGTTTATTATTGAAGTTTTTATTTTATCACTGCTTCTTCCCCAAACATACCAATTATGTTGTTCGTTTATCTTAAGCTCGGAAATTTTATTATCATCACTTTGATTTTTTAGAACATCAAATATTTCATTTTTTGTTTTAGCTTTTGCAAAACACATTTGAACTAATAACAATAACAATACAATTTGAATTATTTTTTTCATACCAACTCCTGTTGTAAATAAATTTAAAAAAAATGCAGCCGATTTTGTTAGAGTTTTATTTTTATAAAGGAACTCCCCTAACAAAAGCAACTGCATCTCCCGGAACTTTAGTATATCACATAATTCCAAGATATAGAAAATTATTTTTAAGCAATGTGCGGTATTGAATAATAAATGCTAAAGAAATGTAGCACGCTTCCAAAAATCACAAACACATGGAAAATGCTGTGCGTCCATCTATACTTTTTCATAAAATAAAAAATGCATCCAACGGTGTATGCAACTCCGCCGGAAATAAGCATTGCTAAACTTATGCGTGGAAGTTTTAAAACAATAGGGTTGAATGCAAACACAATCAGCCAGCCCATAATTATATAAGTTGCGACAGAAACATTTCTCATTCTAGCGCCGAACACTGAATACATAACAATGCCAACTAAAGCCAATCCCCAAATCACTCCAAAGACAGCCCAGCCCGCAGCACCTTCAATAGTAGTCAAAGCGAACGGTGTGTAAGTGCCAGCAATGAGCAAATAAATTGATGTATGATTGAAAATAGAAAAAAGCCTTCTTACTCCATAAGGTGTAAGCGCATGGTACAAAGTTGACATAATGTACAAAACAAAACATGACACGCCAAAAATTGTAAAGCTTGTTACGTACAGAACAGTTTTTCCTTCTGGCGCGTAAGTTAGTGCACGTAAAATTAAAAGGACAATTGCCGCTACACTTAAGCCTGCTCCAACTCCGTGGCTGATTGAGTTGAACAAATCTTCAGCAAGAGTATACTGACGCGGCTGACGCGCATTGTATGCAAGACGCGCATTTGCTTTTTGAACATGAAGTGCTTTTCTTCTTTCATGCTCTGCGACTTTTGCCTGCTGACGTTCTGGATTTTTTGCGTACTGAATTTTTATATCGTGAATCTTTTCACGCGCCTGATCTTTTACAGTTTTTATTGCATACTTCTTTTTTAGCTTTAAAGATTTACGGGAAATCTTATTAGTAATATCTGCCATACTTTACCTCTGTTTTGATTTTCTAATTATAACCTCATTTGCACTTGTTTGCAAACTGGAAATAAGAACACATCAAAACCTCAATTGCAAATGAAATGAATTATCAGTATAATTTTTGAACTATGAATAATACAAACGATTTATGTCCTTGTGGCAGCGGAAAAAAATATTCTGAATGCTGCGAACCTTACATTAAAGGTACAAAAAAAGCTCCAACTGCTGAAGCTTTAATGAGAGCACGCTACACATCTTATGTTAAACAAGAAATTGATTACATAATCAACACTTGCGAGCACGGTGAAAAAATTGCCGACATTGACAGAAAGGCAACTGAAGACTGGAGCAAAACAAGCACATGGCACGGATTAAAAATTCTCCGCACAGAAAAAGGCACAGAGAACGATGATGAAGGCATTGTAGAATTTGAAGCCACTTATACACAGAAAGGCATACGCGATGTTCACCACGAAACTGGCGCATTTAAGAAAATTGACGGCGAATGGCTTTACGTTGAAGGCATGATAAAACCAACAACAGTTATTCGTGAAGGCAAAAAAATCGGCAGAAATGAACCTTGTCCTTGCGGCTCTGGTAAAAAATACAAGAACTGCTGCGGCAGATAATTCAACATTTATATAGAAGACAAAAGTGCAAGATAAAAATATTTATACAGGCTTTCATGCGGTTGAAGAAAAAGTAAGGCACGCTTCTGAAGAAAAAACAGAAGCAGCCCTTCATCTTTACTACTCAAAGCCCGGCCCTAGAGTAAAAAAAATTCTAGCTATGGCAAAGATTGCAAACATCTCATGTGAAGAAGTTGAAGACAAAACTTTGGACGATTTAGTTTCTTCATTGCCACTTCAGGCGCGCGACCACAGAGGCGTTGTGCTTTCTGTAGAAGGTGAAAAACCACGCGCAGAAAATTACATGGAGCTTGACCAATGGCTTTCTACAGTTCCAGAAAAAGCAACTGTAATAGTTTTGGACAGCGTAACAGACCCTCATAACGTTGGAGCAATTCTTCGTTCATGCGATCAGTTTGGCGCAAACCTTCTAGTAGTGCCGGAAAAAAGAAGCGCTTCTGAAATTACAGACAATGAAATTATTGCAAGAACAAGCGCAGGTGCCAGCACATGGGTGCCGGTTTCTGTTGTTTCAAACTTGGTGCGCTCAGTACAGCTCATGAAAGAAAAAGGCTTCTGGGTTTACGGAGCAGACGCAGGCGGCACTTCTGTTAAAGATATTTCTTTTGCGGAAAAAACTTGCATCATTATGGGAAGCGAAGGAAGTGGAATTGCGCGGCTTTTAAAAGAGCAGTGCGACTCAATTGTTTCAATTCCAACTTGCGGCAAAATTGACAGCCTTAACGTTTCTGTTGCGGCAGGCGTTTTGCTTTACGAAAGGTACAGGCAGTCATTAGCTTGAAAAATCAAAATAAGCTTTCTGAAAAAATAAAACAAGAAGCTATAAAGCAGGCGGAAGAAATGGGGAACTGCGTTGATGATGAAAAAGTCAGCAAAGTTTCCCGCACTCTTCAGAAGATGAACAAAGGGCCTGTAAAAAAAATCTGGAACAAAGTTACGCTTCTTTGGCAGGCGTTCAACTCTTCAAACACTCCACTTGCACAAAAAATCTTAATCATTGGCTCTCTAATTTATTTAGTAACACCTGTGGACATTGTGCCAGATGTATTTTTACCAGCGGGCTTGCTTGATGATGTCGCGGTCATAGCGTTCATTTATTCCCAATGCAAAGACTTAATTAAAAACACAATTCCTGCTGTTGCAAATGGCGTTCAATCAGCAATAAAAAAAACAGGCGATGTTGCTTGCGAGCAAATAGAAAGAGTAACTGACAAGGCCTTAGAAGAAACAGTCGGGAGGCAATTCAAAGCGTATAGCAAAAGAAGTTTCATAAACTCAATGCTGCGGCTTTTACTTTTTGCAAGCTCCCTTCTGCTGTTTTATTTTTCAAAGCCTAACTGGACATTTACAATTGCGCTTGCGGAAATTCTGCTTGCAGTTTTTGCAATTTGGTTCACTTACACAAGAATTAGAAATGTTATTTCATTCATTATCACTTCAAAAAAGTACATCAATAATTTTAACGCTGTAAATGAAAGATGCAAAGAAGAAGTGAATAAGCAAAGCGACAAAGAAATTATAAATTCTAATTTAGAAATGAGCTACAAGGAAATTAAAAAAGCTGAATCTAAATTGATGAAGAAGAAATATCCGTTGCAAAATAGAGTTGCGGAATCTTTATACAATTCATTAACAACAAAAGACATTGATGAAAAACAAAACGTATTAAAAAAAACATGCTTTTTTCTTTTTAAAAAATGGAATGAAGGAAGGCTGCCTTTTTGGGTTCCAAACAAAAAGTTTCTTGTTGAAAAAACATTCAACTCTGTAAAATTAACACTGTGCACTTATTTAATTTCGCTCATTGGCTACATTTTAGTCTACAGCTTTTTAGGCAGAGCAATTATGTCATTAAATTTATCATGTATCTCAACTTTGGCACAATCACAAATGACATTCTGGCAATTTATTCTCTTCCCCTTCAAATACGCCCTAATGCTTATTTCATAATCGTTGACTTGAAATCTAACTATTGGTATTATAACAACATGAACGTAATTCTTGGTATTTCTGCAGCAGGCGGAATTGGCATAGGTTCCGCTTTTGTTGTTCCAGAAGAGAAAGAACGTGTAATTCCAAAAAATAAAATAACTCTTGAAAAAACTACAGCTGGCTGGAAAAGATTTGAAAAGGCTGTTGATAAAATTCAAGCGCAAATTTCAAAAAACTTAGAAAAGCTAGATGCAAAAAGTCTTCAGCGTGTCATTTTTGAAACATATCAGCTAATGCTTGCTGACCCAGTTTTTCTTGCTGAAGTAAAAAAATCATTTGAACAAAATCTTTATAATATAGAATACACTCTTAACGAAAAAGTTGAAGAGTATGCTGACAAATTAAGAAACAGCGGCAACGAATATCTTGCTGAACGTGCGCAGGACATTGAAGATGTTTTTGGTCGTGTTCTTGACGAGCTTCTTAACTTTCATCCTTTTGATATTGAAGAAGTTCCAGATGGCGCTGTAATTGTAGCAAAGGCTTTAAAGACAAGCGACACTGTAATTTTAAGCAAAAGAAAAATTGCGGGACTTGCATTAACGGAAGGCGGAGTTTCTAGCCACGTAGCTATTCTTGCAAAAAGCTACGGCATTCCGGCTGTAGTGGCGCTTGGAAATATTACAGAGCAGGTTCATGACGGCGAGCAGCTTATTGTTGATGGCAAAATTGGAGAAGTCATAACTTCACCAGATGTAACAACGCTTTCTGAATACAATGCAAAAATTAAAGCAGAAGAAGCACATCTTAAAGCGCTAGAAAAATTCAGAACAAAACCAGGTCTTACAAAAGACGGCCAGCCTTTTAAAATCTTAGCAAACATAGGAACACCTGAAGAAGCAGACATTGCAATGGAAGAAGGTGCTGACGGCATTGGACTTTTTAGAACAGAATT
>JBAXYY010000045.1:0-17139 GCA_041670585.1 Treponema sp. | reverse complement strand
TACTGGAAAATTGTGTACAGTGACTTGCCAACGTGGCCAAATGCAACTGCTCCGTGGTGTGGATAGTTCTTTGAAATAAGAACATGGCGGTAGAAGCGTCCCATTTCTGGAATTGCAAATATACCTATGCCACCAAATGAACGTGTTGCAACTGGAAGAATTTCTCCCTGCGCAATGTAAGCCTGAAGCTTTGTGTCTGGAGTTGTCTGTAGACGGAAGAATGTGATTTCTCCTGGAGCAATGTCGCCTTCAAGAGTGCCACGTGTAAAGTCTGGAGTGCTCCCTTTTGGCTCAAGCAAGCGGTGCTGAATAAGCTGGTATTTAACGCCAGGGTTGCAGCTTTTGTTCAAGCGGCAGAATGGTGTGTTTCCGCAGTGGAAGCCCATGAATGTATCTTTGAGTGTATATGGATATTTGAATTTTCCTTTAATCTCACTGTCGTACATATCAGCTGGAACTGAGTTGTTAATGTCTAGCAATGTTACTGGAGCACCTGTTACACAAGTGCCAATGTATTCAGAAAGAGCGCCAAAAATATCTACTTCGCAAGCTACTGGAATTCCACGAGTTCCAAGGCGGCTGTTTACGTAGCAAGGTTCAAAGCCAAATTCCTTAGGGAATGCAGGCCAGCATTTGTCTGCAAGAACAACATATTTTTTGCAGCCTTTGTTTGCTTCAATCCAGTCAAGAAGTGTAACTTCAAACTGTGCCATACGTGGGAGCATATCTGGGAAGTTGTTTCCTTTTGCTCCAAGCTCTTCAGCCATGTCTTTTACAACTTCTGGAATGCGCTTGTCATCTTTATGTGCGCGGTAGGCAACTAGAAGATCAAGCTCTGAGTTTTCCTGAATCTCAACGCCAATGTCATAAAGTCCTTTTATTGGTGCGTTGCAAGCAAAGAAGTCTTGTGGGCGAGGTCCAAATGTAATGATTTTAAGATTCTTCAAACCAATGATTGTGCGTGCAACTGGAATGAATTCTTCAATCATTTTAGCAATGTCTTCTGCTGTTCCAACTGGATATTCTGGTATGACTGCTGGAATGTGGCGAAGGTTTAAGTTGTATGAACAGTTGAGCATACCACAGTAAGCGTCTCCACGTCCGTTGATCAAATCTTTTCCTGTTTCCTCTGCAGCTGCTACGAACATGCAAGGTCCGTCAAACTTTTGCGCAATTTCTGTTTCTGGAGTTTCAGGTCCAAAGTTTCCTAAGAATACAACAAGTGCATTGCAACCTGCGTTCTTAACTTCATCAACAGCTTTGAGCATATCAAGCTCGTTTTCTACTGTTGTTTTTGCTTCATAAAGGCTTCCTTTGCTTCCAAAAGCTTTTACAATAGCGGCACGGCGTTTTTCTGAAAGAGAAATAACAAAGCAATCACGGCTAACAGCAATGATTCCCAACTTTACATCAGGGATGTTTTCCATCTTTTCCATAATGTTTACTCCTATTACAATTTCCTTTATAACAATAAATCAAATTAGAAAAACTTGATTTGTATCATGTTTATTATATACCTATTTTGAAGAAATATCGATATTTTTTCCAAGAATTCCAACAAATGCACCTGCTTTTGCTTCAGAAGAGTCTGGGTGAGCAATAAGCCATTTGTTTTTTGCCCAAAGCATTTTATCTTCTGTGTTGTGAGCAGAAATTTCTGGTTTTGCTGTGTTAGTGTCCTTTGGAAGAACAACTATTACACGGAAGCCTTCTTTTGAAACTTCGCCAGATGATGTTATTGCGTTGCATGGCGCATAGTGAAGTGTTGTTTCATAGACTTGAACAATTGTGCCTTTTGGAACAAGGAATGCCTCTACGCTGTCGCTGCTGATTTTTCCGTTCTTTACATTTTGAAGCGGTGCAAGAAGAAGAATCATGTCGTTTGAAGGAATGTTCAGCTCTGAGCCGCGGTGATATTCAAGGCAGTTTAGCTTTGTGTTGTTGCCATTGCAGTAACCAACTTGAATTGGCATGCCGCCGAAGCAGTTTGTGCTGAATTCTTTTGCGATTGCAAGTGACTCTAAGCCTGCGTCACCTGGTTCGTAAATTGTGCCATTGTCCGGTTTTTTTGTAGTTGAGTCTAGTTTTTCAAGAAGCTCTTTTGTGTCGTAACCTGTGATTACTTTGCCATACTTCTCAAAACTGTGTGAAAATACGCTTTTAATCTTCATAATATTTGCTCCTATTTATTTTACATTCGCTAAATCTTTATAGCAATTTTTTAGCGCTGGATAAAGCTCGTCGTAAATTTTGTAGTACTTTTCATACTGGACAGAATTTTCTGGAATTGGATTCTGAGGTGGGTTTGTTCTAATTACAGCACGGCATCCTTCCTGAACGCTCTTGTAAATTCCAACGCCTGTTCCTGCAAGAATTGCAACTCCTAAAGCCGGACCTTCTTTGCTTACAACTGTCTTTACAGGGCATCCGTAAACATCAGCAAGCATCTGCCTCCAAAGAGGACTGCTTCCACCGCCGCCACAAGCAAGCATATCTTTTATTTGAACGCCCATGCTGCGAAGAACTTCAACTGAATCTCTCTGGCTGTAAGTTACGCCTTCCATTACGGCTCTTAGCAAATGTTGTCTTGTGTGCATTGCAGAAAGTCCAAAGAAAGCTCCACGGCAGTCTGGGTCAAGGTGAGGTGTACGTTCGCCCATTAAGTATGGAAGATAAAGCAAACGGTCGCATCCAATTGGAATACGTTCAGCCTGTTTGTCCATAAGATAATATGGATCTTTACCCATGCCACTAGCAGTAATCATTTCTTCATGGCAGAAGTTGTCTCTGAACCATTTAAGAGAAAGCCCTGCTCCTTGTGTTACTCCCATAACATGCCATGCTCCAGGGACAGCGCAGCAGAATGTATGCACTCTGCCTTTAGGGTCAATGGAAAGTTTTGAAGTGTGAGCAAAAACAACACCGCTTGTTCCAATAGTTGTAAATGCAATTCCGTCTTCAACAGTGCCTGTTCCTACAGCGGCGGCGGCATTGTCTCCGGCTCCACCAACTACAGGTGTGCCTTCTGCAAGCCCTGTTAGCTCTGCGGCTTTTTTAGTAAGTTTTCCTGTTACTTCTGGAGATTCGTAAACTTTTGCCAAGAGAGATTTGTCAATTCCAAGTTTAGAAAGCACTTCTTCTGACCAGCAGCGGTTTGGAACGTCCAAGAGCTGCATTCCGCTTGCGTCGCTTACTTCAGTTGCAAATTCTCCAGTAAGCATGTAACGGACATAATCTTTTGGAAGAAGAATGTGGGCGCATTTGTCATAAACTTCTGGCTCGTTGTTTCTTACCCAAAGTATTTTTGAAGCTGTAAAGCCTGTAAGGGCAGGATTAGCTGTAATTTCAATAAGGCGTTTTGCACCAACTTTTTCTGTTATTTCAGCACATTCTTTTGCAGTACGCTGATCGCACCAAATAATGCTTTTTCTTAAAACATTCCCGGCTTTGTCCAGCATAACAAGCCCGTGCATTTGACCGCTAATTCCAATGCCTTTAATTTCGGAAGGGTTTACACCGCTTTTTTCTACAACAGCTTTCATGCTTCCGGCTGCTGCATGCCACCAGTCTAGCGGGTCTTGTTCCGCCCAGCCATTCTGAGGCTGATACAGCGGATATTCGATTGTCTTAGAGGCAATTACATCACCGTTTTCATTAAAAAGAACGGTTTTTGTTCCGCTTGTTCCTAAATCTACACCAATTAAATATGCCATTTGTGGACTCCTGTAAGGAACTGAAATTTGTCAAACTAATTCCTTGTAATGTAAAGAAATATTATATCGTTTTTAAGAGCAAAACTTATAGTTCAATTTAATTCGGATATATTTTCTACCATTATATCATAGTATAACAAATTTTGATTTTTTATCAGTCAGAGAAATTACTTATGGCTACTTCAAATTTTTCATTTTTTTATGATGAAACTTGCGAAGTATTGCTTGTCTAATTAGACAGACAGGATTATAGCTTGTTGAGATTTTGTTTTCTTTTGTTGTAGAAGAATACTATTACCGCCATGGAAATAATAAGAACGTAACCTATGAAGCTAAGCAAATCTGGCACTTGTCCAAACGCAAAATATCCCATTAACGCTGAGAAAATTACTTGTGAGTAGTCAAATATTGAAATCTTTGAAGCAGGCGCGTTGAAGTAAGCGTATGTAATTCCAAACTGACCGCCAGCCGCCGCTACTCCTGTTCCCGCAAGCAAAAGAAATTGCCGTAATGTCATTGGCTGGAAATTCAAAATGATGAACGGAACTGCGCAAATTGATGAAAATGCAGAAAAGAATACAATTATTAAAGTGCCGTTCACTTTGTACTGATGAAGTTTTCTTACACAGGAGTATGCAAATCCCGCGCCAAGTCCGCTTAAAAAGCCTGCGAGTGATGGTAGGAATTTTACAAAATCAAATGTTGGCTTCATTACTAGAAGCGCTCCTCCGAATGCAGTGCAAATTGCAAGAAGTGGCACAAAGTCTATTTTTTCACCAAGCAGGAAGAATGAGAAAATAAGTGTAAAAAAAGGTGACATTTTGTTTAGAATAGAAGCGTCTGCAATGTTTAGTCTGTCTATTGCGTAAAAGTTGCCAAATATTCCTATTGTTCCAGCCACTGCTCTTAGAAGTAAAAACTTAAATGAGCCGTGTGGAAGTGTAAAAACAGAAATATCATTTTGTTCTGTGAGGTTTTTCTTTTGCTCTTTTAGTAAGATTGTGAATGCAATTATAAAAGCAAAGAGGTTTCTGAACAGTGTCTTTTGTATAAAGGGAATATCGCCTGACATTCTAGAAAGCATTGCCATTAGCGCAAAGCAAAAAGCAGAGAATACAATTAAACACACGCCCTTTTTTAAATTATCGTTTTCCATTGAGTGAGAGTATAATAAGTAATGTTTTTGTTTTCAATAAAAACAATTTTTGCCAAGAATACAGTAAATTTTGTCATTCCGACCGAAGTGGAGAAATCTCTTTATTCAAAAGTGCCTATTTGCATAAGAGATTGCCGCGTCACTTCGTTCCTCGCAATGACATTGTTTTTCATATTATTCCACGCCAATTACAATTATATTTTCTATTGGTCGCTTGAATAAACGGGCTAGGACAATAAATTCATCAACAGTAGGAAGAGTTTTTCCCCACTGCCATTTGTAGACTGCCTGCGGACTGTTGAAATTGAAAACTGTTTGTAAATCTCTAACTGAAATGCCTGCGTCTTCGCGCAACTGCTTTATTTTAGCACCAGTTTTTACTGTATCTATAACTGGATATGTATATTGACCAATCATTGTTAATTCTCCTTAAAAAATCACGTAAAATAAATAGCGTACGTTTAGCAGTGTGTGCTGCTCCAAGTAATCGACCGGTTATGCCTGCAAAGGCTTTAGTCTGTTTGACGGAACGTACTTTGTTCACAATTGCTAGTGCTTTTTGATTAAGAATAATGTTTGACATATTGCATTCCTCCAACAGAATACCGGTACAACGTACCTAATTAAATTACGCGCTCCTCAAGGAACGCTTTGTACAAAAAATGTACTGCGCTTTAGAATTAACTAAAAACGTATTTTTATTTATATCTTAAAAATATTTTTTTGCCAGTGGCTTAGCAAGTCAATTTAAAAATTTGTCATTTTGATTCGACAAACAACTCACCTTGACAAATTCGGTTAACGGCTTTTTTGTTTTTGCAATGGCATATCATCTAATAAATTAAGTTAAAAACTTTAAAAATTATACTACTTAGATTTTATTTCTAGTGTAAAATAATGATAAGAAATTTATCTTTTATGGAGGATATATGAAAAAGACAAAAAAAATAGTTGCTATTTTGGCAGCTGCTTTATCAGTAACAATGCTTTTTGCTGCTGATAAAAGAGATCTTGAAGGTGCTGTTGTGCTTGAAGAAAAAGTTACAAATGAAACAGGCAATAATTTAAAGAAAACAACAGGTGACGCAGTAACAATTGTTGTAAACAAGGACACTTCATTTACATCTGGTGATGCAGTTAAAGCTCCTTCTTGCAAAGTTGTTGAGTTCAAAGGTGAAAAGGCATTGAAGATTCGTGCAAACTACAACAATGAAATTCGTTGTGCATTTGTTTTTGATGAGCCTCTTTCTGTAGAAGGTTTTACAAAACTTCATTTTAAAATTGCGGGACCTTTCACAGGTGACGGTGGCGCTTACAACATTGGACTTTTGTACACAGAAGCAAAAAACAGTGGAGAAAGAATTGGCTCTTTCTACTCAAGCCACATTACTGATGATGATTGGACTACAGTTGATATTGACTTAACAGCTGATGAACTTTGGGGAAAGAACTTTACTGCAGAAAAGAAAATTTACTGCTTGCAGTTCTGGGCAGGCGGACAGAAATTTATTTACGTTAAAGATTTGGAACTTACGAAATAAATTTTGTTTTTAATTGATGTTTAATAAAATCATCAATGTAATTACATGACTTTTGAGTTTATTTGCGAGGGCACCTAGCTTGTGTTATATTGTTCAAATGAAGAACAGTAAAAAACAAATGGGTTCCCTTTCTAGTATTGGCTACCTGCTAAAAACAATTTGGAAAGGCGACAAAGGCTGTGTGATTTTTTCCTTTTACAAGAACTGTACAGAAGAAGTTTTCATGTCTTTCTTTGTAGTCTATTATACAAAAATTCTTTTCACCTATATTCAAAATAAAAATCCTTTTATGGATATTGTTAAGATTACTCTTTTGTTTTGCGCACTGCATATTTGTATTCACATTGCGTCTGCACTTTATGCTTATTATATTCGATATAAAAAACCTGATGTCTACCGTTCAATGTTTACAAGAGTTATAGACCGTGCTCAAAAGATGGAACTTTCTCGTTATGAGAAACCTGAATTCTATAACAAATTTGCACGTGCTTTGGACGAATGTTTGACTAATGCAATAGAAGGTTTGAATTATTTTACCTACGCATTTGGTGAACTTCTTGCAACAGTTGTTTCAATTATTATTGTTGCTACAATTGATCCTGTATTAATTATTTTTATGGTTCCACCAATTATTGTTTCTCTTTTGATTGGCGGAAAGTTGAACAAAGAATTTCTTGCGTTGAACCAAGAGGAAACTTTTGACAAGCGAAAAATGGAATATGCTAAGCGCGTGTTCTATGAAAAAAAATATGCTCAGGAAATAAGGCTATACAACATTAAGAATGTTCTATTTAGAAAACATAAGGAAAGTGTTGATTCTAGATATTTTATCAACAAAAAGCATTGTATAAAAATGGGCTGGCAGAGTTTTACAATTCAAGTTATTAGATTTGCTTTTATGTCTGCTGCAGTTAGTGTTTATGTAGCTTATATGATAAAAGTAAAACATACAGAAAATGTTGGTGCTTATCTTTCTGTACTTACTACGGCAGGTTACATTACTTGGAAAGCGGGCGACACAATTTTAAATATGGTAAAGGCTGGAAAAGACTCAATCTGCATGAACAATTTAAAAGACTTTCTTGCAGAAGACGAAGATGAAATTGCTGAAGAAAAAATTTCAGATTCTAAAGAAAAAGTTGAAGTCTCACAGAATGAGATTCTAGGTGATATTGAGATAAATCATTTGTATTTTACTTATGCTGGCGCAAGTGAGCCTACAATAAAAGATTTAAATCTTTCTGTTCACAAGGGAGAAAAAATCGCGCTTGTTGGAGAAAATGGCGCAGGAAAAACCACACTTATAAAATTGCTGATGGCGCTTTATCCAATTAAAGAAGGTGAGATAAAAGTAAACGGTGTTAACATAAATGACTACAACAATGAAGAATACCGTGAACGTTTTGGAACTGTTTTCCAAGACTTGCAAATATTCAGTTTGCCTTTAGCAGAAAATGTTTTGTTACGTGAGCCTAAATCAGAAGAAGATAAGAAGCTTGTTGTTGATTCGTTGGAAAAAGCGCAGTTTGGTGACAAGCTTTCAACGCTTCCTTTAGGAATAAACACTCCTGTTACAAAAGAATTTGATGACACAGGTTTTGTTTGCTCTGGTGGACAGGCTCAGAAAATAGCAATAGCACGTGTGTTTGCAAAAAAGCCAGACATTGTAATTCTAGACGAACCTTCTAGCGCTCTAGATCCAATTGCGGAATTCAATATGTACAACAATATGATGCAAGCTAGTGAAGGTAAAACAGTTTTCTTTATTTCACACAGACTTTCTTCTGCTAGAATTGCAGATAGAATTTTTTATTTGAAAAATGGAGCTGTTATAGAAAGTGGCACACATGATGAGCTGATGAAGAAGAACGGACAGTATGCGTTTATGTTTAACCTTCAGGCAAAGAATTATCGTGAGCATACTTTCCAGACTAAGGAAGGAGAAAAACTTTATGAGTAAAAAAATAATAAAATCTCAAGAAAAAAAAGATAAAATTTCAATAGGAAGAATAATCTCAAATGTATTTTATATTTTAAAAGATGCTATGAAGTATGATAAGTTTTTTGTTGTTTCAATTATAACAATTTTTATCATAATGAATTCAGCTTATGCTTTTCTAGACACTTATTTATTTAAAGTGATTATTGATATGATTATGAGCAAGTCTAGTAAATTTTCTACAATCATTTTGGCAATTGTAGGAATTGCTGTTGTTTCAATAATTGCAAATGGACTTGATGTTACAATTGATTATTATTCTCAAGCTAGATTTGTAAAACTTGGTGGAAAAGTTAGGCAGGACTTAATTAAGAAGGCTTCTGAAATAGATTTGATTTGTTACGATAACAAAGAATATTTTGATGACTTTGTAATTGCGGCTTCTCAGTCTGACCAAATGATGTCGCTTGGAATAATGTCAGTTGCGCGCATTTTAAGTAATATTGCTGCAATTCTTACAGCGGGCGGTTTTATTATGACTATAAATCCTTTGATTTCAATTGTTCCTATTGTTGGTTTTATAGTTAACATGCTCACTCGTTTTGCTATTACAAAATTAGAGTATGATTTTGAAATTGACCAAGGAAAACTTATGCGTAAAGCAGACTACTCTAGACGAGTATTTTATCAGCCGGAATATGCTAAGGAAATAAAACTTTCTTCAATTGATGTTCCACTTAGAAAACAATTTAATAAAGCGCTTGATGAAATAAAAATTAGGGCAAACAAAGCTGGTAAGAAAATAGCAGTGCTTTCTTTAATAAACTGGATTGTAGTTTTTACACTTCTGTCAAATTTAGTAGTGCCTCTTTATTTAGCGTATCTTGTGCTTGTAAAGGTTTCTATGAATTTTGCGGAAATGACTGCTGTAAATAATGCGCAGGGTGATGTTAGAGACAGGCTTGATTGGATGAACTATGCAATTGTTGATTTTCAAAAGGTTGGTTTGTTTGTGGAAAAATACAGACGTTTTCTAGATTATAAAATAGAAATTGAAAATTCAAAAGGTACAGTTGGTGTTCCAGAAGAGTTTGAAAGGCGAAGAGATGTTCTTGATATAGACCATATTTCATTTAGGTACAAAGGGGCAGACAAAGACACACTAACTGATATTACAATGAAGATTCATCCTGGCGAGCACATTGCAATTGTTGGAGAAAATGGCGCTGGTAAATCTACATTTATAAAACTTCTTATGAGACTTTATGATGTAACAGGTGGAAGTATAAAATATGGTGAGCACAATATAAAGGAATTTTCTACAAAAGATTACAGGCAGTTGTTTGGTGCAGTATTTCAGGACTTTCAACTATATGGAGCAAGCCTTGCAGAAAATGTTCTTATGGATGAAAGAGCGGAAGATACAATTGTTTCAACAATAAATGTCCCTCATGAAACTTATGATGAACAGAATGATAGAATTACAAAAGCGTTGGAGCTTGCTGATTTTAGCGAAAAGTTTAAGAAGCTTAAAAATGGTTTGAATACAGAAATGACAAGGGAATTCTATGATGAAGGGACAATGCTTTCTGGCGGAGAATCTCAGAAGGTTGCAATTTCTAGAATGTTCGCAAAACATCTTGTGTCAAATGAGAATATGGCAGTTGCAATTCTTGACGAACCTTCTAGTGCTTTGGATCCACAGGCTGAATATATTTTGAATAATAATATGCTTGAAGCAGCAGGAGATGCAGCAGTAATTTTTATTTCACATAGGCTTTCTACAACACGCGAGGCAGATAAAATTTATCTCTTTGCAAACGGGAGCATTGCAGAACAGGGGACACATGAAGAGCTTATGGCTCTAAATGGAGAATACGCCGCCATGTTTGAAAAGCAGGCGCATTACTACCAAGAAGAGTAGACTCATTTTACTGGAGTGAATGTCACATTGCCGGAAGACAAGTTATTTTTATTGTGCTCCCCGCAGTTGTGATTTTCGTCGTGATGATGGTTGCAGTTAGCTGAAGTGCTCCAAACTAAAGTGCCGTCTAGAAATTTTGCAACAGCTTCATCAGCATTGCCGGAAACTCCTGCGTGGACAGAAACGTTTGCTTGTGCTAAAGCGTCAATTGCGCCTCCTCCAATGCCACCGCAAATTAAATCTGTTACGCCGTGCTCTTTTATATAAACAGCCAAAGCTTCATGTCCGTTGCCGTTAGTGCCAATCACTTCTGAAGAAGAAACTTTTTTATCTTCTATATTATAGATTTTAAATTGCTCTGTGTGGCCAAAGTGCTGGAATACATTTCCATTTTCATAAGTTACTGCGATTTTCATTTTTTACCTCTTAATGATTTTATTTGAATATGCTTGTAAATACAGTGAATTCTGTCATTCCGACCGAAGTGGAGGAATCTCTTTATTCAAAAGTACATATTTGTTATAAGAGATTGCCGCGTCACTTTGTTCCTCGCAATGACACACTCATTTTAATTCAGAAAGTGCCAGAATAAACGCTGAGTTCCAATAAATTGTAATTTCATTTGTGCTAAAGCTCTGGTTGTTATCAAGATAGCATAACATTGGTGGTTTGTCTACAAGAAGGTTTTGTGCAAATGCATCTTCTAGTTTTTCATCAGGGCCGCCTACAAGCATTCCTTTCATAGAAACGCCTTTTGCAATTGAAGGACGGTGGTGAATTTTCTGCGGAGAGTGTGAGCCAAAGCCAGAAACATAACATTCTGTCATTGGGTTGCAGCCTAGAATATAGTTCACTTGCTCGCGTGCAATGTCGCGGTAATTTTCTTTTCCAGTAAGAGTGTATGCAATGTTTAGAAGATGAGCATTGTTGCAAACTTCCATGTTGCTGCCCCATACAAATTTTTCCACTGTTGTATTAAAGCCTGAAACTTTTGCTTGGTCCATTAAAATATCTGCTTGTTTTAGTAGAGCGCTCTTAGCAGAAGCAACTAGTTCTTTGCTAAAAAGATTTTCATTCTTTACAATAATTTCATCAGCGTATCCTTCCATTTGTGCCCATCCAAAACTTTCTGTCCAGTTGCGCGCCATTTTATCATTATGAAGTTGTTCAGCTGCCTCTGAATATTTTTTACTGCCAGTTGCACTGCACAAAGCCGCCGCTGCAAAGTATTTATCATCAGCATCATACAAGTCGCTGTAAGAACCGGTCTTTACTGTTGAAGGGTTAGAGAATGAAATTGGACGTGAGCATGTTTCTAGAAAGTCCCACGCTTTTACTGCCGCCTCAAGTGCTGTGTCTGCAAAAGCTGGATTAGTCTTGCGGTAGTAAATTGAAGCAAGCGCCATTGTTGCCGCAAAGTCTGCTGTTGCAGGAGTAGAGATTGGTGAAATGTACAAAGGCTCTGTTTCTTCTTCCGGCATTACAAATGGTGGAAATTCCAAGCAAGTAATTTTGTGGTAGACAGCGCCATCTGCACGTTGCATTTTTAACATCCAGTCTAATTCGTATTTTACTTCGCTTAAAATATCAAAATCAGAATAATCTTTTCCAAGTGAGTCGTATGATAAAAGCAAATCAACTGCCGCTTTTGCGCCCGCTACAACATATCTTCCATAGTCGCCAGCATCGTGCCAGCCGCCGTTTGCTTCAATGTAGTCGTTTGAACCAATAATTCTAGCTTTGCCTGTGTGACATGCAGGGTGTCCAAAAACATCATCTGCAACAGAAGTGCCGCATCTTGAAAGTGTGAAAAATCTGAGCGAGTCTTTTAAAACATCAAAGTAAACATTTTCTGCAATTTTAAATTCATAGCTTTCATTTTCTGCAACTTTTATTTTGTAAGTGCCTGGGGTTGTGAATTTAGTAAAGTCTGCTTTTGCTGTGTACTCGTAAGCTTTTTCTTCGCGCACTGCTTTTTGCAATTTGCCAGTGAAAACTTCTTTTTCATTTATATCAACAACACTAAATTTTTGCCCGTTATTTTCTACTTTTACATAAGCAATTTTTTTTGCGTCTGGAGTGTAGCCAATTTGATTTACACGAACAAAATCTGCTCCACCGTTGCCCTTTGTTTCTTCAACAATTGTGTTGTTCAAAGTCAAAGAAACATTGCTTAAGGAAACATTGCAAGGCAAGTTGCCTTTGTCTCTGTCTGGAAAAGCGCCCATGTTAAAACAAAGGCGTGGTGTCATGTCTGATTCTTCTGTCATTTCAAAGTCCATTGTGTATGTTTTAGGTTCATTTGTAAAAGTGTAGGTGTCTATTGCATAAGCATGGTAGTCGCCACCGTTAATTTGTATTCTTACTTCGCAGCCCTTTGGTTCGTCAGAGCTTGCTGTAAAAGAGAGCGTGTATTTTCCAGTGCGGTACATTCTAAAGCCGTCGTAGTAAAATTGAACGCCGTAGTTTACGTTGCCCACAGAGTTCACTGAAATGTCCACAGTGTTTTTTCTGTAGCGGCCAGTAGCGTTGCCACCTTGCAAGAAGAAAGCCCAGTTTTTGTCTTTGTCATGGAAGTCGCCGTTTACTAATTGATTCACACCAGTCATCATATATATTTTAGGTCCAGTGTCTTTTACTTCAAAAGGTTTGAATTTTGAAGTGCATGATGTGCATAATAAAATCAATGTGATAAATAAAAATGTAAGTGAAAGTGTCTTTTTCATAAGTGCCCTGTTGCAAAAGTATATCATGATTTAATATTAAATGCAAAAGTATTATTTTTGTCGGTATTGCTGCCAATGTTGATTTTATACAGAAATTGCAGAATAATAGAAGAATAAAATTTTAATAAAAAGGGTAAGCATTATGATGAATACACTTTGGTATAAAACTCCTGCGGAAGATTGGAACAACGCACTGCCTGTTGGCAACGGTAGGTTAGGCGCAATGGTCTTTGGAAAAACAGGGCATGAAACAATTCAGTTGAACGAAGAGTCAGTTTGGTCAGGACCTTACAAAGATAGAAATAATTTAAGCTGTAGAAAAAATATAGATAAAATACGCGAACTAATTTTAAAAGGACATCCGCAAGAAGCGCAGGAACTTGGCTTTGAAGCAATGACAGGCAATCCTCCAAACGAAAGTGTCTATGAGACAGCCGGAAACTTGTACATAGATTTTTACACAGAGGCAACACGTGGTTTGCAAGGACCTCTTCCAGACAGAAAAGCTGCATTTGAAGGAAACACAAGCTACAGAAGAGAATTGGATTTGGAAACTGCAATTGCATCAAGTTCATTTTCTATGGAAACAAATTTACCAAGCACCGCTGATTTTGCAAACAGTACAAGCGGATCAAGCATAACTTATACGCGTGAAGTTTTTGCTTCCGCAGTTTCAGATGTTCTTGTAATCCACATAAGTGCGTCTTTGCCAAAAAGCATTTACTTCCGTGCAAACTTAGACAGAGGAAATTTCTCAAGTAAGAATTACGCTATTTATGAAGACACAATAGCACTTGAAGACACACATGGAATACCTTTCTGTGTAATGGCAACAGCACAAGCTTCTGGTGGAACAGTTTGCACAAGAGGCAACTGCATTGTAGTAGAAGGCGCAGACGAAGCAACAAT
This sequence comes from Treponema sp., assembly GCA_041670585.1. Lineage (GTDB taxonomy): Bacteria > Spirochaetota > Spirochaetia > Treponematales > Treponemataceae > Treponema_D. Next base: position 3,231 of record JBAXYY010000045.1, on the reverse strand, counting down.
TTATGTTGATATTCAAACAGCATTCCGTAACAAGAAATATGCACGTAAGAGTGGCATCTCTAGCAAAAAAGCGGACAGCTTAGCTTCATGGTGCGCAGACAGGGCTTTAAAAAATATATGTCTTGCTTGTGGTGAATCTTACAGCGACACAAAATCAAATCATGTTTTGGAATATTCACATTGGTACAATAAAATTTCACTTTCACTTGCTGATGAAAAAGAGTGTGAAGCTGATTCAAAAATTTCTACAGATGAATTATTAAAGTCTCCAGAGAAAAAATCGTTAGCGGAACTTTACTGGAACTTTAGCAGATACCTTCTAATTTCATGCAGCAGAAAACCAGGAACACTTCCTGCAACATTGCAAGGCTTGTGGAACAAAGATATGGATCCACCGTGGGGTTGCAAATACACAATCAATATAAACACAGAAATGAACTACTGGCCTGCGAACATGTGCTCAATTAGCAATACAGAACTGCCGCTTTTTGACTTGCTTTCACGTTCTTACAAACATGGTAAAAAAACAGCGCAAGTAATGTATGGCTGCAGCGGTTATGTAGCGCATCACAATTTGGATATTTGGGGCGACACAGCTCCACAAGATGAATGGACTCCGGGAACATATTGGCTTTTGGGGGCCGCGTGGCTTGCAACTCATGTAAGGGAAAATTACGAATATACTTTGGACAAATCATTTCTAAAGAAAAACTATTATCTAATGTATGAAGCATGTGAATTTTTCAAAGACTTTCTTGTCCCTTCAGAAGATGGAAAATCGCTTGTGCTTATTCCTTCTGTGTCTCCAGAAAACACGTACAAGTTGCCTAATGGAGAAACTGGCTCTTTCTGCGCCGGCTGTGAAATGGACAACCGCATTCTAGAGCATTTGTTTACGGCAACAATTCAGTCAGCAAAAGACTTGGGCTATCCAGAAGATTCAAATGATGTTGTGGAATTCCGTGCAATACGCCAGAAATTAATTCCACCGGTAATTACTTCTGAAAATACAATACGCGAGTGGAATATTGAATGTACAGAAACAGAACCAGGCCACCGTCATGTGAGCCAGCTTTACGGTTTGTTCCCAGGACACACAATTACTTTGACAAGAACACCAGCTCTTGCAGAAGCCGCGCATAATACTTTGGAAAAACGTCTTGCGAATGGTGGAGGGCACACTGGGTGGTCTCAAGCATGGATTATGAATTTTAGGGACAGTCTGCATGAAAGTGAAGCAGCGTACAAATCGTTAGTGGCGCTTTTTTCTAAATCAACATTGCCTAATCTTTTTGACAATCATCCTCCGTTCCAAATTGATGGAAACTTTGGAGCATTGACTGCAATTACAAGAATGATTGCTCAAAGTGAAATTGTTGATGACGCAGTTGAAATTGAACTGCTGCCTGCGTTGCCAAAAGAATGGCATAGTGGCAGTTTAAAAGGTGTTTCCTTAAAAGGAAATATTCAGATGGACATTGAATGGAAAAACGGTCTAATAAAAGGCGCAAAACTTTATACAAAACCTGCGAGCAAATATATTGAAAACATTGTAGTGTGCTACTTGGGCAAACGTTATTCAGCACACCTTGTTGATGGCGCAATTGATATTATGAATGTTCTTCCAACAACCGTGTGAACTGTTAAGAGATTTCTCAAGTTTAGTTTATGATGAGCCTATCATTGTGAGCTAAGCGAGAGAAACTATTGATGCGATTATTTTACACCCCAAAGCTGGAGCTTTTGTTTTATACATTTTGAGACTTCTATTCCAACTTCTTCCATGCCCATTTCTTTTAAAGCCTGAACCATTTCATTCCAATTGGTTTGAAATTCTTCAGGTCTGCAAGTAATGCATTTTATTAAAGCTTCTTTTACATAATCATCTGCGGCATTAACCTTATTATAAATTTCTTTTGGAAGTTGATACTGCCACATCTGTCCATGAACAGGGCGTTCCAAAGTGTTTGTCTGAGGAAACAAGTCTGTCCACATTGTTGCGCCATAAGCCGCCAGCGTTTCTTTTTCTACAGGAAGATAATTGTCAATTATTCTTTGACGTGTGCTTTTTGCAATCCAGTCGCCGTTAGAGTCTACAGCGCCTTTGCCCATTTCTGGAAAAGGATAAACCCACCTTGTAACACCAGTCTTGTTTGCATATTCAGGGTCAGTGTCGCTTAAAAGTTGTTCGTTCGCAGGAACTTTTCGCTTGCCGTTTACAACAGTGTAGTTAACATTTTCAATTCCCCAGTTTAGCAAAATTTGTGTTTTTTCAGAGCACATCCAGTCCATAAATTTAAATGCCTGAATAACATCTTTGCAAGTGGAAGAAATGCTTATTCCCCAGCCGCCAGAAAATCCATAGTCTGTAAGTGAAGGGTCTTTATATTTTTTTTCATCGGCAACTACTGGAAGGTAAGCGTAAGTGCGTTCAGCTTTGCCATCTGCAATAAGTGTTGCCCTTGAAGTTGTGTAGCCCCAGAGAGGGTATGAAATTCCAAGAACGCATCCAGAAGCAATTTTTGTTTTCCAAAGGTCTTCGCTTTGTGTAAAAGATTCAGGGTCAAGAGTTCCGTCTTGATATAAATCATTCAGCCACTTGTAATAGTAAACCATTTCTGGATTTAAAAACTTATACTGTGCCTCGTGTGTGTTTTTATCAACAATCCATTCGCCGTCGTCAGGGTAGCCTATTACATAATTGCCAGGATTTGACAAGTCAATAAGCCATTGCCAAGTGCCAATTAAAAGTGAAAATCCAATAGTTTTTTTACCGTCAATTTCAGGATACTTGTTCTTGTAAGCACGAATTGCGTTTGCGTAGTCGTCAAGATTTTTTAGTTTAGGGTAGCCAAGTTCTTTTAAAACAGCGTGTTGAATTTGCATGTTGCCAGAAGTTTCAAGAATTGTGTTTTTAACATCGTAAGTTCCAAAAGAATAAATGTGTCCGTCGTCATGCTTAAGTTTTACAAGCTGGTCGCCATATAATTTCTTAAAATTCTTTCCGTATTTTTCAATAAGGTTTATATGATTGCCGTTTCCATCAACCCAGTCATCTAGAGCAACAACAGCCTTTGAATCTATAAGCTTTGTTGTGTCGCCCTTTGCATAAATCAAGTCTGGAAATTTCCCAGAAGCCATCATTAAAGGAAGAACTTGTGTGTCTCCGGCCTTAGGGTAAAGAACTTCAAGTGTAACGCCAGTTTCTGCAGTAATTTTTTTAGCAACAGG
>JBAXYY010000044.1:0-17166 GCA_041670585.1 Treponema sp. | reverse complement strand
GGAAAACCCAGCACGTGCTATGGCTGTTGGTGTAATTACAGGTGGCGTTGTCCAGGCTCTTTTTCAACTGCCTTTTGTTCTTAAAAACAATTGGAAGATTACATTCACTTCTTTAAAAAATGCGTTTACAAATCCTGGCACACGTACAGTTTTAAAGCTTATAGGGCCAACAATTATTGGAATGGCCTGCTACCAGCTTAACGACCTTGTTTCTTCGGTTCTTGCAAACAGAGCAGGCGTTGGTGTTTACTCAAGCATACAATATTCGCTTAGGCTTCAAGAGCTAATTCTTGGAATATTCGCAGTAAGCATTGGAACTGTTATTCTTCCAGACTTGACTGGTTTTGCAAAAGAAAAGCTCTGGGACAAATTCAACTCCATGCTGACCCAGGCTATAAAAATAATGGCTGTAATTGCAATTCCAATAACATTCTACGCTTTGATTATGAATAGAAATTTAATCACACTTCTTTTTTCAAGCGGAAAATTCAATGAAGAATCTGTTTCAATGACAATGAAGGTTTTTACATTCCACATAATCGGGCTTTATTTTATTGCGGTGAACAGAATTATTTCTCCAGCATTTTACGCGCAGGGCAACACAATTCTTCCAACAATCGCAGGCATAATTGATTTTGTTGTTAACATTGCGCTGGCTGCTATTCTTGTAAAGCCAATGTCAGGGCCAGGAATAGCTCTAGCTCTTACAATAGCAAGCGCGGCTAACACTGTGGCACTGTTTTTATTTTTAAGAAAAACTCCAACAATACAAGTTGGAGCTGTTGTAAAATCAACTTTGATTTACGCTTTAAAAATAATAGTGTTTTCTGTAATTGCTTCAGTGCCCGTCTATTTTTTAAGAGCACCTATTCTAAAGCTTTTCGCAGGGCATAGCAGAATTATTTCACAAGGAATACCAATTTTAATTACAGCAGTAATATTCTTTATTGTTGGAGTTGGACTTCTTGTAATTACAAAGGATCCAATTGTTCAAACTATAGTAAATAAATTATCCAGAAGAAAAAATTCTACAAAAACAAAAGAGATGGAAAAATGAGCGCTAAGAAAAATTCAAAAAATGATTCAAGCAATGACTTTCAGGACGAAATTCTTTCTGTAAGTTCAGAAGCAATTACAGACAGCGACAATGTAATATTGAACACAGACCTTTCATTGCTTTACAAAGAAAGACGTGAAATGCTTTCAAACTATATGACCGCTGAAAATATTTTTGCAATAGTTTTTGAAGACAGCGAAGACAAAAGTGATGCTTCTATTAGATATTTCACAGGTCACCCAAGCGACGCTCTTTTAATTGTAACTTCCGATGGTAAAAACATTCTTATTCCATGGGATGAAAATCTTGCCGCAATGAAGGCACATGCCGACTCTGTAATTCCATATACAAAATTTAATAGAGTAAATATAAACGCAGTAAAAGGAGTTCTGCTTCCTCTTCTTAAGAACAATAAAAAAAATGTAGTGGAACTTCCTCCTTCAACACCGTATCCTACTTTTCTAAAATATGTTGACGCGCTTGAAGGATTTGATGTTCGCTGCAGAGAAAACAGCATTCACGAATTTGTAGCAAACCTTAGAAGCGTAAAAGATTTCTATGAAATAGCTTGTACAAAAAAGGCCGCTCAAATAACATGCCGCATTACAGATTTGATTGAAAAAAAATTACGCTCAGGTGCTATCAAAACAGAATCTGATGTTGCACTTTTAATTGAAAAAGAATGTCGTTCATCTGGTTGCGAGCGAACAGGCTTTGACACACTTGCGGCAGGACCTTCTAGAAGTTTTGCAATACATGCATTTCCTGGCTACACTTCTGGTCTTTGGGGAAGTGACGGGCTTTCCATTCTAGACTATGGCGTTGTTTTTAACGGCTACACAAGCGACGCTACAATTACAATTGCAAAAGGAAACCTTTCTGCCAAACAAGAAAAGCTTTTGTCTCTAGTGCAAAAAGCAGCGGACTCTTGTCTTCCACTGTACAAAGCTTTTGGAAAAATATGTGATGCTTCAAATAAAGCAGATGAAATATTCAGCAAAGCTAAGCTCAACATGCCGCACGGACTTGGGCACGGAACGGGTCTTGAAATTCACGAGTATCCTTTTGTTTCACACAGAGCAACTTCTGAAGAAGAGTTTATTCCCGGCATGATTGTAACTCTAGAGCCCGGACTATACGATCCAAAGCTTGGAGGAGTACGTCTTGAGAATGATGTTTTAATTTGCGAAGACGGAAATGTAGTTCTTACAAACTCTAGAATAATTAGATTGTAAATTCACAAGCGTAAATATGTAGAAGCCCCCTTTGTTTTAAAGGAGGCTTCTTTTTATTTTCTATTCAATTTTGCAAGCGTTTGACTAACAGCCCCGTCAAGAGAAGCCGCAATGTCTTGATCAGGAAGTGCATTTATTAATGAACGCATATAGCCAAGCACATCAACAGCAAGATCTTGGCCTGTAATATTTGAAGGAGTTTCTTCTGAAATATTCCACTTTTTTCTTAAAGCTGCAGCTGTTGCAAGAAGACCCGGCTTTCCTGTAAGGCGCGCAATTATGTAATCAAGAAGCAAGTGAGTGTTGCTCTGCAGGAATGAGCGTTTTTTTTCTGGCGGAAGATAGTTGCTCAAAGACTTTAATTTTTCAAACATCTCCGCTGTAAGGCAGAATTTGTCAACCACTTTTTTATCAACTATTGCGTTCACAATATCAGGTAGATTAGAAGTTGCTTTATCAAACATCTCTGTTTCTGTTGAATCAAGCTCTGGAATTTCAGAATCATCTGCTTGCTCGTCAGAAGCATTCTCAATTTCTGTATCAGCAGATATATCTTCTGGCTCTACTTCTGGCACAGCTTCAGGCTCTTCAAAATTTGGAGGAGTAATATCCTGTTCTGGCAAAGAAGGAATTACATCTGTTGCAGGAATATCTGGCATATTTGGTTCTTGTAAAACAAAGGAATTGTCTTCAGGTTCTTCCACATCAGCGTCATAAGATTCTTCAGGCAAAGTTTCTAAAGGTGGCTCATCCTTTTGCAAGTCATCCATTTCTTCAGGAAGAAGCTCTTCTTCTGGAGCAGGAGTAACTTCTGGCTCTTCTTCAAACTTTGGCTCTTCTGCAGGAAGTTCTTCTTCTGGAGCAGGAGTAACTTCTGGTTCTTCTTCAAACTTTGGCTCTTCTGAAAATGGTTCACCTTCATCTTCTTCAAATTCTGGCAAATCTTCTGCAGACTCATTATCTTCTGGAAGCATTTCGTTTTCTGGGATTTCTTCTTCTACGGGAGCAGCATTTTGTCCTGGAGTGTTTTCTACAGGAGGCTCAAAATCTTCTTCTGGAAGTTCAGGCTCTTCTGTTGGCTCCGATTTATTTTTAGGCAAAGGATTTTGTTTTTTTTGCTCATCTTCTAGATTTCCAAAAGCATCATCTTCTACAGCCTCATCATCGTCTGGAATTTCTTCCATTGTTATTGGAGCGCCATCTTTATTATCGTCATTCAAATCTTCAGTTTCAAAGTCTGGCTCAATGTCATCTTCTACCGGGCTGTCTTCTTTTGAAGAAGGGGAAGGCACAGAACTAAATGGATTGTCTTTAAAGAAATCATTTTCGTCAGAATCAATAGGGTCGTCCTCTGAAATTAAATCATCAAGATCTTTTGACTCTTCCTCGTCATCTGCGTCAACATCAATTGCATTTTCATCAAGTACTTCTGGATTTAAAACATCTTCAGGCTTTGTATCTTCTTTTGTTAAACTTTCAAAATCAAATTTATCATCTTCGTTTTTTAAATCATCACTGTCATCTGTTGTTGGCACGGGAGCAATGTCTTCATCTGGAGTGTCATCAAGTTCATTAGATGACGCATCCATTTTTATTTCAAGAGAATCATCTGTGGCAAAATCCTCATTTAGGTTTTTATCCTCATTTCCTGAAATTGCTTTTTGAATAGAATTTGTTAGTTGTGAATTGATTCTGTCGGCATTTGATTTGTAAGCAACATTGTCAGTGTCCTCTTCCAAAGATTTTCTATAATATTTTAGAGCGTCAGCGTAACGGTCAAGATTTTCATAATCAGCAGCAAGCAAAGAAAGCGCAATTGGATCTTTAGGGCTTGTTTCCAAATACTTCAAGCAATATTTTTCAGCCTTGTTGTACTGGCCTGCTTGACGGTAACGTTTTGCACCGTCTCTGTAATGCTCTGTATAGCCAGGTTCTATAGACTCGATCTTTTTAAAACAGCCTAAAGCCTTGCTGTTGTTTCCACGAAGAATGTAATACTGTCCAAGAAGATTTATTGTCTGAACATCTTCCGGGTTCTGATCCCACACTTCTTTTATTTTTTTACTAGCGGCATTTAATTTGCTTGCGGTAAGTAAAATTTTTGAATACTGCTTGAGCATAGAATTATCGCCAGGCTTAAGAGATTCAATTTTTTTCATCGTTGTAATTGCATCAATATTTTTTTCATCTGCTTCATAAGCATCTGCAAGACCTGTCAATGCTTTTTCATTATTAGGCTCTATTTCAAGTGCGGTGTTATATTCATCTTCTGCGTTTTTAAAAGAGTTTTGCCTTGAATAAACATTGCCCATCTTTGTACGCATTTTTACATTCTTTGGATTTAAACGAAGTGCCTGCATTACCAAATCGCTCGCACGGTTAGTTTGATTTTTTTTCAGAAGCAAATCTGCATAGCCATCAATTGCGTCAAGCCAACCCGGTTTTGAACGAAGCGCCGCCTCGTACTCTTGAATTGCCTTGTCAAATTTATTTGTATGCTCATAGCTTTTAGCAAGATTCAAATGTAGAATTGGATGGTTTGGATCAATTTTTAAACCTCGTTGAAAAGAAGCAATAGCTTTTTCATTTTGATTTGTAAGAGAATAGATTGACCCCATATGGTTGAACGCAAGAACATCATTTGGATTTTCATCAACTACAGTTTCAAAGCACTGAATTGCGTCATCATACTTTCCCATGAGCTTATAAGTAAAACCTAAGTTGTAGTAAACCTGAACATTATTTTCATCAATAACAAGAGCCTGTTCCAGAACAGCAATAGAGTCCTCATATTTTTTTAACCGTCTGTAGATTGCGCCAAGACTGTTCAAAGCGTTTATGTTCTGTGGTTCCAGACGTACAATTTCCTTGTAAATAGGAAGAGCCCTTTCGTCCTGATTGCTTTTTACAAACAAGCTTCCCAGTTCAGAAAGCAAAGAAGTATTTTCTGGATCTGTTCGCAAAAGACCTTTGTACAAACGGGAGGCCAAAGTAAAATCTCTTGACAACACAGCGGCCTTTGCTCTGCTAAGAATCAAATTTTTTTGCACATCATTTTCTATCATACTATTACCTCTTCAACGGACGAGCAAAAACTTCTTTTGAAAGATTGCCCAGAATATTGTTGTCTAAACGCGAATAAGATGAAATTGCAAAATAATAAATCTTGCCATTTTTTAAACCCGTCAATTTATATGAAGAAACATTTCCAACATCAATTGGAGAGTCTCCTTGAATAGAATCACATCCTAAATACTCACCAGGCCGCTCTCCGTAATACAAATAATATCCGCCAGCAGTCTCGTCTACAGAGTAGCTCCAAGTAAGCGTCACTTCCCCGTCGCCAGCTTCAGCATTCAAAGTGAACGGTGGTAAAGGAAGCGGTACTTCTGAATAATAAACATCAAGCTCTGTTACAGAAGGAGTATGCAAACCGTTGCCGTCTGGATACAAATCAGCAGCCACCTGAAAATAAAGCCCGCTGACATTGCTTATTTTTTCACCGCTTTTAACTGGAACCCATTCAGGGAAATCATCTGTCCAGTTAAAAAAGTTGTCACCGCTTCTAACATAAAAACAAACAGAAGTTTGAGAAGGTTCTGTCACAACAGACTCAATTTTTGTAAGAGACGCGCCTTCTGAAATTAAAATAGGCTCTGTCACAAAACGGCCGCCGCCAACTTTGTACATATTATTTTTATAATGAACATTTGAATAATTAGACAAGCTTCTTTCAATTCTAAAGTCGTCTATGCTGCCTGTGTACATTGGGCAAATTTCAATATCTGCAACAACGCCAAGCTGCAAATTATAAATAGAGCCGCCCCTTTCTTTTCCATTTGTAGTGACATATTTTAATGCCTCAAGCTGGTTGTCAATTCTATATTCAAGAAGGCCGGTGTCCTCGTCATAGCTTAGTGAATGGTGGCACCAAACATCTGGAATAATTGTTCTATAGCTTGTCAAAGTAATTTCACCAGAATTATCAGAATAGCCGTTAAAGACATTTGTAAATTTCCATTCAAGATGATTGTTAAAAAAGCTTGCCATTATTGTCTGGTACAAAGCATAGTTTGCAACAGTTCTAGAAGAGCGCCATGAAAAAACAACTTCGCCATTTTCCGCTATTGAAGGAGAAAGCCAAAAGTCAATTGTAAAAGAGCCAGTGTTTCCGCTTGTTCCAAAAACAGAGCCTTCTTTTCCTTGCAGCTCAAGCCCGCCTGTTCCACGGCTTAAGGCCGCCCCTTTTCCCATTATAGCTTTTTCTGTTTGAAGAAAATTATTTTTAACAATTGAATAATTGCCAGAAGAATCTTTTCTTGAAGTTGACTCAAAATCTAAAAGCAAATCTGTGGTGTCGTCAACATTATGGCTGTCTGTCTTAAGCTGAATGCAGTCGTAGCCAAACTTGCCGCTGCCTTTAGTAACGCCGTCCATTTTAGAAAGCTGTGGCCACCCTGATTTTCCACCAAACACCATAACCTTGTCTTCAGCAAAAACTGAATTTAAAATGAGTAGACAAAAACTGATAAAAAAAATAATCTTATTGTTACACATATGTCCGACCAAAATAAAACAATTTCAAAACAAACTCCTCTAAGGCAAAACGAAATTTCTTCGCGTGAAGTGCTACACGAAACTGCATTAAGAGCCCCAAGCTCCAGCGGTGTCTACATGTGGCGGAACGCAGAAGGCACTGTAATTTACGTAGGCAAGGCAAAGAGCTTAAAAAGCAGGCTCTCTTCTTATTTCAGCGGGCAGAAGGATATTAAAACAAATCTTTTAATAAGCCACGCCCGCAGCATTGAATATATTACAACAGGCAACGAATATGAAGCGTTTCTTTTGGAAAACAACCTCATAAAGAAGTATACACCACGTTACAACATAAATCTTAAGGACGGAAAATCTTATCCTGTACTTAGAATTACGAATGAAAAATACCCGCGCCTTTTTAAAACACGGTATATTGTTCAAGACGGCTCTTTGTACTTTGGCCCGTACCCAGACGCAACAGCGCTTGATACATTCATAGAAACACTTTATGAAATATATCCGTTACGCCACTGCCGCACATTCCACGAAAAATCTTCCCCTTGCATGTACTACCACATTGGCCGTTGCCTTGCCCCTTGCTGTAAAAAAATTGCCCAATCCACCTATACTGAATATATCGAAGAAATTTCGACTTTACTTGAGGGAAAAGGTGATGAGACGGTTAAAAAAATAGAAGGCACTATGAAAAACGCCGCCAAATCGCTTGATTTTGAAAAAGCGGCGCGCCTTCGTGACGGGCTAAAGGCTCTTACTGTCTTGCAAAATCAGAATATTGTAGAAAGCTTTGACGGCGATGACAAAGACTACATTGCTCATTGGCGTGAAGGCGAGCTTGTTAGTTTTACAGTGCTTAAAATACGCGAAGGAAAGCTTCTTGGACGCGACAACTACAGAACAGTAAGCTTGAACGAAGACAACGAAATACTGCCGGAATTTCTATGCGCCTACTACACAGAAAAAAAATCAATACCTCCGCACATTTATGTAACAGAAAGCGCCACAGAAGGCATTGAAGAAATGAAGCGCTGGTTCAAGGAAACATACGGCACAGAAACAGACATTGTTCTTGTAACAGAAAACATGCCGCAAGCAAAGCTGCACTTGGCCGCAATAAGCATGGCTCAGGAAAACGCAAAGGAAGACATAATCAGACGGATGAGGGAACGTGGCGACACTCCTGCAATGGAAGAACTAAAAAATGTCCTTCACCTGAAAACGCTTCCTGTAAGAATAGAAGGCTTTGATATTGCCCATATAGGCGGAAAATTTCCTGTGGCAAGTTTAATCAGCTTTTACAACGGCAACCCTGACAAAAAAAACTACCGCGAATTCAGGCTAAAGACAACAGACGGAATAATAGACGACTTTGCTTCAATGAGAGAGGCAACTTCACGCCGCTACACCCGCTTGGTAAATGAAAACAAAGAGCTTCCAGACTTGATTTTAATAGACGGCGGCATTGGACAAGTTAACGCTGTTCAAGGAGTCCTAGACGCGCTGAATCTTAAAATACCAATTGCGGGCCTTGCTAAACGCGATGAAGAAATCTACCAGCCTGGCTCAAGCACTCCAATATGCCTGCCTAAACGGAGCGACGCGCTTCGCTTGCTTCAACGTGTAAGGGATGAAACCCATAGATTCGCCACTAGCCGCAACCAAGAATTACGCACTAAAGAAAACATAGTCTCGCCTTTTGTTGAGCTGCCTCATGTTGGAAAAGAAAGGGAAAAGCTTCTCTTAAAAAAGTACACAACTTTGGAAAATCTAGTCGCCGCCCCAGAGTCAGAAATTGCACAACTGCTTCATGTGCGTGCGGGTTTTGCAACAGACATTCTTATGGACGCAAAAGTTCTTCTTGAAAAGCAGAACAAAGCTAAGGAAAAAACAAATCGTTCTTTGGACATACCAGGAACTACTGCGGACAAAGCGGCGCGGTACAAACTTAACGCTTCACTTGCAGGGGACGCGCTGGAAGTAGCCAGCCCGGATAATTAATAATTTGTGATTGTGGTTTTGGTTGTGGTTTATTAATATTTCAATTTATTACATTTGCAACTGATTAAATCCAACATAAGTGCTACACTAGAAGAATTATAATATTCGAGGTGTTGCGTAATGGCACAAGGTACCACAAAAAAAGAGTGGTTTGAAAATGAAAAGTTTTGGTTGAACTACGGTCCAATCATGTTTGACAGCCAGCACTGGGCAGAGGCGCACGGTGTTGCAGAAAGCTGCTGTAAGATTGGCGGCTTAAAAAAAGGAGCATCTGTTTTAGACGCGTGCTGCGGTCCGGGGCGTATTTCAGTGGAGCTTGCCCTTTGCGGCATGAAAGTAACAGGCGTGGACATAACGCAGCCGTTCTTGGACGCTGCAAAAGAAACAGCTTCAGATGAAAAAGTAAAACTGAATTTAATCAACCATGACATGAGAACATTTAAGTCAAAATCAAAATTCGACATGGCAGTAAATTTATACACATCGTTTGGCTACTGCGACTCAGTAAAAGAAGACACGAAAATTATAAAAAGCATATCAGGCTGTTTAAAAAAAGGCGGCACTTTTATAATGGAATGCACAAGCCGTGAAATTGCCGTTCACTATTTTACAGAAGGCGAATGGTTCGAGCGCGCCGGCATGACAGTTCTTACCCACTTTGAACCAGTAGGTGCATGGGAAGGCCTAAGAAGCAAGTGGACTCTTATTTCAAACAAAGATGGCTCACGAATAGAGCACGAATTTGTCCAGCGTCTTTATTCAGCAATTGATCTTAAAAACATAATTCTAAAGAACGGCTTTTCTTCCGCGGAAATCTACGGCGGCTACGGCCTAACGCCATACGACTACAGCGCAAAAACAATGGTCATTGTGGCAAAGAAATAACATGTAAAAGTGTCATTTCAAGGAACGAAGTGACGTGGCAATCTCTTATACAAATAAACACTATTGTTTAAAGAGATTCCTCCACTTCGGTCGGAATGACAGGCACACCCTATTCACATCTCAAACCAATTCTCAATCATAAGAGAGCTTGCTGATTTTATAGCCTCAAATTCCTTAACATTTCTAGTAACTAAAAGCATATTGTTGGAAATTGCAACAGACGCAATCTGGCTGTCAATCAAAGGAAGAGCAGTTCCCCTTCTTTCAAGAGAAGCCCTTATGTCCGCATGAATCCAAGCAGATTGTTCATCGTAAGAAAAGAAAGGAAAAGAGCATTGCACGCAGTTTATCAAGTACTCGCTTATAATCTTTTTCTTTTTACCTTCCTCAAGTCTGTTCATTCCAAACAAAAGCTTCAAGCTCACCTTTATACTTTGCCTTAAAAGACTCAAGACGATCAAAAAATGTATTCTGCCTTAGACTATCATAATCAGATTTAGAAACAATAACAGCAACCTCTTTGTTGTGCCGAGTAAGAACAATAGGCCCGCTTTTTTCAACTTCTTATAGCCGTAAGTCAAATATTATAGCTATTAAATAAACTGGTCTTGCACGCTTTAAACACAAAAACTCCGTGGCATTGCCACGGAGTTTTTGCTCTATTCTAAATAGAAGCGTTTCTTATTAGTACATTCCGCCCATTCCATCCATACCAGCCGCAAATATGCCATCCTGTCATATTTGCTCTCTATGTTTTGATTCTCAAAACATAGGCACTCTTTTAAGTAACAATTCCACGCGCCCTCCATGGCGCTAGTACCCTTACTGCAGCAGCTCAGCCTGGACTACTATGCTTTAAACACAAAAACTCCGTGGCAATGCCACGGAGTTTTTGCTCTATTCTAAATAGAAGCGTTTCTTATTAGTACATTCCGCCCATTCCATCCATACCAGGCTGAGCTGCTGGAGCTGGTGCTGGTGGTTCTGGAATATCAGTGATTGCGCATTCTGTTGTAAGCAACATGCCCGCAATAGAAGCTGCGTTCTGCAAAGCGCAACGTGTAACTTTGGCTGGGTCAATAATACCTGCGTCCATCATGTTAACCCATGTCTGGTTTGCAGCATTGAATCCAATGCCCTTCTTTTCACCTTTTGCCTTGTCCGCAATAACGCTACCGTCAACGCCAGCGTTCTCTGCAATCTGTCTAATAGGCTCTTCCAAAGCTTTCTTTACAATTCTAAAGCCAACTTTTTCATCGCCTTTAAGACCTGCGGCATTCTCATCAAGAACTTTGCTTGCTTCAATAAGAGCAAGTCCGCCGCCAGAAACAATGCCTTCATCAAGAGCAGCGCGAGTAGCAGCAAGTGTATCTTCTACACGGAACTTCTTCTCTTTCATTTCTGTCTCTGTAATAGCGCCAATGTTGATTACTGCAACACCGCCCGCCATCTTAGCAAGACGCTCCTTGAGCTTCTCTTTATCGTAGTCAGAAGTAGCTTTTTCAATCTGCTTCTTAATTTCAGCAACACGGTCAGCAATAACTTTTTTATCGCCAGCGCCGTCTACAATAGTAGTGTTGTCTTTGTCAATCTTAACAGATTTAGCCTGTCCCAAATCAGCAATCTCTGTTGTTTCAAGCTTCAAGCCAAGGTCTTCTGTAATAACCTTGCCACCTGTAAGAATAGCAATATCCTGAAGCATTTCCTTTCTTCTGTCGCCAAAGCCTGGAGCCTTAACAGCGCAGCACTTCAATGTTCCACGGATAGAGTTAACAACCAATGTAGCAAGAGCCTCACCGTCCATATCTTCGCAGATAATAAGAAGAGGCTTGCCAGACTGTGCAACTTTCTCAAGAAGAGGAAGCAGGTCTTTCATTGTAGAAATCTTTTTGTCGTAAATAAGAACGTAAGCGTCGTTGAAGTTGCACTCCATGCGGTCACGGTCAGTTACGAAATATGAAGAAATGTATCCACGGTCAAACTGCATGCCTTCAACAGTCTTAACAGTTGTGTCCATGTTCTTAGACTCTTCAACAGTAATAACACCGTCTTTGCCAACCTTCTCAATAGCATCAGCAAGAATCTTGCCAATCTCCGGGTCGTTGTTAGCAGAAATTGTTGCAACATGAGTAATATCCTCAGGTCCTTTAACAGCGCGAGAATTCTTCTTTACTTCTGCAACAGAAAGCGCAACAGCCTTGTCAATGCCGCGTTTAATTTCGATTGGAGTCATTCCGGCAGAAACAGCCTTAAGACCTTCACGAACAATAGCGTAAGCCAAAACAGTAGCAGTAGTAGTTCCATCGCCTGCGACATCGTTTGTCTTAGAAGCAACTTCCTTAACAAGCTGAGCGCCCATATTTTCAAATGGATCCTTTAGCTCTACTTCCTTAGCAACACTAACACCGTCCTTAGTAATAGTAGGTGCGCCATATTTCTTGTCAAGCATAACAAGACGGCCGCAAGGACCAAGTGTAACTTTTACAGCACGTGCAATCTGCTCAACGCCGCTAAGCATCTTTTTGCGTGCATCTTCATTGTAAATTAATTGTTTAGCCATTTTTTTAAAACTCCTATAAAAAGCCGGAATATCAACTATTCCAGCAATATTTGCTTTACTTTATAAGATACAAAATTTTCTGCTATAAGGCAAATTTTTTTAATAATTTTTTGGAGCAGCTTCTTTGTTCCAAACCGCCGTTCCGCCACTCCGCTTGCGCTCCGGTGCTTCGCACTTGCCTTCGGCAATGGCTCCATGGCGGGCTAACTTGTAGAACTAAAGCAGAACAAGACCTATCAACTTATATTATCATCTGAAGAAATAAAAAAAGCCTTCTGTTTCCAGAAAGCCTCTTCTAAAAAAATAAGTATTTATGGAGATAGCCGGAGTCGGACCGGTGACCCTTTGATTGCGAACCAAATGCTCTACCAACTGAGCTATATCCCCAAAGTGAACAAAATATAGCTTAAATTTAAAATCTTTTCAACACCATTATTGTAACATCATTGTCAATATCTTCTGTCTTTGCAAAATCATCATAAATAAAACGGCATATTCTTTCAGCGGAGTAAGTGGTGTTTGCCAAAAGAAGAGATTGTATTCTGTCTTGTCTAAGCAATGGATTATCCATATTTTGGTTTTCTAGAATTCCTGAAGTATATGTCAGGACAATGTCATTTTTTTTAAGATGAACTTTCTTAACAGAAATAAGTTTTTCTATGTTTTTCATAAATCCAAGAACTCTACCAGAGCCTTTTACTTCAATGATTTTATTTATATCATTTGACAAAACATTTATTGAAGGAATACCGCAGTTCACATAATAAAAATCATCATTGGTAAAGTCTGCAATTGCAAACATTCCGCTAAAAAACATACCATGAGGGAAGTTATTGTAAATATAATCATTTACTTTTATAACAAGCTGTTTAAAATCGCCTGCTGAATAAAGAAAATTTCTTACTGCAGATTTTAAAAGCAATCCAAAAATATTTACATTCAATCCTCTGCCGCTGATATTTCCTATAATATACAACACATGGGTTTTGTTTATTTTTATTACATCAAGCAAGTCTCCACTTGAAATTGAAGCTTGTTTTGCAAAAGAGCCAAAATCATAGTTTTCTATTGCAAATGCATCTTTATCATTTGTAACAGAAAAGGAAATTTCTTCAGAAGCAATTTTGTCATTTTCAACTACAGCCATTGATTTTTTTGGAGCAACATTTATTAGATAATATGTAAAAACAAAAAAGTATGAATATAATTTAGCAATTATTCTTGCTTCATAGCGATTGTACTTTCCATTATCTGTCTTAGCGCCTAGGAAAAGAATAGATGTAACCTGTTTTTTATTTGTCATAATTAAAAAAGCACCAGAATGTGTTTTTTCAAAAAAATTCTTTAATTCTTTTTTGTAATCTTCAAAAACAACAGTTGATTCCAATTCTGATTTTCTAAATACAGTTTTATTTTTTCTAAGAAGAAGCGCCTCCATTTTGTTACTAAATGGAAAACTTAGAACATTGCTTTCTTCAGATTTTGAAGAGTCAAATATCTCTGTTAATTTTTCGTCACTATTGTTTACAAACAACAGAAGAGAAGATGTTTTCATTTTTTTATTTAAAATTTTTAAAAAATTTGAAACTATTTTTTCTTTTGTTTCAGAGTATGAAAGAGATTCCAATTCTTCTTCAAACACTTTATCTTTTTTAAGATTTGCTAATCTTCTTCTAGAAATAATAAATTCACCTGTGTAGTTTGTAATTATTAAAAATAAAATAACTATTACAGACAACAAAAGTAAAAAGACGAAACTATTTGTTTCACTCAATGGAATCATTTTCAAATAAATAAGCGCAAATAAAATTCCTGGCACTACATACTGCGCAACGTTTCCAAGAAATAAAACAAAGCTCATTGCATTTATATCAGAGCGAGATATTCTTCTAATAACAAGAGTTTGCAATCCTACTGCCATTATAAAAGTAATTATTGAAGTCTGTGGAGAAATAGAATTAACAAAATAAATAGCTAAAAAAAGCCCGCTCCAAGAAATAAATAATGTTAATGAAATAAGAAAAGCTTGTTTTAAAAGCGTGAATTGTTTTTTTACTAAAAGCGTTGTAATCATAACTAAAGAAGAAATAAAAGGAACAACTACTGCATAAAGTAAAATGACAAAAATAAAGCCTGTTAATTTTTCAAACTTTTTATTATTAAGGAACAACGGCAATGAATTAACAATAAATTCTTTTGCGTCTGTAAAGTGAATATCTTTTATCATAAGGAATAAAAAATAAAATCCAAGCAATGTAAAAATTATTTTAATAATTACAGAACCAAATCTTTTTACACAGCCCGCAAACTGTAAAAAATAAATGCTTATATAAATCATAGACAATGCACACAGCAGAAGTGTTGTTCTAACAAAAAAACTTAAAAGATAATTTTGTACATATAATTTGAACAGAAGCGTAAGAAAAAGAAATGCTACATTTGTTACAA
This sequence comes from Treponema sp., assembly GCA_041670585.1. GTDB lineage: Bacteria > Spirochaetota > Spirochaetia > Treponematales > Treponemataceae > Treponema_D. Next base: position 2,429 of record JBAXYY010000044.1, on the reverse strand, counting down.
TAAAAAAAACTTTATTTTCAGGTCTATAAGAAAGCCATCTGTTTTTTATAGGGTTTGCAATATTTGAAATATAAACCAAAAGTAATTCCGCTATAATTACATGCAATACTATATATGTCATTTGATTTACCTTTTTTATGATTTTATTGAAAGCAAAGTAAGTTCAATTTTACTTGCAAATTTTTTCTCAAAATAATGAGCTGTATTTTCAATCATTTTTTTAGAAGTCTCATTTGAATTAGAAAAAGCAGTTCCTATAAGTTCCTTATTTGAATTTACATTTGAACTTAAAAACAAAACATTTTTTTGTTCAAATTTAACGGCTACAGGCATTACAGTTTTGCAAATATTTTTATTTATAAAATTAAAAGATGAATGTAAATTGTATACATTTCTTTTTTCATAATCAAATATTTCAGCACATTGAATACCTATATTTATATAATTTATAATGTGCTGCACACTGTCAATTATTCCCAAGAACAAAGCTGTGTTTTTATTTTCAAAATTAGAATCATCAAGGGCTTTATTTATTTGCTCTAAGACATTTAGAAGATTTGTCTTTGATCTAATAATTTCATTTATATTTAAAATAAGAGAAGAAATCAGAACCGATGTCAAACCTTTTGTAAAAGCCTCTCCAAATAAAACAAATGTTTTAGACTCAGAAAGATTTTGCACTTTAAAAAATGTACCGTTATTGTCAACATCAAACTTATAATGAAATGACATGTCTAAATTTGTTAATTTCGGCAACGACTTTTCCATATAAAATTTTTGAATATCAACAAGATGATTCCACTGGTGAGAGACCCGCATCATTTCTGTTAACTGGTTCATTGTTTCCATTCTGTTTTGAAAACGACAAAATTCTTCAAACAGCTGGCTGAATATTTCTTCTTTAAAAAGATGTGTGTAGTTGCAAAAAACAAAAAAATGAAATTCTTTATATGAAAAGAAAAAACCTCTTGCATTTGAAGCAGAACTTGTCATGCTTAAATCTGAACTAATATAAAAAAATCCTTCCGCCCAAGAAAGTGGATAGTTGTTTTCAATTGTCTCTATTCCTTTAGCAAAAGAAGCAATTCTGTTAGGGCTATGATATAAAACTGAATTCTTTTTACAATTCATATAAAGCACTGAACAGTTTGCTTTTACTTCAATTATTTCTTCAATCACTGAATAAAAATCTTCATAAGAATAACATTCTCGCATTTCATTCATAAATTCATAAAGGAAAAGAGTTTCGTTACGTTCAAGATTTCTATCTTTTAAATAATATTCTATTTGATAATACTTATTATTTGTAAGAGCTGTAACAGTGCAAAAAAACAACGCAACAATAAAGACTAAACACAAGTATGCGTTTGAATAATACAACTCATTCTGCGGAATAAAAACACGCAAAGAGAAAATCAACAAAAACAATTGCAGTAAAATAAAACATCCAAGAATTATTTTCTTCCACGTTTTGACCATACAGCTATAATACTTTTGAAAATCAAATTTCGTAATAGGGAATTTCCATGATATTTTATTGGAACAATGATTTACAATTCATTATAATACATCATCATGAAAATATTATTACAGTTGGCGCTAATTTTTGCCATTTGCATTTTAGGCGATATGATTTCAGCAGTGCTGCCATTCACTTTTCCAGGGAGCATTCTTGCTATGATTATCTTGCTGCTGCTTCTTTTTTCAAAGATTGTTAAGCCCTCGTCTTTAAAAGAAACTGGAAACTGGCTTTCTACAAACATGGCTTTCTTTTTTATACCGCCAAACGTTAGCATAATGGAGCATTTTGATTTAATAAAACCAGTGGCTCTTCAAATTATTTTCATCAGCATTGTTTCTTTGCTTGCCACATTTGCTGTCGCAGGATATTCGGCGGAGCTTACAATTTTTATTCAAAAGAAAATCTCATGTAGAAAAAATATTTGTAAAACAGAGTCAGATGATTCTAAAAAAAAGAACGAAGAAGGTAAAAAATGAATTCTATATTGCAAACTTTATACAACACTTTATTTCATGGAATATTCTTCGCTGTAATTTTGAGCGTTTTTTCTTACGAAGTTGGCATTCTTCTTCACAAGAAATTTCCTTACGCAATTGTAAATCCACTTTTAATTGCTACAATTATTTCAATAGCGGTTCTTGAACTTTGCCATGTGTCTTACTCTGAATATAAAAAAGGCGGAGAGCTTCTTTCTATGTGGCTTGGACCTGCAACAGCAATTCTTGCTTTGAACATTTACAATAAGCGTGAAGTGCTAAAGAAAAATATTTTGCCAATAATAGTCGCTTCAATTACAGGTGCTGCAACTTGCGTCGCTGTAGTATACGGGCTTTGTAAATTATTTAATCTTGAAGAAGTAATTCGCAACTCGCTTTTGTCTAAGTCTGTCACTACTCCAATAGCGCTT
>JBAXYY010000043.1:0-17232 GCA_041670585.1 Treponema sp. | reverse complement strand
TGGAACACTAAGAAGTTAAAGCTTGCTCCAGCGAAAAGCTGTGGCTGAATTGCAGAAAAGTCCCACTTTCCGTCTTCGCCATAAACATCGCTTATTCCATTGCCAGAAGAAACTGTTCCTTCATCGCTTGAAGAATCAGAAAGACTTGCTAAAGTAGAGTCGTTGTTTGAAGTAGAGTAGTTCCATGCCCAGCTGTTTGTAGATTTAGAAAGAAGACCTCTTGCGCCGCCAAATACTGTAGCTACAGCAAAGTTTTTTGAAACTTCAGCCTGTACAAACATTACTTGTGTTTCAAATGTCATATCCATTTTTGCTTTTGTAGATTGAACAACATTATCGCTTATTGTTGTATCTGATGAAGAAGAAACGTCAAATCCACCTTTTGTGTAATAATAGCCGCCTCCAACAGAAATCTTTGGAAGAACAAGGTTGCCCTCTAGAACTGCATAACGAATGTCTGCGCCTAAAGCAAGGTAGCTGAATGAGCCGTCAAAGCCGAACAAGCTAAAGTTCATAGGGCTGGACGCATTGAGAATGCTTGAAGGGTTAGACAAGTCAACGCTGAATAAAGAAGGGTTTGTCATCATGCCGCAAATGCCAATATCAAATGGTAGAAAAAGACCGCCAATTCTTACATCAGCAGAAAGTGTTGGCATAAAGAAAGAGTCTGGAATTGTGAAATCCATGTTAGGCATAGAGAATTTAGAAGAATCAAGGACAAGACCTTCTGCAGTTTCTGTTAATGTTGTTGCAACAGAATTATATCCAGAAACAAGTGAATTAGCAGCTTTGCTAAAGCCTGTCATATCAAGCTGTGTTCCGCCAATTGTCAAGCCTCCACCTAAGTGCGGTGGAAATGAAGGAAACACTTTTCCAATATAGGCATCTGACCATACATTCTGCTGTGTAGATGCTTCTGGAATTACAACAAGAAGCTCGGTCGCAAAATCATTCAATCCTGTAGAAATGCTTTCTTTAGTGTCAGAATCAAGTGATACTGCAAAAACCGTGCAAACTGAAATGGTGCTCACTGCTATAGCGGTGATTAAAAATTTTCTAAGTTTCATAAGACCTCCAATAATAATAAAAAAAGTTGAATTTCCAATAATCAACTCTAAATATTTTGTTATACATAAACAATAACGCAGAAATGAATAAAACACAAGGTAAAGAAATTTTTCGGTTTTTTCGTTAAAATGATATTGACACAAACATAAGTTTTGAATATTATATCAACATCTTTTGCCGGTGTAGCTCAGTTGGTAGAGCGGAGGACTGAAAATCCTTATGTCGTCAGTTCGACTCTGACCGCTGGCAAATTTAAGCTCTGTCTTTTGTAGGCAGAGCTTTTTTATTCTATAATTCTATTTTGCTTTAATTCCTTGTTAAACTTCATTCTTTCTTGTATAATAAAAATATGAATTGGTTAGTAATTGCTCCAGATGTTAAAGATGAAAATTTGATTAAAGTTGAAGAATTCCTAGAGGAAAGAAATAATACTCCATACGAAATCTTTATATATGACGGCATTCCAAAAGATGAGCTTTATGATGATATAAAGCATATTATGCAGACAACACATTGCATTGTCTTGGACAGTGCTAAAATGACTAATTTAAGCGACTACGTGTTCATAATGGGAGCTTTGTCAGGAAAAGGGCTGCGTACTTTTATCTACACTGGTGGAAATTATTTAAAGCGTTATGAGACATTAAACTCAAGCTCAAAGGCATTGTTAAATTCTTTTTCTTCTGTTGAAGATATGCTTTCATTTATAGATAAAAATTTCAAAGAATATGAGCAAATTGACAAGCAGAAGTCAGCGTTGATTCAATTATTCACTTTAGGCATACCTTTTACAGGTGATTCTTTTGCGTTGTTTATTTCAAAAGACGACACTGAAAAATGCCAGCTCTTCTTGGATGCGGGCATGCTGGTAAATGCTAAAACTTCAGATGGAACGCCCTTGCTTTGTGTTGCTGCAAGAAACAAATGTCTTAATAAAGTAAAATGGCTTGTGGAAAATGGAGCAAATATTGATTCAATTTCTTTAGACAGAGGATATTCCGCTGTAATGGATGCTGTTTGGCGAAAGGATTACAGCACAACAAAATATCTTGTTGAAAAAGGTGCGAACTTAAACTTTATTAGTCTTGACGGTCAACCTTTGATTGTCTTAGCAGTAGGAAACGGCAATTTGAATATAGTGGAGCTTCTTTTAAATAACGGAGCAAATCCAGATGTTAAAGACAGCCTAGGAATGAGCGCACGTGATTATGCTAGTTTATTTAAGAAGCAAGATATTATAAAACTAATGGAAACAGTTCCAAAAAAGGCGTAAAATGAAAAAAGGGGAAAAAATAATACGCATTGTGCTAACGGGCGGCGGCACAGGCGGACATATATATCCAGGAATTGCAGTAGCTGATGAAATAAAAGCAATTGCAAAAGAAAGAAATATTGCTGTTGACATTTACTGGATTGGCTCAAGCCGTGGAATGGACTATTCAATAATAGAAAAATGCTTGGAAAGAACCGGCGGCTCAATAAAACAGTTCTACGGAATACCATGCGGCAAACTAAGAAGATATTTTTCTTTGCAAAATATTACAGACTTGTTCAGAATCATAGGCGGATTTTTCAAGGCAGTACAGTTGCTAAAAAAAATAAATCCTGATGTTGTATTTTCAAAAGGCGGGTTTGTAAGCGTTCCTCCTTGCAAGGCGGCAAAGCTTCTTTGCATTCCATATTACACTCATGAGTGTGACTTTACTCCAGGGCTTGCAACAAGGCTCAACAGTAAAAATGCAAAGAACATTCTAATTTCATACGAGGACACAAAAAAATATTTTAGTGAAAGTTTGCAAAAGAAATGCATTGTCACAGGCAACCCAATCAGGCCTGCTTTTTATGTGGACTCGGCTGTTGAAGGAAGAAAGTTCCTTGACTTGTCTACAAAAGAACACAAGCCTGTCTTGCTAGTATTAGGCGGCAGTTCTGGGGCGCGCCAAATAAACAATCTTGTTGTAGAAAACCTGCAATGGCTTAAAGAAAGATTTATTGTTGTTCATCAGACAGGAAAAGCATTTGCAGAAGAGAATCCTGCTGTTATGAAAAGCGGCGACTCTTCTTATAAGCCATACGACTTTATTTACAAGGAGATGGTGTCTGTAATTCAAGCGTCTGACATTGTGCTTTCCAGGGCAGGCGCAAACTCGCTTTGGGAATGCGCTGTGTGCAAAAAGCCGCTTGTCTTAATTCCATTGTGCGGCTCTGGAACAAGGGGCGACCAGGTTGACAATGCGCTTTATTTTGAAAAAAGAAATGCCGCTCTAGTTCTTGCAGGTGAAAAAGCAAACTCTGAAAATTTACAAAAATCACTTGAAATGCTTCTTGATGAAAATAAAAGAAAGGAGCTTTCCTTAAATTGTGAAAAGATTCTTCCAAAAGAAAAGCCTGCTTATATTATTGCAAAAACTATTTTAGACGGAGTTGACAAATGACATTTACATTTTTAGACATTATTTTTATTGCAATAATCCTGTTGCTTTCAATTATCTGCGCAAGCAAGGGCTTTATAAAGGAAGTGTTCGGCAAAGGCGCGCTTGTTCTTGGAATATGGATTGCTGTTCTTTTTTACAAAAAGCTAAATCCTTATATTGCAAAATACATACATGTTGAAGCTGTCTCCATTGTACTTTCTTTTCTTTTGATTTTTCTTGTTGTATATTTAATCATGATGATTATTAGGCAGATTGTTGGAAATATTTTTGACGGGGAAATTTTCAACGGGCTGGACAAAACTCTTGGATTTTTCTTTGGAGTTGTGGAAGGGCTTGCTTTTGTAGCAGTAATTTTGATTCTTATTGCGGCTCAGACTTGGTTTGATGTTTCAAAGCTTCTTAATGACAGCTTTTTCTACAATATGTTGAAAGGCATTATTGCAACTCCAGTGGACTCTCTTTCCAATATGACGGCCTTAAATCAAATTGCTTTTAATAATGTAAAATATTTATAAGGCAAAGAAATATGTTTGACAATGTTTTATTTCAAAGTGCATCTTCTCTTTTATCTGACGACATAGCTCATGGAACTTTGCCAGGCTCTATACTTTTGTCAGGTCCTGCCGCCTCTGGTAAATTAACTTGCGCTTTGGAAATAGCAAGGGTGCTTTCTTGCAATGGTTCAGTAAAAGGCGACTGGAGTTGCAAATGCTCATCTTGTCAAAAGCAAAAGGCTCTTGTCAGCTCAAATGTGCTTCTTCTAGGGCCGGGCGACCGTTCCTTGGAAATTGCCGCCGCTAGGAACACTCTTCTTTTTCAAAACGCGAACAACACAAATCATCTAGAGGCTTCAAGGTACTTGTATTTAAGGGCGGTAAGAAAACTTACTTCAAGGTTCAATCCGCTTCTTTGGGAAGACGACCCCAAGCTGGATAAATTTTCACCTCTTGTTGAGTCAATAAACGACAGCTTGGAGCAGCTGGACCCTTCTAGAGCACTGCCAGACGGTGACGAGCTTCAGAAAATACTTGATGATGTTGAAAAGAACGCATCAAAGCTAGAGGACTCTTTTTTATACGACGCGCTGCCTGTTTTGCAAATAAGAAATCTTTCTTCATGGGCACATTTGGCCGCAACAGAAGGCAAGAGAATTATAATTATAGAAAATGCCGACCGCATGGCAGACAGCGCAAGAAACGCACTGTTAAAAATACTTGAGGAGCCGCCGCGTGACACCCAGTTCATATTGACAACAGTTAGGCGTGGAGCGCTTCTTCCAACAATTCTTTCGCGTGTTAGAACATATTCATTCTTTGAAAGAACAACAGAACAGCAGCAGGAAGTTATTGACAGGGTGTTCCATTATATGCCAAATCCTGGTGAAAAAAAGCCAGAGTCTATAGACGCTTTTCTTCAAAAATATCTTCCTGTAAAGCCTGAGATTATAAAGCAGTACGCTGTAATTTATTTCAAGTCAATTTCAGAAGGGCACATTCCAAACATACCTTCAATAGTAAAAGGCTGCGGTGGATTTGACCCACGGACATTGTTCCGTCTTTTCATTCAGGACATTATAAATGCACAGTCTTCTTTAAATAAAACAGCTGCGGGCGCTGAATCTTCATCACAGCTTTTGGAAATGCTAAGAAAATCTTATAACAATGTCACTGTTTACAATCAGAACCCGGCTGCGGCGCTTGAGGAATTGGCAAGAAATCTTTTGATGGTGAATCATCAGAACAACAAGATTTTTTCTACAATAAAATTTGAGCAGGCATAAATATGAAAGATTTTGTAAAACGTGTATCACAGAAAATTTCCAAACTTGCGCCTGAACAGGTGGAGCAAATTATAGATGCCATAAATGTAGAAAACGACACTTATGACTCAATTCTAGAAAGCCTTTCTGACGGCCTTATAATTGTGGACAAGGAATGCAAACTTCTGCAGACAAACAAATCTGCGGAAAGATATTTGCCGTTCAAAGTAAGGCCAAACGAAGCCCACTCAGACGAGCCTGTATGGTCTTTGATTGACGATGAAAGAATCTCAAAGTTCTTGCAAAAATGCGCTAAGGAAGACAAGACAAATGTAAGCCAGGAATTTTCGCTTTGTACAAATGAAGACAAAGTTCGCTTTATAACAATTACAGTTCTGCCCCTTGTTCAGAAGCTTCAGGTAGAAAACAGCGACGCTTTTAACACAGAAGTTCTTGGCTCAATTATTACAATAGACGACATTACAGAAAAGAGGACTCAGGAAGTTCTTCTTCATAGAATGGAAAGCCTTGCAAGCCTTACAAATCTTGCCGCATCTGTCGCTCATGAAATAAAAAATCCACTTGGGGCAATAAGCATTCACATTCAGCTTCTGCAGAAGGCCGTAAAAAAATCACGCGAAGGCGACGGGCTTCTTCCAGACATGAAGTTCATGGAAAATTATCTTGATGTTATAAATGAGGAAATAGACAACTTAAATAAAATAGTAATAGACTTTTTGTTCGCAGTCCGCCCTGTTCAAGCGCAAATGGTTTTGACTGATCCAAACGAGCTTGTGAATAAATTTGCTAATTTTATAAAAGCAGAATTTGAAAATGACAATGTAAAAATAAAGCTCAACCTTTGCAAGGAATGCCCGCTTCTTTTAATTGATGAAAAGCTATTCCGCGAAGTGATTATCAATCTTGCACAGAACGCGCTGGCCGCAATACTAATAAGATTTCCTGTTCAAAAAGAAGATTATGCAGATGGCGCAAAAAAAAGCGACTCTTCGTTGAACAGCACTCAGGGTGAATTTATAATTGAGTCAGTTGTAAAGAACGACAAGTATTATTTGTACGTTACAGACAACGGCTGCGGTATGGACGAAAAAACTTCTTCTAGAATATTCGAGCCGTACTACACTACAAAGGCAACCGGCACAGGCTTAGGGCTTACAATGGTCTATAAAATCATAAAGGAATTTCGTGGCGATATTGATGTTAAATCTGTTCAGGGGCACGGAACTGTTTTTACAATTATGATTCCTGTTCCGCAGACAAAGACAAAGCTTCTTCCAGACACAAGCATTTCTTATAAAATCGAATGCGGTGGAAAAAGCACTCCAAAAAGCAAGGAGCATAAAAAATGAAATTTACACTTCTAATAATCGATGATGAAAAAAATATACGCGAAGGCCTTGCGGCTAATTTTGAAATGGACGGCTACAACGTAAAGACAGCAGGGGACGGCGCAGAAGGCCTTGCTCTTATAGAAAAGGGCGACATTGACTTGGTTATTACGGACTTAAGAATGCCAGGCGTAAGCGGTGAGGAAGTTCTTAAAAAAGTAACATCAGAAACTCCGGGCATACCTGTAATTATTTTAACAGGGCACGGCAGCATAGACAGCGCGGTTGACGCAATGAGGCACGGAGCATATGACTTTTTAACAAAGCCGCTAAACCTTGACCAGCTTGGCATGATTGTAAAACGTGCTTTGCAGAACAGGGAGCTTAGCTTGCAGCACCAGCAGCTTCAGGCCGAGCTAGAGGGCAATGCTGTTTTTGGCAGAATGATTGGCAAGTCTTCAGAAATGCTAAAAGTGGAAGAGCTTGTAAAAAAAGTTGCGGACAGCAAGGCGACCGTTTTAATAACAGGTGAAAGCGGTGTAGGCAAAGAGCTTGTTGCGGACGCAATACACAATCTTTCTCCAAGAAAAAACAACAGCTTTATAAAAGTGCACTGCGCGGCTTTAAGCGAAACTCTTCTTGAAAGCGAGCTGTTCGGACACGAAAAAGGCGCGTTTACAGGAGCCGACAAGCTGCAGAAGGGCCGTTTTGAACTTGCGCACGGCGGCACAATATTCCTAGATGAAATTGGCGAAATAAATCAGAATGTGCAGATAAAAATCCTACGTGTTTTGCAGGAGCATAAGTTTGAGCGTGTAGGCGGCGAGCAGACAATAGAAGTAGATGTCCGTGTAGTTGCCGCGACAAACAAAAACTTGGAAGAGGAAGTTAAGAAGGGCAACTTCCGCGAAGACTTGTACTACAGGCTGAATGTAATACATATTCAAGTTCCGCCTCTACGTGAAAGAAAAGAAGACATACCGCTTTTAATTGCATCTTTCCTAGATGAATTCAATAAGGAAAACAACAAGCACATAACAGGCCTTGACAACAGGGCAAAGTCAATGATGTACAAATACGACTGGCCAGGAAACATACGTGAGCTAAGAAACTGCATGGAAAGCGCGGTGGTGTTGTGCAGCAAGAATGAGATAACAGTAGAAGACCTGCCTCCAAACATTTCTCAAAGCACAAGCGGCGACTCAATTTCTATTCCTGTAGGAACAACTTTGGACGACGCTGAAAAAATGATTATTCAGCAGAACCTTGCTTCAAACAAAAACAACAAAAGCAAAACCGCTGATATTCTAGGCATAGGAAGAAAAACCCTTCAAAGAAAATTAGCCGACTGGGGCATGGAGACAACAGACAGTGCCGACCATGTATGACAGGCTTGGAGATTTACTAAATGAAACTCTAGAGTCCGGTGGAATAAAGTTTGTCCACATAGACAAAGACGGAAACATCTCTGAAAAAAAAGTGAACTTAGATGATGATGCTTCCTCAAAAAGCAAACAAGAAAACAATGAAGCTAAAGATAAAACTAAAACAGAAAGCCCAAAAGAAAAAGTAAATTCTGAACAGAAAAAAAATAAAAGTGCGGAAGGAAGCAAAACTCAGGAAACTTCTTCAAAACACCGCAGGGTAATTTACAAAAGGCTAACTCCAGAGCTAGAGCGCCAGTACAGGCTCTTGGGAATTACAGTAAGCGCCACTTTGGAAGATGTAAAAAAAGCATACAAGGAAAAGCTAAAGTACTACCACCCAGACAGGCAGGGCGACAATCCAATTCTACAGAAAGTCGCAACGGACAAGACAATGCAGGTTGTTGAAGCGTACAAATCAATCACAGAATTTTTAACTCGATAAAAACTAAATTTAATTTTGCCTTTTACAAACTTTAGAATGTAGAAGCTGCCTTTAAAATTTAAAAGCGCAGTTTCTAAAGAGCTTACGTGTTGTAAAGAAACACACTCAAAAGAAATCCTGCGCCTTAATATATAAGCTGCATAACCAGAGGCTATACAGCTACTGCTAGGTAATTTTATTTACCCTTTGCATTCATTAAATAACAGTTCCCGGTGGAATAACAGCAAACTTTCTTATAACAATTATTCCGTCCGCACTGTAGAACGTGCCGTGGTCTCCGTCTTCATACTTCTTGCCACTTACGTTTATACAGCAATTATCGCCTATATGTGCGTTTTTGTCAATAATAGCTTTGGAGATTTTGCAGTTTTTTCCAATGCCAACATTTGGTATTCCTTTGGCCTTGTTCTCTGCCTTTGTGCCGTCATTTTCATAGAAGTCAGCTCCCATGATTATTACACCGTCCAAATCGCAGCCTTCGTTAATTATTGAGCGTACGCCAATTACTGAATGTTGTATTCTTGAGTTGGTGATTACACATCCTTCGCTGGCAAGAGTTGCAGTCATGTCTGCATGATTGATTTTGCTTGGTGGAAGGTTTCTCATGTGCGTGTAGATTGGCTCGTCTTCGTCATAGAAGTTGAACTGTGGCATTGGAGTAGTCAAGTCTATTGTTGCGTCGTAGAAAGATTTTATTGTACCAATGTCTTCCCAGTAGCCGTTGTAAATGTAGCTGTTGACCTTTTTTGTCTTGATTGCCATAGGAATGATTTCTTTTCCAAAATCGTTGAAGTCATTGTTGAGCATTTCTTCCATAGTATCTGCATTAAAAATGTAAATGCCCATAGAAGCAAGGTATTCTTTTTCAGCAGGCAAATCTCCACGTGCTTTTGAAGGAATCTTCCAGTCGTCAATATTCATGTCCTTTGCTGGTTTTTCCATAAAAGCTGTGATTTTCTGCTTGTCATCAATTTTCATAATGCCAAAGCCGCTAGCGTCATGCCTGTTTACAGCTGTTGTTGCAATTGTAATGTCCGCTCCAGACGCTATATGCTCGTCCATATATTTCTTTAAATCCATGCGGTAAAGCTGGTCGCCAGAAAGAATTATGTAGTGTGTAGGGTGCTGAACTTTAAAGTGAATAAAATTTTTGCGAACCGCGTCTGCTGTTCCTTCATACCAGCCGCTGTGCTCAAGCGTCTGCTCTGCCGCAAGAATCTCGACAAAGCCTCTGCTAAAGCGGTCGAACTGGTATGCATTTGTAATGTGAAGGTGCAAGGAAGCAGAGTTGAACTGTGTTAAAAGATAGATTTTCTTATAACCGCTGTTTATGCAGTTAGAAATTGGAATATCAACAATCCTATATTTTCCACCAAAAGGAACTGCCGGCTTTGAGCGCTCCTTTGTTAAAGGATACAACCTTGTACCCTTGCCGCCGCCTAGAATTATAGCTAGAACGCGTGGCTCTTGTTTTTTTTCATCATTCATATTATGAAATCTTCCTCCATTAAGTCCATTTTTATAAAAATAATTATAAATCCCATTTGATGTTTTTGCAACAGAAAGTTAAAAAGTTGCATCAAAATTAGAAAAAGCTGTGCTCAAGCAAAAGCCTGAACTGGGTTTTCTGTATAGGCCTTGAATAAAGAAATCCCTGAACAATGTCACAGCCCATGTTCTTTAGTAAATCAGATTGCTGCTTTGTTTCTACACCTTCTGCAACTGTAACAAGTTTAAGATTTTTTGCCATGTTAATAACAGAATTGATTATTATGCTTTCCCTTTCATTGTCTGTAGCGGAGGATAAAAACTCTTTGTCAAGTTTTAGTACATCTGCCGGCATATCTTTTAAAAGATTAAGCGAAGAGTAGCCAGAGCCAAAATCATCAATTGAAATAGAAAAGCCCGCGTTCTTTAAGTCATTCATTGCGGAAACTAAATGTTTTTGGTCATCGAACATAACTGTTTCTGTAAGCTCCACTTCAATTTTGCATGGTTCAATTTTATATTTAGAAACAATGTTAACAAGCTCAGAAATTAAATTTGAATTGTACAAATGAAATCTAGAAAGGTTAAAAGAGATTGTAATAGGGTGAGGCGACTTTCCATCTTTGCAAGATTTGTTCCAAGAATCAATAAATTTACAAACTTCCTCAAAGACAAATAAGTCTATTTTTTGAATAAATCCATTGCTCTCAAAAAGAGGAATAAATTTTCCAGGAAGAAGAAGTCCTTTTTCTGGATTGTTCCATCTAATAAGTGCCTCTGCTCCGACAACTTGAATATCGTTGAACCAGAACTTTGGCTGGTAGTAAACTTCAAACTCTCCATTTTCAATTGCCTTGTTCATGGAAAGTGTGATTGACTGCTTTAGTTCACTTTCTTCATTCATTTCTTTTGTATATTCTACAAACTTTATTGAAGAAAAAGAGTCTTTATTAAGCTTACGGGCAATGTTTGCTTTGTCGATCATAATGTTCAAATCAACAAAGGGCTCTGAAATATAATAGATGCCGCAGCTGAACTGAAGGACATATTGTTCAGGAAGAAGTTTTCTTACGTGATCTGAAACATCTGTTAGCTTTGAAACAATATTTTCAATTTCATTTTTATCCTTTGGTTTTTTAGCAAAAATTATAAAATTATCAGCGTAAAATTTACATATTAGTTCATTGTTTGAGGTGCATACGTTTAGTAAGTGTTGGCTTATTTCTATAAGAAGTGCGTTGCCAATGTTAAAGCCGTAGCTGTCATTTATATAGCTAAAGTTGTTAATGTCTAAAGATAGAATCATATATTCGTTTGGCTTTGCTTTTCTAAGTTTAAGCCTTACATCGTGCTTGAATTTAGAGTAAGTTGGCATACCAGTATTTTCATCGTAATCTATAGCATGATTTCTTTTCTTATTGGTAATAAGAATTATTCCACCTGCTGATAACGATAAAATTATTGTAAAAATTATAAGATAAGCTAAAAGCAGTTTATTTGCCTTTGTGCTTGATTGTTTTTCCTTCAGCAAAAATTCTCTTTCCAAAAGGCAAGAGTATATTATTGAGTTGAATTTTTCTGTTGAAATAGAATGATATGCTTTGTTTATACAAGAAACTGCAGTCTGCCCTAAAGCTGAGGAAATTGCTATTTTTTGAACATAATTAACATTTTGATAAAATATTTGATAATTTGATATTCCTTTGTAATCATTGATTTCAAATTCATTTAGAAAAGCGTATTTATATTTACCTTTTTTTATTTGCTTTAAAGTTTCTTGTGGATCGTTAAAAAATTTATATTGATATTTTGAAGCGGGGTAGATTTTTATAATTTCCTGAAATTCTTTGTCTGTTATTTGAGGAAGTGCAATTGTGTCACCAACAGACGGCTCTTTTCCTGTCATTGATAAAAGGACAAACGGAATTGTGTACAAACCGTCTGAATACAGAAGACCTGCAATATCTGTAAGTCTTGATGTGTATCCCGTTATTATATCAGCTCTTCCCAATTCTATTAGCTTTTTGCTTTCGTAATAATCTTCTGTTGGCAAAAATTCAAATTGTATTCCAAGCTCTTCGCCTATTGTCTTTAAAATTGATATTACAACACCAGAGTATTGAGGTATGTTTTGAGAGTTGTTGTAATATTCAAAAGGAGGCCAAGCAGGATCACACACAACCTTTAATGTTTTATGTGCCGATATAAAATCTTTTTCTTCTTGAGTTAAAGTAAGTTCAATAGGAGATGAAATGTTCTCTTGAATAAAAATTTTCTGTGAAAAGCAAAATGAATTCTTAAAAAAAATAAATAAAAAAAGAAACGGGAAAAATATTTTGGTATTTTTATACATTAAAAACTTGCCCTCTTTAAGATTTTTTAATTACATAATTATTATATCATAAGAATTGCAAAAAATATAGTATTTTGTAATAATTTCAAAATTATTTTCTTTATAAAATAAAGGCATTTCTAAAAAAAATGTTTTAATGATTTATCAGAGATGCCTGCGAGTTTTTAGTCGCAATAATAGCGCGATTTAGAACATTGCATTTTCAAAGTTTGCTCTAAAAGATGAAGTTTTTAGAGGCTCCCATAAATTATAAAAAAGATTTACAGTTCTTTCTTCATAAAAACGCTAAACCCCTTTATTCACATGCCGATAATTTAAAAGAGCATTCTTTATTTAGTAACGATAGAGGTTTATATGATTAGAGGCTGGTACATTGGTGCAAGCGGAATGAACGCACAGCAGAACAGGCTTGACGCAATTTCTAACAATCTTGCGAACGTAGACACAACTGGCTATAAAAAAGACATAGCTGTTAGCAAAAGCTTCAGCGAGCTTCTCTTGCGCAGAACAGAAGCTGACGGTGTTTACAAAACTCCTTTTGGCTCGGCGGATGCGGCCCCTATTATTGGAAAGCTAGGGCTTGGGGTAGAGACAAACGAGCTTTACACTGACTTTGACCAAGGCTCATTTAAATCAACAGACACAAGCACAGACCTTGCTTTAAGCGGCAAAGGATTTTTTGCAGTACAGACACCAGAAGGCGAGCGCTACACAAGAAACGGCAACTTTATTTTAGGAAAGGAAAAGATTCTAGAGACAAAAGACGGCTACCCGGTGCTTGGAGAAAACGGCCCTATAACTTTGGAAGACGACAAATTCCATGTGAATGAAGACGGCATGGTTTATACAAAGGAAAATAAATTAGTTGATAGAATAAAAGTTGTCCGCTTTAACAACGAGCGCTACCTAAAGAAAATGGGAGAAAGCCTTTGGAACACAAATGATATTTCAGGCGAGGCCCACATTGCAGAAGGAAAAGAGCGCCCTAAGTTTTTGCAGAACTACACTGAAGCAAGCAACGTAAATGTTGTGAACGAGATGGTGCAAATGATAGAAGTGAACAGGGCTTACGAAGCAAACCAAAAGTCAATTCAAAGTGAAGACAGCATGATGAGCACGCTTTGGACAAAAGTTGCAGTGGCTCGTTAATTCACTGAGCTAGTAGAAGTGAACTTTGTGTGATTGCAAACAGCAATTATCAATTGAAGAAGAATTAGGAGAACATAAAATGGTAAGAAGTCTTTGGACAGCAGCAACAGGAATGAACGGACAGCAGGCAAGTATTGATGCTATTTCTAACAACCTTTCAAACGTAAACACAACTGGCTTTAAGCAGCACAGGGCGGAGTTTGAAGATTTGATGTATCAGAATGTTAAGCTTGCTGGAACTCCTGCCACAGAAGACACTGTTACTCCTGTTGGACTTCAAATGGGCAGTGGTGTAAAAGTCGGTGCCACTCAGCGCGTAATGTCACAAGGCTCTCTTCAGGCTACAGGCGTGGACACTGATGTTGCAATTGTAGGCGACGGTTTTTTCAAAGTTCAGCAGTACGACGGAAGCTGGGCTTACACACGCGACGGTTCTTTTAAAGTAGATATGACAGGCCAGCTTGTTACTTCAAACGGCCTTAGGGTAGAGCCGGAAATCATAATGCCAGAAGGATTCCAGCTAGAGACACTTGCAATTTCTGACGACGGACGTGTGAATGTAAAAGTGAACGGAAATCCAACCCCTGTGGAAGTAGGGCAGATTGAGCTTTACCGGTTTCCAAACTCAGTAGGTCTTGAAAACTCTGGTGACAACTTATATAAAACAACAAACGCTTCAGGCGAGGCTATAGCAGGACGGCCTGGCTTTGACGGCATGGGCGTTACAAAGCACAAGTTCCTTGAAATGAGCAATGTTTCTGTAGTGAATGAAATGGTGCAGATGATTGTCGCTCAAAGGGCATACGAGTTCAACAGCAAGGCAATTACAACAAGCGACAATATGCTTCAAACTGCTGTGAACTTAAAGAGATAAATAAGCTAAATAAGAGGATAAGATAAATGACAGTAAGTGGATTGACAAGAACAGATTCTGTAAACTCATTGACATCAGGAACAGCTTCAATTGAAGCAACAAATTACAAAGCTGACCAGAACAAATTCATGTCATTGGTAAAAGAAATGTCAGAAAAAGAAGATTCTGCCACAGTGTCAAATGTCTCTTCCTCTCAAATAAGCACAGGACGCTTGAAAGGCGACTACACACAGGGCTTTAGCGGATTGTACACTTCAGAAGCAGACAAGCACGCAAAACCTGTAGGAGCCGCCGCTAACAGCTCAAATGGCAAAGGCAAGCAAAAGACTATAGACAAAACAAGCAAACTTTACGAGCAGGCTTTGGAATTAGAAAACTACTTTGTAAAGGAAATGCTTTCTTCAATGAGAAAAACAATTCAAAAGAGCAACCTTAATGGCGAAGAAAACGACTACGCTCAAAATACTTATGAAGACATGCTTTACGACAACTACGCAGAAGAGCTAACAAAGAACGCAAACTTTGGACTAGCCGACCAGATTTATCTTCAGATGGACACGCAAGTAGACTTACAGGCGTAATATTCAGCAGATTTATTGCATAAAATGCTCAATTGATAATTCTTTATGTTTGATATAAAATACGCTTTATGAATAATCAAACAGGAAATCTCCCAAAGAATTTAAAAGACGTACATATACATTTTGTTGGAATCAAAGGAACCGGCATGGTTGCCCTTGTTGAAATTTTACACGCAAGAGGCGCTAAAATCACAGGCAGCGATGTTTCAGAAAGGTTCTACACTGATGAAATATTGGACAAGCTTAACATCCATGCTCTTCCTTTTAGTGGAACAAACATTACAAAAGAAGTTCAGTATGTAATCTACTCAAGCGCATACAGCCCTGAAAAGAATCCAGATTTAATTGAGGCAAAAAAACAGAACAAACCAATGATGCTCTACAGCGAAGCGCTAGGCGCAGTTTCTGCAACAGCGTACAGTTCTGGAGTTTGCGGTGTTCATGGAAAAACAACAACAACAGGTCTTGTAGGAACAATTCTAGAGGAGCTAGATTTTCCTGCACAGGTGCTGGCAGGCAGCATAATCACATCTTTTGGCGACTCTTGCACAATGACATCTCCTTCTTGCAAAAAGTCAGGGCACAATTATTTTGTTGCAGAAACTTGCGAATACCAAAGGCACTTTATGGCGTTCTGCCCTCAGAAGATAATTCTTACAAGCGTAGAAAGCGACCATGAGGACTACTACCCAACATACGCTGACATAAGAAACGCTTTTGTTGACTACATCTGCAAGCTTCCAAAAAACGGCCAGCTTATTTATTGCGCGGACGACAAAGGCGCTGTTGAAACTGCCAACATTGCAAAAGAAAAACGGCCAGACATAGAGCTTGTTCCATACGGCGAAAATGCGACTGGCAGCTACAAACTTTCTTTTGGAAAAGTAGAAAACGGCAAGCAATACTTTAACGTAAATGAAGTAGGCGAGTGCTGCTTAAAAGTTCCAGGAAAGCACCTTGTAAGAAACGCGACAGCCGCAATAGCATTATGCTCAGAGCTTTTAAAAACTGATAAAAAAAATCCCGCTGATTGCATTGATAAAATAAAGTCAGCTCTCTTAAAATTCACAGGCGGAAAAAGAAGAAGCGAAGTTGTTGGTGAAAGGAAGACTCCATCCGGTCAAGATGTGATTTTCATAGACGACTACGGCCATCACCCTACAGCAATAAAAACAACACTTGCTGGCTACAAGGAATTCTACAAAGGCAGAAAAATTATAATTGATTTTATGAGCCACACTTACACAAGAACACAGGCGTTGCTTGAAGATTTTGCACAGTCATTTTCTTCCGCGGATGAAGTCATATTGAATAAAATATATGCAAGCGCAAGGGAAGACCCAAGTGCCGCAAATGTCACAGGAAAAATATTAGCCGAGCATACAATGAAATACCACAGCAATGTAAAATACTGCGACGGCTTTGAAGAGGCGGCTGAAGTAGGATTAAAAGAGCTTTCAGAGCCAAGCGGCGCAAAGTATCCAGAAGGCTACCTTTTTGTAACAATGGGCGCCGGCGACAACTGGAAGGTAGGCAAGTTGATTATGGACAAACTAGGAAAATAAAGAATGAGAAAAAGATATTCTTTGATTTTTATAAATATTAGTTACTAATTATAGATGCTCAGTTGTCAGCAGTTAGGGTGCCACTCTCGCCCTGTTCAGCCCGTCATTATTGCCAGAGCCGAGGCAGGCCCCAAACTACTGACAGCTGAGCAGCGTCGTTTTGTGAATGTTTTGTGAATATAGAATTTAACATATAATTTTATAAAGTAAAAAAGAATATTTTTATCGAATATAAGGAAAATAAAATGAACAGCATGACAGGCTACGGCTACAAGGAAACAATTGTTGAAGAAACTCAAATAAGCGTAGAGATAAAGTCTGTGAACTCGCGCTTCTTAGACTTAAGAGTAAACATTCCGCCATTTCTAAATCAGATAGAAAATAAAATACGGGCGCTTGTTGCAGAAAGAGTTGTAAGGGGCAAGGTTGACGTAACAGTGCGTGTGCATGACACATCATCTTCCGCTGTAATTACACCAGACACAAATGCCGCCCTTCAATATAAAAATGCAATATCTAAAATTGCAGAAAGTCTTGGAATGAAAAATGAAGACGTTCCTCTTAGCCTTATTATTTCACAGCCCGGCGTTTTAAATGTAACAAACGACTACGATGTTGAAGAGTATTGGAAAAAAATACAGCCTGTGTTTACAGAAGTGTACAATAAATTTATAGAAGACAGAGTACGCGAAGGCAAAAACTTGCAGAATGACTTGCTGGAAAAGTTAAACAAGCTGGACGA
>JBAXYY010000042.1:0-17417 GCA_041670585.1 Treponema sp. | reverse complement strand
GTTTGAGCGTGTGCCTTCTGTAAAAACCAATGATGACTTTGCAGCTTTACTTCCCTGGAATATTAAAATTTCTCCATTCGTAGAAAATTGTAAATGGGGGAATTAATTGACGGTTACGTTTATAAAATATGAAATTAGTGTATAAAACCTATTTAAATATTTTTTTTAATTTATTAATTGTCTTGTCTGAAAATCTTAAATGATATTTTATAAAATCAGCAAAATATTGTTTAACAGAATCTACACATGCCAAGTAAAGAAAATGATTAGAAATATTATTTTTTATATTATGTATAACATATTTCCATATACTTATAGTTTTTTCTTTAGTTTTTAAATACCAAACAACAGGATAGTATTTAAGTTTAAATTTGTTATGAAAAATATATACATTGAGTAATCTTTCAGCCATATATCCAAATATTCTACCCTGTAGTTGATTGTAATTTGAAATATCACATTTTTTTTCAACTTCAAAAAGAATTGCAAAAAGCCATTCACAATAACTGCAAAAATCTTCATAAGAGCAAATAAACATATTATAAAATGAAATTTTATTGTTAATTTCAAAAACATAATGAAACGAACGTTCATATTCTGGAAATAAATTAATCAAAGTTTTTTTTAATATTTCATAATCTTCTGAAATATGGCTATTGCAATAATGAATTCCTATTGTATATGGATAGGTCTTTTTCTTAGGAGCAATAAATTTATATTGAGATAATATATTACATAATTTTTCAGAATTAAAATGATACTTAGAAATTTCATTTTCATTTTCTGTTATATAATCACAATGTGTAATTCTTTCAAAGTCAAAAAATCGTCTATAATGGTTAAGCCCAATATATTTTATATTGGGATAGATTTTCTTTATGTTTTTCCAAGCCCAATACAATGCTGTTAACTCGCAGTAACTTTTATTTTTATCACTTATGTTATCACAAGGCTGTCCATTTACTTGATCATCTCTCTGTATTCCTAAATCAACATCAGAAATTGCAGCTCCAACTTGTATAGGTAAAAATATTCCATCAGGGTTTGGTGGCAGTTCACATTTTTTATGGCAGCAAACAAGTATTTTTATTTCTGAAGGATCAATCGTTTTTTTATTTTTCATATTTTATTAAAACCTCAGCAATTATATCATCCATATCATAATATTTGTATTCAGCAAGTCGGCCGCCAAATATTACATTTTCTTCTTTGTCAACTAATGCTTTGTATTTTTTGTAAAGCTCTGAATTTTTCTCATCGTTAACAGGGTAGAATGGAGTCGAACCCTCCTTCCATTCAGAAGAGTATTCTTTTGAAACTACAGTTTTTTTGTTTGAAAAAGCTGGGTTTTCTGGCTCAAAATGCTTATGCTCAATTATACGTGTGTAAGGAACTTCTGCCGCTGTATAGTTTATAACAGCGTTGCCTTGGTAGTTCTGAACATCAAGTTCCTCTGTTTCAAATTCAACTGTTCTGTATTCAAGCTTTCCAAATTTGTAATTGTAGAATTCGTCTATTTTCCCTGTAAAAACAATTTTGTCTGCAACAGATTCCCAATGTTTTCTATCAGCAAAGAAGTCAATGTTTGTCTTTGTTTCAATTCCTTTTAAAAGACCTTCTGTTAACTTATTATATCCACCAATTGGAATACCCTGGTACAAGTCATTGAAGTAATTATTGTCAAATGTAAAACGTACAGGCAACCTTTTTATAATGAATGATGGAAGCTCTGTGCATTTTCTTCCCCATTGTTTTTCTGTATAGCCTTTGATTAGTTTTTCATAAATATCTTTTCCAACTAGACACAAAGCCTGCTCTTCAAGATTTTTTGGTTCTGTTCTGCCTTCTTTCTTTATGCTTTCAATTGCTTCTTTTTTTTGCTCTTCAATTTTTGCAGCAGCTTGTTCAGGAGTGGTTACTCCCCACATTTGATAGAATGTGTTCATGTTGAAGGGAAGGTTGTAAAGTTTACCTTTGTAATTTGCAACTGGGCTATTAGTGTAACGATTGAATGGAACAAAAGAGTTTACAAAGTCCCAAACCTGCTTGTTGCTTGAGTGGAATATATGTGCACCGTATTGATGTACATGAATGCCATCTACATCTTTGCAGTAGATATTTCCACCAAGCTGAGGACGTTTGTCTATAACAAGGCATTTCTTTCCTGCTTTATTGGCAAGATAAGCAAAGGTTGATCCGTAAAGACCAGAACCTACTATTAAATAATCATATTTCATCATAAACCTTTTTATCAAAAACTTTTGCTTTTAAATTTTTTAATAGTTCAATTGCAACTTCATTCTTTAATAATATTATCATTAGTGCATAAATAATTACACCTGCAATTATAGAAAGACATACTTGCAATAATATATTTTTTATAAAATAGCATATTGCTAATACGCCTACAGACATTACAATGCAAGATACAATACTTTTTAAAATCGAAATTATTTGTTTTTTTATATATATGTATTTTCTTGCTCTTATAATTTGATAAATTGTTACAGAAGTTTCTGCAATGATAGTTGCAATTGCAGCTCCTATTGCGTTGTATTTAGGAATTAAAAATGAATTTAATGAAAAATTAACTATAGCTCCTATAATAACAGATTGAAAAGTAATTTTTTCTTTTCCTATAGGTGCAAATAATTGAATACCTATAAGATTGCTTAATGAAATAAAAAATAAAATAGGCGTGATTATTCTCATTGGAAAAACCGCAGGTAGATAAGATTCTCCACTTAATAATAAAATTAAAGGTTTACTTAAAAGAATTAATCCTGTCATACATGGTATTGATAAAATTGTGGTATAACTAAAGGATTTATTAAACAAATCCAATAATTCTTTTTTCTTTCCAGTTTGATAATAATAAGAAAGTCTTGGCAAGAGTACTTCTGTTAATGCTGTAATTAGGGTAAGAACAATTTTTACAAGTTTTGTTGCAGCTGAATAGTATCCAACCTCTGAATTATTTGAAATAAATCCTAGCATCGAGGTATCAAGCAAAGTGTAAACACTTGAAACTAGCGACATACTAAAAAAAAGAAAGATTGGTTTTAGATGTTTTTTAATTTGAAGATTAAAATGTTTTTTCCATGAAATATATTTTCTTGAATGACAAAAATTTAATATATTTGAGCCAGCACTACAAAATACATTTAAAAACATATATTGCAAGTAGTCATCTTTTGTTTTTACAAACATAAATAAAATAATTAAACCTATTATTTGAAAAAGTACAGTTCTAAATGTTGTATATTCAAATTCTTCTTCTGCGCTATATAACCAACCAACATCTATAGTTGATAAAATTATTGTGAGGCTTGAAAGTAAAAGCAGTGATTTATAGTTCTGAAATTTAGGAACAAGAAAAAAAGCAACTAAGAAAAGTGCATAAGAAATTATAGTTGAAAATATGTGTATTACAGTGATTTCCTTAACAAATTTCGAAAGCTCATCTCTGTTATCTCGTCTTTTTGCAGCTTCCCTTGTCGCATAAGTTCCTATGCCTAATCCTGCTATTATACTAAAATAGGAAATAATTGAATTTGCAAAATTTACTTTACCAATTCCTTCTGGAAGCAAAATTCTAGAAGCGTAAGGAAAAGTTATTAAAGGAAAAATAATAGAAGAAACTGAACGAATTATATTTAATAAAGCATTTTTTTTAAGTGATTTTTGTGACATAAATCCCCTATTTAAAAATTATACTTAACTGATAACTCTATTGCAAAATTATACCTATGTATAGAAGAAGCTCCATTGCCTTCTGTTGTAGAAACATTTAAAGGATTATGCTCATCTTCAAAAACAATTGTGCTACCTACTTGTAATGAAGGAAAGAGCCAGTAAGTTCCTCCTATACCAAAATCAACAATAGTACGTATATTTCCTTCTGCCGACCATATTCCATTACTATAATTTTCAGAATATTTTCTGCTGTCAATATACATTGTGTAGTCCAAGTCAGGATTTCTTCTTTGAACAAAAATATTAGCAGAGCCTTTTGGAAAGTATAATGTGTAACCTAAATACTGGCTGTTTCCTCCAGTGCCAATTCCTGCACCAAGCCATTGTCCGCCATTAGTATACCCCTGTGTAATAATTCCATGAGAATAAAAAGTAGTGTACCAACCAATCAACCTGTCGTAATCTGAAGAACATTCCAAATTTGTTATTTCAAAATTTAGGCATCCTCTAATTTTTTTTGTAAAAGTTGAGGCCTTTCTTAATCCCAAAGTCCAGCCCTGTGTATGAAATGGATACCTTATTAAATAATCAAGGTTTGGACTAAAATCATTTCTTGCCCATTCAACATAAAGATCAAGTCCAGCTTTTGTGCAAGTCCAGTCCGCAGTAAATGAAATTCTTTGATCGCTTGAATCTCCACCACCAGATGTCAAATTAAACGCATCATAAATTCCAAACAATGTATATGAAGACATATTATTCCACTTTGAAAGCATTGTCCTGTTAATTCCAAGTGTTAGTCCTGTAAGATAAGGCGGTGCCCATGCTGCTGAAAATCCTGTAATCAAGTTGTGGTCATTTGAATCGTCATTATCAAAATACTCTGATTCACTTAAATATCCCCACCATCCTCTAAATTCAACATCTCCCAAATACCAACCAAACCATGGCATATACAAAGATGTTTTTCTTAAACCTATATCCACTTTAGGATAGCTTGTAGCGTTGTTTGATGAAATAATAGGATTTAATTGTGCTGGACCTAACCATATTGCCTGTGTCCCAAATCCTGCCGTTAAAGTATTCCAAGTATAGCGTATTTCTGTATCGCCCCAGTCAAAAGTAAAAAAAGGCTCATTTCCAAATCTTTGAGGAGCATCAATATATTGAACACCATAATAACCATAAGTATCTGCTTTTCCAGCATATGTAGTACCTGAATAATTTGGTGTAATATACTCAAACTCCGCATTCTGAGAAAAGCAAACCACCGGCTTCACCGTAAGCTCCAATCCATACGCCTCAAACCTAGCTCCAAAAGTAAAAGAAGTGTTGTAACCAACTCCTTGCCAAAGCGCTCCATCGTTCTGTCCATAAGGGGCGGCTGTGTTGTAGCTGTTGTACCAAGAAGGCCCGTATATTTTCCACTTAAGATTTTCGTTGCCAGATATTAAATATTTATTTCCAAGATTGTTGTTCTTCCAAACATTCATGCTGCTGTCAAAAGTTGTAGTTGTTTTTTTAGAAGTTGTTCCGTCTTCATTTGTAACAGTTTCAGTTGATTCAACAAAGCTCCACTCAGAGTCGCTCAATGTCCTGTAGCCAAGGGTCGGGCGTATTACATTTCCAGTCAGTGAAAGAAAGTCGTAGTATTCTTCTTCTGTAGATTTAAGCGTTTCCTTTGCGAATAATGCGGAAGTTGCAATTGTAAGAGAGAGTAAAAGAATCGCTGATTTTTTTAAAAATTTCATTACAACAGTTTATTGAATATATGCTTTTTTGGCAACAACGGTTGTTTTTCATAATAAAAATAGTTACTCCAGGACTATCTTGACTGTTTAAAATATCTCGGATAATCTAAAGTTAGAATTTAGATTATCCGAACAAGAGGTTTTTAATGGATTATATAAAACGTCAAGCAGAAAAAATATTAAATGAAATGTCAGAATCTTTTCCTGTTGTATTAGTAACAGGTGCAAGGCAAGTAGGGAAGTCAACACTTTTAAAAAATGAAAAAAAGTCATTGCCATATATAACCTTTGATGAAATAGATAAAATGGAGTCAGCAATCAATGATCCAAAACTATTTCTTGAAATGAACACACCTCCTGTTATTTTAGATGAAGTTCAATATGTTCCAAATTTATTCAGAAGCATTAAGGTTCAAGTTGATAGGCAAAATAAACCAGGCTTATATTTTCTAACAGGAAGTCAAAAATTCAAT
The DNA here is from genome assembly GCA_041670585.1 of Treponema sp. Classification (GTDB taxonomy): domain Bacteria; phylum Spirochaetota; class Spirochaetia; order Treponematales; family Treponemataceae; genus Treponema_D. The sequence continues at coordinate 11,497 of JBAXYY010000042.1, read as the reverse complement.
CTAATGAAAAATGTTTCAGAAAGCCTTGCTGGAAGAATTGGAATACTAGAGCTTAACGGTATTTCATTACGGGAAATGCTAAATGATAATTTTTCAAAACCTTTTCTTCCAAATGAAGATTTTATAAAGAATAGAATTACGTCATCAAAAAAATGTACTGCAAAAGACGTGTGGAGAATAATTCAAGAAGGTTCTTTTCCTGCCGTTGTTTCCAAAAAAAATAAATGGAGTTCATTTTATGCTTCATATATAAAAACATATATTGAAAGAGATGTTAGAAATCTAACTCAAATTGGTGATGAGCTGCAATTTATTCAATTCATTACAATAGCCGCAAGCAGAACAGGACAGCTTTTAAATTATGCTGATTTGGCAAAAGAAACAGGAATAAGCGAACCTACTGCAAAAAAATGGCTTTCTATTTTAATTACATCAGGGCTTGTTTATTTGCTAAAGCCTTACTCAACAAATGTAGAAAAAAGAGTAGTAAAAACACCAAAGCTATATTTTCTAGACACAGGGCTTGTCTGCTGGCTTACAAAATGGACATCAAGTGAAGTTCTTGAGTTTGGAGCAATGGCAGGCGCTATATTTGAGACATTTGTTGTTTCTGAAATTGTAAAAAGTTACACTAACTGCGGACTTGAACCACCTATTTATTTTTACAGAGATAGGGATAAAAAAGAAATTGATATTGTGATTGAAAACAACGGAACGTTGTATCCTGTTGAAATTAAGAAAAGCACTAATCCAAAGAAAAGCGATGCCTCTTCTTTTCAATGTTTAAGCACAGTAAATAATATGGAAGTTGGAAATGGAACAATCATTTGCATGAATGATTCAGTTGGAATTCTTGATAAAAATTTGCTTTCAATTTCTTATACTTTTATTTAGTTTATATGGGAGCCTCTAAAAACTTCAGCTTTTAGAGATGCCCCTTATTCAAAAAAAAGGACACTCCAACCAAACAAGTCAGAATGTCCTTCATTATTTCAATTGTAAAAAGAGTTACTTCCGTCCCGCGTAGTTAGCGTCAATCCACTTCATATACTCGCCGGACTGAATATGCTTAATCCACTCAGAATGTAAAAGGTACCATTTTACTGTAAGCAAAAGGCCTTCCTCAAATGTCATCTTTCTTTCCCAATTAAGTTCTTTCTTAATTTTAGAGCAGTCAATTGCATAGCGTGCGTCGTGTCCAGGTCTGTCTTTTACGTGGACAATTGTTCCTTCAACCTTTGTTTTATCAAGCCCTGCCTCTTTTGAAGTAAGCTCAATAAGTTTTTCCAAAAGCTGAACGTTCTGCCATTCGTTTTCTCCGCCAATGTTGTATTTTTCACCAGTGCGGCCGTCATTCACAATCTGCCATACAGCGCGGTTGTGGTCCTCTACATAAATCCAGTCGCGTATGTTTTTGCCTTCTCCATACACAGGAAGATTTTTTCCTTCTGTCATATTTAGAATCATCAGTGGAAGAAGTTTTTCTGGGAACTGGAAAGGCCCGTAGTTGTTAGTGCAGTTGGAAAGTGTAATAGGCAAGCCGTAAGTGTGGTAGTAAGCCATTACAAGGTGGTCGCTAGAAGCCTTGCTAGCGGAATAAGGTGAGCGTGGGTCGTACTTAGTTTCTTCTGTAAAGTAGCCAGTTGCGCCAAGCGAGCCGTAAACTTCGTCTGTAGAAATGTGGTGGAACAAAACATCATCACGAGGGTTGTCTAAAGAAACATTCCAATATTTTCTTGCAACGTCAAGCAATGTGTATGTGCCCATGATATTTGTCTTTACAAATGCTTCTGGTCCTAAGATTGAACGGTCAACATGGCTTTCTGCCGCAAAATGAATAACAGTGTCTATGTCATACTGCTTCATAATACGCTCAATTTCCGGCCTGTTGCATATGTCCACTTTTTCAAAGAAATATCTTTTTCCGCCGAACTGCTTTTCCACATCCTTTAAACTTTCTGCGTTTCCTGCGTAAGTTAGGCAGTCAACATTCACAACGTTACCAGTAAAGCCTGAGTCCATGAATGCCTTTTCACCGGTAGCGCTCAGTCCAAAAAGATAGTGAATGAAGTTGCAGCCAATGAAGCCGCAGCCGCCAGTTACCATTATGTTGTGAAGCTTACGTTTTCCCATTGATATTCCTCCAAATAATTCATCAATTCCTTTCAATATAAAATTGTCTATCTAATTTCAAACCTTTCTGATTTCATAAACTTTTCAAGGCTTTCTTCCCACTGAGGAAGTTTTATTCTTAAAGCTTTTTGTATTTTATCTTTGCTTAAAACAGAGTAGGCTGGCCTCTTTGCAGGGGTTGGGTATTCTTCTGTAGTGCAAGGATTTACAGTGCAGTCCTGTGTGATTTTTCCATATTTTTTACCAAGTTCGTATATTTTCTTAGTGAACAAGTACCAGTTTGTTTCTCCTAAATCAGTGCATTGGTAAATGCCATAAGGTATGGCGCTGTTCTTTCCAAAAAGCCCGTGCGCATAAGTTGATGTTACAATTATTTTTAATATGACAGCAGCCAAGTCTACAGCGCAAGTTGGAGTTCCCTTCTGATCTTCAACAACTTTTACGCTTTCATGGGTGTCCATTGCCTTTGTCATTGTGTAGACAAAATTATGTCCGTCAAAGCCGTAGAGCCAAGCAGTTCTTAAAATATAATACTGTGTCATTTCCTTTTGAACTGCGTCTTCTCCTGCTGCCTTTGTAACTCCGTAGACACCAAGAGGCTGTTTTTCCATGTCCTCTGTGTAAGGTGTGTTTGAGGTTCCGTCAAATACGTAGTCGGTTGAAATATGAATAAGTTTTGCTCCAACATGGCGGGCAGTGCGTGCAATGTTTCTAGGTCCGTCTTCATTCAACTTTTTTGCAAGTTCAGCGTCGCTTTCCGCCTTGTTAACATCAGTGTAGGCTGAGCAGTTTATGATCCAGTTGATTTTTCCAGGAACAGTTCCGCTGCTTGCGGTAAAGCCTGTTCTGTTCGCGGAAGTGTCGTGTGACTGTGCAAAATTATCAAGCGCGTCTTGATTTGTAATGTCAACGTCCCTGTCTGTTCCAATCCAAGCAATGTTATTCTCTGTCATCTGATGAGCAATTTCTGAGCCCAACATTCCTTTACAGCCAATAAGCCAAATCATTTTTTTAACCTCGTGTTTCTATTAAATAATAAATTTCCCGTTAATGTCAAAGTAATCTTTGTTTGCGTCAAAGTTAGGGTGCTTTGTGTCTTTTTCAGAAAGATTTGGCTTTAAGCCAGGAGCAACTTCTTCCCATTTTATGCCAATCCTTGGATCATTCCACATAAGTCCCGCGTCATCTTCTGGGTGGTAAAAGTCAGTGCACTTGTACGCAAAAACAGCGCTTTCTGTAAGAACATAAAAACCGTGCGCGAATCCTTTTGGAATATAAAACTCATTCTGCTTTTCACTGTCTAAAACAACACCGTAATATTTTCCAAATGTAGCGGACCCTTTTCTTAAATCGACCGCAACATCGTAGACTTTTCCTTCAACCGCGCGCACTAATTTCCCCTGAGGGTGCTTTGTCTGGAAGTGAAGCCCTCTAAGAACTCCCTTTGTGCTTGCAGACTGGTTGTCCTGAACGAACACCATGTTTAGCCCCGCAGCGTTAAAATCCTTCTCACTGTACACTTCAAAGAAATATCCGCGCTTGTCTCCAAAGACTTTAGGCTGTATTTCATAAAGACCTTCAATAGGGCATTTCTTAAATTCAAAAGGCATTTTATATCTCCATGTATTATATACAATTATTTAAGTTGATAAAAAAACAAAAGCTTTATTAATCAACTTTTTTCATTTATTTTGATTCAGCAATGAACTTCAAGTAAGCGCCGTATTCTGTTTTGTAGCCAGCCGCAAGAGTTAAAAGCTCATCTTTTGAAATCCATTTGTTTCTATAAGCAATTTCTTCTATGCAGCTAACATACATTCCCTGCCTTTTCTGGATTGTGGCAATAAAGTTGCTCGCTTCAAGAAGACCGTCATAAGTGCCGGTGTCAAGCCAAGCCATGCCGCGTCCCAAAAGCTCAACATTAAGCTTTTCTTCTTCAAGATACGCGTTGTTAACAGCGGTAATCTCAATTTCACCGCGAGCAGAAGGCTTTACTGTCTCTGCGATTTTTACAACTGAATTGTCATAGAAATAAAGGCCAGGAACAGCGTAGTTAGACTTTGGCTCCTTGGGCTTTTCTTCAATGCCCAGTGCCTTTCCGTTATTGTCAAACTGAACAACACCGTAAGCTGTAGGATCTTTTACATAGTAGCCGAACACAACAGCGCCGCCTTTAGTGTTAACTTTGTCAGCCGCACTCTTTAAAGTCTGAGTGAATGACTGTCCGTAGAAAATATTGTCTCCAAGAACAAGTGCAACTGTTTCTTTACCAATGAATTTCTTACCAACAATAAACGCGTCTGCAAGTCCGCGAGGTTTGTCTTGAACAGCGTACTCAAACTTCATTCCAAGCCATGAGCCGTCGCCAAACAGTTCCTTAAAAAGAGAAATGTCGCGTGGAGTTGAAATAATCAGAACGTCACGAATGCCCGCAAGCATAAGAACGCTTAATGGGTAGTAGACCATTGGCTTGTCGTAAAGCGGCAGAATCTGCTTAGAAACAGCCTTTGTAATAGGATAGAGCCTTGTTCCAGAACCGCCTGCTAAAATTATTCCTTTCATATTTTCTCCTGTTTGAATCTCCAAAAACTGTAATTTAAATAACTTTTTTATTATAATCAATTCTCAAACTCAATACAAGTAGAACAAAATTTTATTACCTAATATCGTTGAAAGAAACTGCAAATTACAGTAGAGTTACCGCCATGAATATGGAAGCTTTTGTTTTAGGATGCGGAGGAATGATGCCGCTACCTTACAGACATTTAACATCGGTTTTGCTAAGGCGCGAGGGCGACTTGTTTTTATTTGACGGCGGAGAAGGCACTCAGGTTTCACTAAAACGCCTAAACCTTAAATGGAAAAAAATAAACGCCATTTTTGTCTCCCACACACACGCGGACCATGTAACAGGGCTTCCTGGCATACTAATGCTTTCTTCGCAAGTAGACAGGACAGAGCCATTGTACATCTACGGCCCTCCAAAAATCGCTGAATATATAGAAACAAGCAGACGTGTCCTTGACATGTACATCAACTATCCAATTATTGTTAAGGAAATAGAAGCTCCATGCGTATGCTATGAAGGCGACGGCTTTTACGTAAGGGCGTTCCCTCTGGAGCACACTAAAACATGCGTGGGCTACACTTTGGAAGAACTGAACAGGCCTGGCGAATTCAATCCAGAAACAGCGGAAAGCTTAAAAGTTCCAAAAGGGCCTCTTTGGGGCAAGCTGCAGCACGGAGAAAGCGTAACAAACACAGATGGTGTTGAAGTAAAGCCAGAAATGGTTGTTGGAAAAGAGCGCAGCGGCAGAAAGTTCAGCTACGTAACAGACACTTTGTACATTCCAACAATTGCAAAGGAAGTAAAAGGCAGCGACCTTCTAATTTGCGAAGGAATGTTCGCAGACGACTGCATAGACCAGGCTAAAGAAAAGAAGCACATGACTTCAAGGCAGGCGGCGACTATTGCAAAAGACGCAGGTGTCAAGGAAGTGGGCCTTATTCACTACAGTCCGCGCTACACAGACAAGGACCTTGAGCTTTTGCTTACCCAGGCAAAGCAGGTTTTTCCAAACACAGTTCTTACAAAAGACAGAATGAGGTTTGACATTCCGTATGTCGATTAAAGTAAAAGAAGAGCTTGTAAATTTCTCAAAGACTTACGGCAAAGGCAAAAAGCAAGTCAAAGCCTGCAGCAATATAAACCTCAGCTTTGAGTCTGGAAGCGTAACAGGCCTTCTAGGTCCAAACGGCGCTGGCAAAACAACTATACTAAAGGCACTTTGCGGCTACCATTATCCAACAGAAGGAGAAGTTCGTCTAACAGTTGGAGAGCATTCCACAAGTGATTTTATAGAAATAAGGCAGAACACAGGCTTTGTTCCAGAAGCACCAATGCTAGACTTCAATTTAACAGTAAAGGAAACGCTTTATTTTTCAGCAATATCCCATAACCTGCAAAAAAAAGAGGCGCTTGACAACATAGAGAAGGCCGTTGAATATTGCTCGCTTCAAGAAGTCTTGTATAAAAAAACAGGCACGCTTTCAAAAGGCTTTATGCAAAGAACAAACTTCGCAAAATCATTGTCATACAATCCAAAAGTGCTAATCCTTGACGAATTTTCAGGCGGACTTGACCCGTTGCAAATAGCAAACATGAAAACACTTATTTTAACATTAGCAAAAGAAAAAGCCGTCATACTTTCCACCCATCATATAGAAGAAGCAAACTCTCTATGCAAAAACGTCTACATTATTTCACATGGTGATATAGTTTCTAGTGGAACTGCTGATCAAATAGTCGCAAAAACAAATGCAAAAAACCTAGAGGAAGCATTTTTATCACTTGTAGACGAAAATGAAAGCGCAAGCGCTGCATTAGGTAAAAACAAGGAATCGTTAAAATGAGCAATACATCAAACCTTTGTGCGCTATACAAAAAAAACATGTATAAATTTCTAATAAGCCCGCTCACATATTTAATTGCCATTGTTATGGTGGCCTACTGCATAGTTCAGTTTTTTATAGGGCAGCAGTTCTTCACAATTTCAGGCTCCACAGACATGCGGCTCTTCTTCCAGTCAATTCCATACATCTGCATAATTGCAATTCCTTCATTGCTTTCAACAATTGGTTTTAAGGATGACGAGCTTAATACTCCGGGAGCTTCAATTATCATTCCTGCTTCAAAGCTTCTTTCTTCGCTAGCTGTATTGTCAGCAGTCATTTTATTAACAGCTGTTGTTCCTGTCGCAGTCTCTTTCTTTGGCAGAGTTGACCTTTCTCAAATTCTCTGCGGATACTTTGGAATAATTCTATACCTTGCTTCAACATTGTCAATTTCAATTTTTCTATTTACAGTAATAAAGTCATCTGGCGGCGCTTTCATTGCAACGGCTTTAATTCTTGCGGTTACAAACAGCGCACATCTCATTCCGCTTTATGTAAAGCTGCCGGCTTTTCTCTCATCATTCTGCAAGTCAATTTCATACGCTTGGCATTTTGACTCCGCCGCAAAGGGCATTGTTGACACAAGGGACGTTCTTTTTTATTTAGACAGCTCATTGCTTTTTACACTTCTAACATCAGCTTCAATTGAATTTAAAAGAGGCGAGCACTTCTCATTTTCAAACAAAAGAAGCTCCTTTTTTACAAAGTCATTTATTCTTTCAATTTTAGTCATATCGTTTATATTTGCTGATAATTCCTTGTTATACAAAAGAATAGACACTACAAGCTCAAAAAAGTTCACAGTCTCTGAATACAGCAAAACTTTGCTTTCAGAAGTTGAAGAGCCGCTTTCTGTAACATATTATTTAAGCAAAACTCTAAAAGAGCTTTATCCACAAGTGCGAGATGTCCAGGACTTTCTAGAAGCATATTGCTCGGAAAATAAAAAAATATCTTTCTCTGAAGTTGACCCGTCTTCAAAAACGTCAAAGCAAAAAGACTCCCTTTCCGACATTTCATCAAAACTTCAAAGCTACGGCATCTCACCGCAGCAAATACAGACTGCAGGACGAGACAGCACTTCGTATACAACAGTGTACTCGGCGGTTGTAATAAGCTACATTGAAAAAATAGAAGTTATAGACTTTGTGCTGAACACATCAACTTTGGAATACGACGTAACAAGCAGAATATCATCCCTTGTAAGAAACACTAAGCGAAAAGTACAGTTAGTTGCAGGAAACGGGCTTTCCTTGGAAAACGACTACACTTATGTAAAGCCGTACCTTGAGTCGCAGGGGTTTGAAGTAAGCGTCATGTCTTTGCCATTAGAAAATATTCAGAATATTCCGCTAGTTGTGTTGGGTACATCGCAATTTTCACCGTCAGACAGCGAGTCATTGGAAAGATTCATTCTAAACAACGGCAGCGCTTTCATATGCGCAACACCATATTCAGTGGACATAAACGGCGACTGGTCTGTAGCAGAAAACAGCGACAAGGTGTGCAGGCTCTTACGAAGCTGGGGCGTAAACTTTAAAAGCACACTTACAGCTGACATCTCAAACTTTAGAATCACAATGGTGAGCGACACAGACTCAAGCGGCAACACTTCAAAAGAAACAAGAACTGAATACATAAATTATCCGCTATGGCCTGTATTGCGTCCTCAAACATACGCTTTAAACGGCATGACAACTTTCTGGCCATGCGCAATTTCATATTCAACAGAAGATTCAAACATTCTACCACTTTTAGTAACAAGCCCCGCGTCTTGGCAAGTTGAAAAAATAGACGGCAAATTTCAAACTAATCCTTTCACAATTCCACAGTCACCAGAAAACAAAGAAAAGCAGCAGTCAGAAGTTGTTTGCCTTTCATTGCAAGGAAAACTTCCAGGCTACTACACAACAGGTTACGGCAACGCAAAAGATGTCGTAGTTCTTGCGGACCAGTACGCGCTTTCCACAATGATGCTAAGCTATTCTTCACAAAGCAACGGCGACTTCAGAAGCCTTGATTTTTTAACAGACAGGCTTTTGGAAGAAGAGGGCTTAGGCCAAATACTGCCTCTTAAAAATAAAAACTACACTTCAACTTCATTGTACAAAGCAACGCAGGACGAGCTAAGCGGGCTTAAATTTAAAACAATATTCATTTGTATTTCTATACCATTATTTATATTGATTATAATTTTTGCCACAGTGTTTATTTATAGAAAGCAATTCAATTCAAACTGCAAAAAAAGCAAAAGGATAAACTTTAAAGATGAAAAATAACTTATCAAAAAAAGACAAATCAATTGTTTTTTTACAAGCATTGCTTTTTGTATTAGTGATAATTTTCGCTGTATGTATTATTGTAAAAAAGAACGGAAGCAAAGTTGAATCAATAGAAACAGCCCTTGTAAATCCAAAATATATAAATAATATTTCCGAAATTGAAATAAGAATACCAAAAGATGGTAACAGATCTGTACCCATTGATAAAACTGTAACCACAAAATCTGTATCCATAGAATACGAAAATATCCTTCTAAGCAACCACGGAACACTTTGGACAGGCAAATCTTCAGAGCAAGACGGGGCAGAATGGCCTGTTTCAAAAACAACTGTTGAAAATTTAATAGGCAGTTCTACAAATATTATTAAGATGTATAAAAAATCAGACAATATAAAGAACTGGCAGTCATTGTCTGTAACAGAAAGCACAGCCAAAACCCTTATTTTCAAAGGAAAAGACGGCAGCTATATTTCACAGCTTTATTTTGGAGTAGAAAACCCTATAACAAACAGAGTTTCTGTAAGAAGCGCTGCTCGCCAATCTGTTTATGAAATGGACCAGTCAATAATGAACTTTATGACAACACAAAGCTCTTTCTGGTGCGACCCTTATTTATACCCGCAGTATGTTACTGGTTTAAATAATTCAGAGATCAGCTCCTTTTTGCGTCACGGACAAATATCAGCAGTTAAAGAAATTACAGAAAAACCTGTTCAACTTGTAAAAAAAAGTTTTGGTAACGGAGCGGAAGTGCTTTTAAAAATTTACAAGCAAACGACAAATGACTATTACGTTGTTCCAACATTCAGCTCTTCTGTTGCAAGCGGCTATCAAGAAAGAAATGCAATATCATCACTTTCATATTCCTACACAATAAGCGCGTGGACGTATGAAAAACTTATAGAAGAAAATTAGCAGTGTTCACCGAGCCTGTCGACGTGAGTTGCGTAGTCGAATGGCAGCAATCTCTTATGCAAAAGTGAATAGAATGTACATTCCAAGATTGTATAAAAAATGAGCAAACGCACCTGTGTAAACTGATTTTGTCTTTACAAAGCAGAATCGTAGAATTGCTCCACAAATGGCTGCGTTTATAACCGCAATAAATCCTAAATACATATGAGAAAAAGCAAAAAGCAATATAGCCGTTAGTTCAATTATAATTTTCTGATTTTTTGATTTTCCAAAAATTAGGTAAAGGTTTTCAGGCACAAAAAATCTATAAACAACTTCCTCATAATAAGCCCCGACTAAAAGCATGAACACGCAGGCGCACCATTCATAAAATCCACATGGCAAAATCACAGAGCTTAATGAACCAACAGTTATTTTTGGAAAAAGAAAAGACAAAAGCTGGAATAAAGCAAAAACTAAAACAAGGCTCCCGAATGTTATAAAAAATATGCTTGAATATTTTGCAAATGAAATTATTTTTTTTTCACAATGTTCGTCTTTATTTTTATTAAGATAATGAAATTGAAAATCCAATAAAAAAGCAACAACTGCTTCAGCAAAAATAACTGTTGAAAATGAAAAAGAATTAGAGGAGGAATTTCCGTTACTTACAAAAAGAGGAGGCACAACAAGAAAAAGAAAAACTGTTGCAAATTCAGCTATAAGATACTGTTTTTTCATATGAATTATGATATAGTAATTCTAACTAGAGGTCAATTTGCAGTTTATAATTATTGGAGCAACGTTAATTCTTATTTTTGTGGCAATAAGACTTTGTGTTGTTTATAAAGACAAAATAAATTTTTACTCCAAAGGGCTTGATGAAAAATTTCGATTTTCAGAAATTCATTTGCTTTGGAAGCTAGCCAAGCAGACTAATTTGGAAGAACCTCTTTCTTTATTCGCTTCTGTGCCTTCATTGAACAAATGTATAAGCCAGCTTATTTCAAAATCAAAAAGAGAAGGGTCTGATAAATCTTTTAAAATGCAAAATTTTCTTTCTAAATTATATAAGTTTAGGACAAACATTGCTCTTGATGCTGACCAAAAAAAAGGCTTGGACGACACCCGCTCATTGGAAAAAGGCCAGAAGTTAAGAATTGTATTAAAGGGACAGGGAGTTTTTCTTTCAAAAATAGTCAACAATGGACATGAAATTGTTATTACAGTTCCAAAGCAAGACAATCTTATAAAAATTTCCGGTGATGAGTGGGTTGGAAAACAAATAAGCGTTTACTTATGGCGCAAGGGTGACGCAAGCTATGTTTTTGATTCTCTTGTCTTTAACGCGGGCATTTTTCAAGGCGAGTCATGCCTTTACATTCAAGAAACAGACAAGCTTATTCGCGCGCAGAAAAGGCAGTCAGTACGATGCGAGTGTAAAATTTACGCTAGCATGTACATAATAAAAAGCGCTGTTGTTGATTATAATGTTGTGGAAAACGAGCCTGGCTACAAATGTCTTTTAGAGGACATAAGCGAAGACGGCGCACTAATAAGAATTGGTGGAAAAGGCCTGAAGGATGCGCAAATAAAGCTGCAGTTCACATTAAACGACACTTTTATAATTATGTATGGAATTATAAGGGCAGTTGAGTATAATGATACAATCAAGCAATCACGCTTGCACTTTGAGTGCATTCATATAGAGCCATCTATGAAAAACGCAGTG
>JBAXYY010000041.1:0-17481 GCA_041670585.1 Treponema sp. | reverse complement strand
AGGCTGGCCGCCATCTGTTTATAGGGAAAAAGCTGCTGCTGCAAAAACTGCGGCATGAATAAATTTAGGGTATTTAGGGACTGCACTAATATTGACTTTTCCACTTCCCGCGGGTTTCCATACACGCTGTAAGGGACGCTTGAGAGGATTGACTGGAGCCTCTGCATGAAGGAGTCAACATTGCCCTTCTCTACATCCTTCACAAAATTTTCAACATAAGTTCCGGTCTTTCCTGATTCAACATTTGTCGCCACAGGAAGAAGGTTGTACAAAAAGCCGTACTTTACTTCCTCGTTGGGGAACTTCAAAGTGTAGCTTCTGAAACGCTTGTCATAGTCCTTTATTGTAAGGTAGCCTGACTGGTACAAAAGAGGCTCAACGCTGCCGTAGTCGTACCTGTACTCTGAGAAGGCGTCCTCAGGGGCTGTAACTCCGTCTACCATCTGCCGTATGTCAAAGTTGTTTTTCTCAATTCCTTTTATCAGAAATGTTGGAGTGCCTGTCTGGAACCAGTAGTAGCGGAAGTCGTTTTTGCTGAACGCATTCAGAAGGCTGAACGGATTGTACATTCCCTCAGCGAACTGATAGAAGTGGTAGCCGTCGTATGTCTGCTGAAGCTTTCCAAGGCACTCTTTTTCTGTAAGATCATTTTTCTTTGCAAGCTCTTTTATCTCTTCCTTGAAATTTTTCACAAGCTCTGTTTCTGAAATGCCGCATATTACGTTGTACTGCTCGTCCATGCTTATGTCGTTAAGATTATTCAAGTCGCTGAACACGCTCACCAGCGCGAACTTTGTGACTCCTGTCAAAAATGCAAAACGGATATGAGCGTCCTCTGACTTTATCACGCCAAAGAAGGCCTTTAGTGCCATGCGGTTTTTTTCCTGAAGCTCTGGATTTTCAAGTGTCTCTAGAAGTGGCTTGTCGTACTCGTCCACTAGAATCACGCACTGCTTTCCTGTTTTTTTGTGTGCTGTACGGATCAATGTCTTGAATCTATTTGAAAATGTTGTGTCGTTTTCATCTCTTCCCCACTTTTCCTCAAAACAGCGAAGGCATGAGTCTAGATTGGAATCAAGCCCGTCATTCTGTGAATAGTTCGCTGCATTAAGGTCGATGTGGAACACAGGATACACCTGCCATGCGTCACGATCTTCTCTTTTGGCTCCATCCTCCTCAAGCTTCTCTATTGCAAGCCCTTTGAACAAATCATTCTTGCCTAGAAAATAGGACTCAAGAGTTGAAAGAAGAAGGCTCTTTCCAAAGCGGCGCGGTCGTGAAAGGAAGTAGGGCTTTCCTTCTGTGACTAATTTATATACAAAGGCTGTTTTGTCAACATAGACAAAACCTTTTGTTCTGAGGTCCTCAAAATTCTGTATGCCGATTGGCATGTATCTCTTTTCTGACATAGTTAAATATTACCATAGTTCTTATTTTTTTTACAGGGTAGATTCTTATAGTCGCATAAACTGCGGTTTAGCGGACTAGGAAAATCAATCAAAACTTATAAATATTCATATTTTTATCTTATTTCTAACTGAACATAAAAATATTCACAATGATTTTGATTCACTACAGAAAAACTATATTTTGAGAGATCTTGTCCAATATCAAAGTCAAAAATAATGTAATTAAATTAATAGATAAATTTTCTTGCATCTAGTTTTTTATCAATAACAAATTTTATTTTCATTTTTCCTTTTATTGTTTCTTTGGAACTTATCTTGATTGCATCGGGATATACAGGAGAATATCCCCAAGAACCATACCAACCGCCGTTGCTTTTTTCATAGAGTTTAAAAATATAGGTTTTCTTTTCTATAATGTTCTTTTCATATTTAATTTCTTCATATTGAAAATCATTTTTTCTTTCCATATCATAAAACCAAACAGGTGTTTTATCATTGTTTGTTATTTTATAATTAATCAAAAAAGAAATTTCTTGTTGATTATCATCTAGAAAATTAAAATCTGTTTTCTCAATAGTCCATTTAGAATCTATTTTTTTTGCATCCACGAATGTTATTTGAATAAATAACATTACTAGTAAAAATATTGTATATTTCACACCTAACTCTCCTAATTAATTAAAAAGAAATGTGTTTTTTATCTGACATACGTTTCTGATATTTAAATCCAAATGTTATACCAGAAACCTTACCTTGAATTTCACTTCTTATAAAATTTTCAATAGTCACTGCATTACCTGCTCTTCCAAATACCATAGGTTCTGCGTGTCCTGCAATTTCATGCATCAGTATTTCTGCAGGTGTTGCTACTTGTGCATAACCATTTCCTCTTGGATCGATTTTAGATGATTTATTTGTTATTGATATGTTCATTATTTTCTGATTCATATTACCATATGTATAACCTGGCATTTCATCTCCACTTCTTGTTTTAGGCAATGGAATTTCTTTACCATTTTCGTCAGTGTATGTATTCCCTATTTTTATTGTAGTCGTACCTGTATCAATCAAATTATTAACAGCGTTTGAATACTGAATAGATCCATACTGATTTTTATTATTTCCATCTTTAACTAACTTGTTATTATCAATTTTATATGTTTGTTCAGATAAAGAATTAATCATATTCAATAACGCTTTCTTTTCTGTGTCAGAACCTTCAATATCTATTTCATTTCCATCCGGGTCCACATACTTCACAGGGTTGTTCCCCGCGTAGTGGTATAAATCGCAATTTATTGTATTAAACACGCCACCCATTCCCGGCAGGCTCTGGTTATGCTTCTTTGCCTCGTCATCTGTAGGTGCCTGAGGTATGTAGTCGCCAAGAGCCGGGTCCGTGCTTAGCCACCTTGAGTACTTTGGATCCATGTAGCGCGCGCCGTAGTAATACAGCCCTGTCTCGCTGTCCATCTCCTTTCCTGTGAACCTGTACGCCACGCCCTCGAACCCGTGCCTAACCTTTTCAACCCAAAGCTCGCCGTAAGGCGTGTACTCTATTCTCTCGTACTCCTCGCCCCTCCAGTCGGTGACAAGCTGCGCGCTCCCTAAATGGTCGGCGTGGTACCAGTATGTGTTGTACTTCTCATACTCCGTGCCGCCGTCGTGCCACCAGTTGTTCTTTGTGGCGACCCTTGAGCCTCCTATGAATATGTGCTTTGTCTGCCTCATGCCCATTGCGGTAGAGCTCATCTGCCACATGTTGTTGAAGTACATGGTCTCGCCAGCGCTGCTGCTCTTCACAGCCCTTTGTCCGTCCTCTCCGTAGCGGTAGCTCACGACATACCCGTTTTCAACGCTTGAGCGCAGCAACCCCCTTTCGTTCCATATATAGGTTCTTGAATAAGAGGCTGTCTCTACGCCTGGCTGGTTTGGAAGCGCTATTCCATAGTCCATTGAGTAAATATTGTCGGAAAGCTCCACGTCGTGCCTAAGCTCGTCCAGTGTGGCCTCGCGGTCTATGCGCTCGCTGGTCAGGCTGCCGTTTTCATCGTATGTGTAGTACATATTATCGGCGCTCTCTGTCCGGTGGGCATAGCCTGAGGCGTATTTATATTGGAAGCTGTAGTCAAGGTCGCTTGATTTGTGCTGGCAGACAGGTTCTAAACATTTATTCATTCATTTTATTAAACTATGTATTTTCTATTTTGTCAAAAGAAATACATTGCTCGTAAATATTTGCAACCCTTTCAATTTATTTCCCATTCACACATAAATCTATTCCATAAATTGAGATAAAGTTATATAATTTAAATGATGCCGGTGGCAGTACGGGTTAAATCCCTATAAAAGACTTGCTTAAGCAAAGTGGCTGGAGTACGTATTAATCGTACAAGGAGAATTACATTATGGCTAACAAAATCACAATTATTGGCGCGGGTTCAGTAGGTTCAACAATCGCCTACACTCTTATGGTAAAAGGTATTGCATCAGAAATTGTTCTGATTGATATCAACACACAAAAGGCTCTTGGAGAAGCGCTTGACATTCGCCAGGGCACGCCTTTCTGCGACCCTGTTAACATTTACGCAGGCACTTACACAGACGCTAAGGATTCAAACATTGTAATTCTTACTTCTGGTGTTGCTCGTAAACCAGGACAGTCACGTCTTGATCTTGCCCAGACAAACGTAAACATCACAAAGAGTATTATTCCAGAAATCACAAAGAACGCTCCTAACGCAATTTACATTGTTGTTGCAAACCCAATCGACATTCTTACATACCAGTTCTACAAAACTTCTGGCATTCCAGCAAATCAGATTATTGGCTCTGGAACAATTCTAGACACAGCACGCCTACGCTCACGCATTGCAGAGTATTATAAAATTGCACAGCAGAACGTGCACGCTTACGTTTTTGGCGAACATGGAGATTCTTCTTTTGTACCGTGGTCACTTGCAAACATTGCGACTATTCCTATTGACGAATACAAGGCAGCTATTGAAGACAAGGACGACCTTGTGCCTCCTTTAGTTCATGACGAAGTTGAAACTTACATACGCAAATCTGGTGGAAAGATTATAGAAAGAAAGGGCGCTACATTCTATGCAATCGCTGTTTCTGTAGCACATATCTGCGAATGCATTGACAACGCAATGGATACAACTCTTACAGTTTCTTCAATGATGAACGGAGAGTACGGCATTAGCGATGTCTGTCTTTCTACATTATGTGTTGTAGGACGCACTGGTGTAAAGAGCCGCCTTATTGCCCCAATCACAGACGACGAAATTGTTAAATTACGCCACAGCGCTGACTGTCTTAAAGACGTTATTAGACAAATCAAATTTTAATTAAATGCAGACTCTTGAAATAGATAAAAACAAAGGCTTTGTAAATATTTTGCAAAGTGTTTTTATCTATATAGAATCTGCATATTCCTCATTTAAATTGATATAGCAGTTTATTAAGTAAATTGCCTATTCGTAATCTGTAATTTTTTTTTGGAGCAAACCAAAATGGAAAACTTTAGAATTGAGCACGATTCCATGGGTGAAGTCAAAGTTCCTTCAGACAAGTACTGGGGAGCGCAGACAGAAAGAAGCCATGAGAATTTTAGGATTGGCGTGGGCATTGAAACTATGCCTAGGGAAATAACTAAGGCTTTTGGCTATTTAAAGAAAGCTGCGAGCCTTGCAAACAACGCCTTGAAGCCTGAGAAGATGACTAATGAAAAAGTCCAGGCTATTTCAAAGGCTTGCGATGAAGTTATAAACGGCAGTTTGAACGACCACTTTCCACTTGTTGTATGGCAGACAGGAAGCGGCACTCAGTCAAACATGAACGCCAACGAAGTTATTGCAAACAGGGCCAACGAGATTGCTGGTAAAAAACTATGCCACCCTAACGATGACATAAACATGAGCCAGTCAAGCAACGACACCTTTCCTACAGCAATGCACATAGCGGCTGTTGTGGAAATTGAAGACAAGCTTTTTCCTGCAATAGACATTCTTGTAAACACATTCAAAAATCTAGAAAAAGCAAATGAAGGAATTGTAAAAAGCGGACGCACCCACTTGCAGGACGCTGTTCCTATTCAGTTCAGTCAGGAAATCTCCGGCTGGAGAACTTCACTTGAAAAAGACAAGGAAATGCTTTCTTTAACACTTCCAGAATTAAAGCAGCTGGCGCTTGGTGGAACTGCCGTTGGAACAGGACTTAACGCGCCAAAAGGTTTTGATGTAAAAGTCGCGGAAGAAGTTTCTAATCTTACTGGCAAAAAATTCATTACAGCTCCAAATAAATATCACGCCTTAACTAGCAAAGATGAAATTGTTTTTGCACACGGAGCGTTAAAAGCGCTTGCCGCCGACTTGATGAAGATTGCAAACGACGTTAGATGGCTTGCATCCGGTCCACGCGACGGTCTTGGTGAAATACATATTCCAGAGAACGAGCCTGGCTCTTCTATAATGCCTGGAAAAGTAAATCCTACACAGTGCGAAGCTATGACAATGGTTGCAGTTCAGGTTATTGGAAACGACACAGCGGTTGGAATGGCGGCAAGCCAGGGCAACTTTGAGCTTAATGTTTTCATGCCGGTTATTGCGTACAACTTCCTGCAGTCTGTAAGATTGCTTGCTGAAGTCATGGTTTCTTTTAACAACAACTGCGCGGTTGGAATTACAGCTAATAAAGAAAAAATGCACTTCAATCTTTATAACTCTTTGATGCTTGTAACGGCTCTTAATCCTTACATTGGATATGAGAATGCCGCAAAGACAAGCCACATGGCTTATGAGGAAAATATTTCATTGAAGGAAGCTTGCGTAAAATTAGGCTTCCTTACTTCTGAAAAATTCGATGAAGTGTTCCACCCAGAAGAGATGGCATCAGTTAAAAAAACTGAGTCTTGAGGACATCAGTTTTTTTAACTGGCATGATTTTCATGTTATGAAAATCATGCACGATGTCTGAAGTAACAATAACACTTTTGGTTGTGCTCTATAGCACAATCAAAGAAACTTAATAGAGAAGGTTTTTAATGAAACAAAAAATAACCTATTCATATTTTCCAGGGTGCACTCTTAAAAACAAAGCTAAGGACTTGGACACTTACGCACGTTCTTCCGCGGAGGCTTTAGGATTCACACTTGAGGAAATAAAAGACTGGCAGTGCTGCGGCGGCACATACCCTCTTGCAAAAGACGAGATTGCCACAAAGCTTTCTTCTGTAAGGGCGCTTGCATACGCACAAAGCAAAGGCCAGGACTTGGTGACAATTTGTTCCGCTTGTCATAACGTAATCAAGCAGGTCAACAACGACATGCAGAATGACGAGAACGTAATTCTAAAAGTCAACAACTATCTTAAATCCGATAAAATTGAATACCACGGAGAAACAAAAGTTCTTCATTACCTTGAAATTCTTCGCGATGTAGTTGGCTGGGACAATGTAAAGGCTGCTGTCAAAAATCCACTCACAGGAAAAAAGATTGGCGCTTACTACGGATGCCTTTTGCTTAGGCCTGGAAAGGTTATGCAGATGGACGACCCGGAAAACCCGCAGATTCTTGAGGATTTTATAAAGGCTATTGGAGCGACACCTGTTGTGTACTCTATGCGTAATGAATGTTGCGGTGCATACACTGTTTTTGAAGATAAAGACATTCCTGAAAAAAGAAGTCAGAAGATCTTACAGAACGCAGAGGATATGGGAGCTGACCTTTTGGTTACAGCCTGCCCTCTTTGCCGCTACAACCTTGTAAAAAACAAGGCAAACAGCAAACTGGACATCTTATACTTCACAGAACTTCTTGCTGAAGCTCTTGGCGTAAAATAAAAGGAGCCATAAATGTTACAAAGTGAACTAGATAAAATCAAAGAGCAGATACTTTCTATAAGCGGTGTCAACCCTAAGAAATGTATGTGCTGCGGTAAGTGTTCAGGCACTTGCCCAAACTACGATGAAATGGAATACCACCCGCATGAATTTGTTCATATGGTGGAAACTGGGGACATTGAGCCTCTGCTAAATTCAAAGTCAATCTACAAATGCCTTTCTTGCTTTGCATGCATTGAGCGCTGTCCTCGCCAAGTGGAGCCAGCAAAGCTTATTGAAGCAGTAAGAATGATTGTAGAGCGACAGAGGGGCCCGCAGCATCTTGAAGCGGAAGCTGTTCCCGGTAAACTTGATGATGATATGCCACAGCAGGCAATAGTTAGCGCATTCCGCAAATATAGGAAGTAGACAATGGAAAGAATTGGTGTTTTTGTGTGCCATTGCGGTACAAATATTGCAGGCACAGTTGATGTAGCAAAAGTTGCGGATGAAATTGGAAAAGTAGATGGCGTTGTATATTCAACCCATTACACTTACATGTGTTCTTCCGCAGGTCAGCAGATGATTGAAGATCATATTAAAAATGATCATCTTACAGGCGTAGTGCTTTGCTCTTGCTCTCCACGTATGCATGAAAAGACATTCCGTGGCTGCGCAGAAAGAGCCGGGCTTAACCCTTACAAAGTAGAAATAGCAAATATTCGTGAGCAGGACTCTTGGGTTTTAAAGGACAAGGATCAGGCTACAGAAAAAGCAATTTCGTTGGCAAAAGCGGCAGTTGCTAAGACAATTCTTAACACTCCACTAACACCTGGCGAAACTCCTGTAACAAAACGCGCTCTAATTATTGGAGGCGGCATTGCAGGAATTACATCCGCGCTTGACATTGCAGATGCAGGCTTCAAAGTGGACATTGTTGAATCAAAGCCAACAATCGGTGGAAAGATGGCTATGCTTGACAAGACATTCCCTACCCTTGACTGCGCTTCATGTATTGTAACTCCAAAAATGACAGAAGTTGCGCAGAACTCTAACATAAGGATTTTATCATACAGCGAAGTTGTTGGAATGAAGGGCTACGTTGGAAATTTCACAGCAACAATAAAAAGAAAGGCGCGCTATGTTGACGAAACAAAATGCACAGGCTGCGGCATGTGTACAGAAAAGTGCCCTATGAAGAAAGCCCCTAACGACTTCAACTTGAATTTAAATACAAGAACTGCTGTCTATATTCCATTCGCACAGGCTATTCCAAAAGTTGCAACAATCGACGCAACAGCTTGCTTGCACTTGCAGGGATTGAAAAACGGCAAGAACGTATGCGGTCTTTGTGAAAAAGTTTGCGGCACAAAAGCAATAAACTACAACGCAAAAGACGAGCTTATGGAAGAAAAGTACGGAGCTATTGTTGTGGCAACCGGCTACAATCCAATCGACCTAAAGCCATTTGATGAATTCGCTTACTCACAGAGCAAAGATGTTGTTTCTTCACTTGAGTTCGAGCGTCTTTGCAATGCGGCAGGTCCAACAAACGGTGTGCTTCTTCGCCCTTCAGACGGCAAGCCTCCTAAGACAATTGTATTCATTCAGTGCGTAGGAAGCAGATGCTCTTCTGATGCAAAAAAAGGCCACGAATATTGCTCAAAGGTATGCTGCATGTACACAGCAAAACACGCAATTCTTACACGCGACCATTACCCTGACACAACATGCTATGTTTTCTATATTGATGTTAGAACACCTGGCAAGAACTTTGATGAATTCTACCGCCGCGCAGTTGAACAGTATGGCGTTCACTACATCAAGGGCATGGTTGGAAAAGTTGTGCCTAACGCAGACGGCACTCTTGATGTTCAAGGCTCAGATTTGATTATGGACAAGCAAGTTCACATAAAGGCAGACATGGTTGTATTGGCCGCTTCAATTGAGGCAGACAAATCAGCACGTCCACTTGCGACAATGCTTGCAACAAGCATGGACAACAACGACTTCTTCCTTGAAGCCCATGCAAAACTTCGTCCAGTAGAAAGCCCAACAGCTGGTATCTTCTTAGCAGGATGCTGCCAGGGGCCAAAGGACATTCCAGAAACTGTAGCACAGTCAAGCGGCGCGGCTGCAAAGGCAATTTGCCTTCTTGTAAAAGACAAGCTTAAGAACAACCCTTGCATTGCCAACCCAGATGAAAATCTTTGCAACGGATGCGGCCAGTGTGAAAACGTCTGCCCTTACGGAGCAATAACTTATGTAGAAAAGGACTTCCGTGGTCCAAACAGGACTACAGTCACAAGAAGAGTTTCTCAAGTCAACGCAGCAATGTGCCAGGGATGCGGAGCTTGCACAGTAGCTTGTCCTTCAGGCGCAATGGATCTTTTAGGATTCAGCAACAAACAAATCATGTCGGAGGTAGACGCAGTATGTCAGAACCTGTAGAAAACAAAAAATGGCAGCCTAAGATTGTGGCTTTTTGCTGCAACTGGTGCTCATACGCAGGAGCGGACTTGGCCGGCAACAACCGTCTAGAGTACCCTGCTAACGTAAAAATAATTCGTATTCCATGCTCATGCCGTTTGAACCCGCTCTTTATTCTTAGGGCTTTTCAACGTGGAGCAGATGGCGTAATTCTTTGTGGATGCCACCCAGGTGACTGCCACTACACAAGCGGAAACTTCTTTGCACGCAGACGCATGACACTTCTATTCTCTATGCTGGACTACCTTGGAATTGAAAAGGCGCGCACTAGAGTTGAATGGTGTTCAGCCGCGGAAGGTGTAAGATTCGCTGGAATTATGAACGACTTTGTTTCTAAAATAACAGAGCTTGGAGAAAACAAACGCTTGGAGGACCTAAGATGCAAGACGACAAAATAAGCGCAAAACTTATAGAAAAAGCAAAAGAGCTCCTCTCTTCTGGAAAAGTT
Organism: Treponema sp.; assembly: GCA_041670585.1. GTDB lineage: Bacteria > Spirochaetota > Spirochaetia > Treponematales > Treponemataceae > Treponema_D. The sequence continues at coordinate 7,307 of JBAXYY010000041.1, read as the reverse complement.
CAGCTTGTGATTGGCTGGAGAAAAGGCCTCTTTGACTACGATGTAACTCCATCAATTTTCACAACTGCAGAAGATTTGGAAAAAAATTTTGTATACAACAAATGGTGCGCCGCTAACCTTTCAAAATATCTTGTAAAGGAAACACGCAAAATAGAAACTGCAAAAGACACTGTCCGCATGAACAACAAGATGGCAAAGCAAAAGGACCCTGCTTCACAAGACAAGCCAGAGCCTAGCGTTAAGATTCTTGTGTTCTTAAAACCGTGCGACACTTACAGCTTCACAGAGCTTTTAAAAGAGCATAGAATTTTCCGCGACGACATTCACGCAGTTGGCATTCCTTGCGACGGCATGGCTGACGCTTCCAAAAAAGAGCTTCTTGAAAGATGCACAGTCTGCAAAAGCAAAAAGCATGTGACTTACGACGAGCTTCTTGGTGAAGACGGTGAAGTTCAAGATTCAAAACGTTTTGATGAAGTTGAAAAGCTTGAGAAAATGACACCAGATGAACGATACTCGTTCTGGCAAGGTGAGCTTTCACGCTGCATTAGATGCAACGCCTGTAGGGACGTTTGCCCTGCCTGCACTTGCGAGCAATGTATTTTTGACAATCCAAAAAGCGGCGCTGAGCATAAAGTTGCGGCCGACAGTTTTGAAGAGAACATGTTCCATATAATCAGGGCATGGCACGTGGCTGGACGCTGCACAGATTGCGGCGAATGTTCAAGGGTATGCCCTCAGCACATTCCACTGCACTTGCTCAACCGTAAATTTATAAAAGACATAAATGAAATCTACGAACCGTACATGGCAGGAAGCGACATGGAAACAAAGCCGCCGCTTCTTACATTTGAAAAGAATGACGCTGAACCAAACGTTGTTTATACACGCGATAAATCAGAAGAAGGAGGAAACAAATAATGCTTTCACTTCCTGTAGAAAAATTAAACGAGCTGTTTGAAACAGTAGGCTCAAAAGAAAATATTTATATTCCAGTGGACAACACTTCTGGAAAGGCTGACTTCAAGCTTTGGAAAAAAGGCGTTGAGATGAGCAAATGCTTAAAGACAGTCCGCTCAGCAAAAGACTTCTTCTTTCCAAAAACAGAAAACCTTGTTAACTACAAGATGAACGGTCAGAAGATTGAGATGGAAGATCCACGAAAAGAGCTGGACAACTTTGTAGTGTTTGGGGTTCGTGCTTGTGACGCAGCAAGTTTTGCGATTGTTGACGATGTTTACATTAAACAAAGCCCTGTTGACACTTACTACAAAAACCGCCGCGACCACGGAACAGTTGTAACTTTAGCCTGCACAGAGCCAGCCCAGACTTGCTTCTGCAAACTTTACAACATTGACGCTTCAGACCCAAAAGGCGATGTCAGCTCTTGGATTGCAGATGGAAAAATATTCTTCAAGCCTAACACAGACAAAGGCAGCAAATTTATTGACAGTGTAAAATCACTTCTTAAAGATTCTGATGAAAAGCCTGTGGAAAGCCAGAAAAAATCTACTCAAGAAAAGATTTCTAAACTTCCGTTTGTAAACTTGGACCTTTCTAAATTCAAAGGCGAAAACATGCTTAAGATTTTCAATTCTAAAGTATGGGACAGCCTTTCAGAAGCGTGTCTTGGTTGCGGCACTTGCACTTACGTCTGCCCTACCTGCATGTGCTTTGACGTAAAGAGCTTTGACACAGGAGACGGCATTAAGCAGTTCCGTTGCTGGGACAGCTGCATGTACTCTGACTTTACAAAAATGGCCGCTGCAAACCCTCGTCTTACTCAAAAAGAAAGATTCCGCCAGCGCTTTATGCACAAACTTGTCTACTATCCAATGGACCACAAGAATGTAAAAAGCTGCGTAGGATGCGGAAGGTGCCTTGAAAGCTGCCCAATCCACATGAACATTGTCAAAGTAATTAAGACAATCAATGAAACACCGCTGGAGGAAAAATAAAATGGAAAAAGACGCTTTGATTCCTTACATCGGCGTGATAAAGGAAATCACTCAGGAAACACCTGATGTAAAAACATTTAAAGTTGTAGGACGTGACGGCAAGAAGCTTTTTGAGCATATTCCAGGACAGTGCGCTATTCTTGTAGTGCCTGGCGTTGGAGAGTCAATGATTTCAATCACATCTTCTCCTACAGTTAAAGAATACCAAGAGTTTTCTATTAAAAAGTGCGGCTGTGTAACAACATGGCTTCACAGCATAGAGCCGGGCCAGGAAATTGGCATACGCGGACCTTTAGGAAACGGCTTTCCTGTAGACACTGCATTTAAAGGCAAGGACCTTTTGTTTGTAGCGGGCGGAATTGGACTTGCTCCACTTCACTCCGTAATCAACTACATAAGGGCAAAAAGAGAAAACTACGGCAAAGTGATGATTGTATACGGCTCAAGGTCAAAGCAGGACTTGGTTACACTTAACGAAATTCAAAACGAATGGATGAAGACACCAGGCTTTGATGTAAAGCTTACAATTGACAAGGCGCAGCCAGACTGGGACGGCCACGTAGGGTTTGTTCCACCTTATGTAAAGGAGCTTAATCCAGACGCAGGCATGACTGTAGTAATGTGCGGCCCACCTATATTGATTCACCTTACACTAGCAGGCCTTAAGGAATTAGGCTTCAAGGACACACAGGTTTTCACAACAATGGAAATGCGCATGAAGTGTGGAATTGGCAAGTGCGGCAGATGCAATATTGGCGACAAGTACGTTTGCAAAGACGGCCCTGTATTTAGTTTTGATCAACTGGGTGAACTTCCTCCAGAGTATTGATCAAAATTAGAACTGACATCTTTTTTGAATGATAATTTGATGCAACTTTTTGTTGTTCATTTATATACAAAAAAGATTTGTGCGTAGCGGCGTGGAAGATTCCGAAGACATCTGCAACCCCGAAGGGGCGAAGCCGTTGGTGGAAGATTTCACACAGCAAGAGCACAAAATGTTATTTAGGAGTAAAATTATATGGACAAAAAAGAAAAGATGGTGAATATATACCTCTTTGGAAAAAGATACGAAGTACCCGCTGAACTGACAATAATGAACGCAATGGAATACGCGGGTTACCAGCTTGTTCGTGGCTGCGGCTGCCGTAACGGATTCTGCGGCGCTTGTGCCACAATCTACAGAATAAAAGGCGAAAACCAGCTAAAGACTTGCCTTGCTTGCCAGACTAAAGTTGAAGACAACATGTACATTGCTACATTGCCATTCTTCCCTCTTGTAAAGCAAGTATACGACATCAATAAGATTAAGCCAGAACAGCAGATTATGATGCAGCTCTACCCTGAGATTTACGCTTGCGTAGGCTGCAACGCCTGTACACGTGCCTGCCCACAAAACTTAAACGTAATGCAGTACATTGCGTTGGCGCAAAGGGGCGACTTCAAAGGATGCGCTGACCTTTCATTTGACTGCGTAATGTGCGGATGCTGCTCTTCAAGATGCCCGGCAGGAATTAGCCACCCACAGGTAGCTGAACTTGCACGCCGTCTAAACGGAAAATACATTCAGCCAGAGTCAAAGCACCTTACAGAACGTGTAAAGGAAATTGACGAAGGAAAGTGCGAAGACCTTATCCAGAAGCTAATGAACAAGCCTCTTTCAGAAATAAAAGAGCTTTATAACACCCGTGACTTTGAAAAATAAGATAAGATAAAAAATACATCCATGTATTTTTTATCTTTGTAAGAATTATCTTTGTAGCTAAATTGCAAGCGGTAATTCTTACCAGAACAGCGCACCTCGTGTGCTTACTTGTTAATATAGGAGTTAAGTTATGTACAACAACAAACTAGACGAATTAGATAAAATAGTTGCTGAAAAAAGAGAAGCAAACATCAAGTTTGAATCCCCTCGTTTAACAGCAGAAGAAAAAGATGAAATCTTAAAGGAATATCATCCAGACCGAATTGCCTCACAGTTCACACAGCTAAAGTTCGGCCCAAACAAAGGCCAGAAGGCTCCACTTGAACTAGCCCAGATGCTGCAGGCAAAACCACGCCTAGAGCCAGAGCACATAGATCTTTCTAAAACTGACTATGAAACAGATGTCCTAATAATAGGCGGTGGCGGAGCCGGAACAGCAGCCGCAATTGAAGCAAGCAATGCAGGAGCAAAAGTTCTTCTTGCAACTAAGCTCCGCATTGGAGACGCAAACACAATGATGGCGGAAGGTGGCATTCAGGCCGCGGACAAGCCAAACGACTCTCCAGCACAGCACTACCTTGACGCATTTGGAGGCGGACACTTTGACGGCAAGCCAGAGCTAGTCTACACACTTGTAACAAAGGCCCCAGAAACAATCAAATGGCTAAACGACTTAGGCGTAGAATTTGACAAGACAGAAGACGGCACAATGGTAACAACACACGGTGGTGGAACAAGCCGCAAAAGAATGCACGCTTGCAAAGACTATTCCGGCGCAGAAATTATGCGCACTTTACGCGATGAAGTCTTAAACCGCCCAGAAAGCATTACTGTTCTAGATTTCACATCAGCAATAGAAATTATAAAAGATGAAAACGGCAACGCAGCAGGCGCTGTTTTAATGAACATGGAGACAAAGGAAATCTACATTGCAAAAGCAAAGTCAGTTATCCTTGCAACAGGTGGAGCCGGCCGTATGCACTACCAGGGCTTCCCTACTTCAAACCATTACGGAGCAACAGCAGACGGCCTTGTTCTTGCATACAGAGCAGGAGCAAAGCTTTTGTACCAGGACTCATTGCAGTACCACCCAACAGGAGCAGCCTACCCACAGCAAATCTTAGGAAAGCTTGTAACAGAAAAAGTGCGCTCTCTTGGAGCAAAGCTAATCAACTCAAAAGGCGAAGTCTACATCTACCCGCTAGAAACACGCGATGTTGAATCAGCAGGCATTATCCGTGAATGCAAAAGAGGCAACGGAATAACAACAGACATAGGTGAAGGCGTATGGCTAGACACCCCGATGATTGAAGAAATAAACGGTGAAGGCACAATTGAAAAGCGCATACCTGCCATGCTAAGAATGTTTGAAAAATACGGCATAGACATTAGAAAAGAGCCAATCTTAGTCTACCCAACACTTCACTACCAGAACGGCGGCGTGGAAATTGACAAGGACTGCCACACAGGAGTAAAGAATCTTCTTGTAGCAGGAGAAGCTTCAGGCGGAGTGCACGGAACAAACAGACTTATGGGCAACTCGCTTCTAGACGTTGTTGTATTTGGAAGAATCGCCGGCATGACAGCAGGCAAGATTTCAAAAGAGGCAAAGCTACCTTCAAAACTAACATTGCAGCACGTAGTTGATTTTGAAAAAGAAAGAAAAGAAGCTGGAATTACAGAAGATGTAGTTTCTCCAAAACTCCTTCCACATTACACACACGGCAACCCTGAATTTGAAAAAGAAATTCCGGGCACCACAAAATAAAAAAGTCGAACACCGGGCGGCTCTTTAATAAAAGAAAAGCCTGGTGCCCGTTAATTAAAGGAAAAGTCAAATGACAACTTTAAGCACAATTGCAATAATCGTAGCAATAGCAGCACTTATGTACATGGCGTACAAAGGCTGGTCAATCATTTTAATAGCGCCGCTCCTAGCAGTAGTTGCGGCCATAGGTTGCGGCCAGTCATTCATAGATATGCTTGGAAACGTCTACCTTGTAAAGGCTGGCGAATACATAAAGAACTACTTCCCTATTTTCCTGTTCGGCGCGGTCTTTGCAAAACTCATGGAAAAAGGCGGTCTTGCGTCTTCAATAGCAAACAAAATTGTAGATTTGCTTGGCTCAAAAAGAGCAATCCTCGCTGTAATTTTAGGTTGCGCTGTTTTAACTTACGGAGGATTAAGCGTCTTCGTAGTTGCGTTTGTAATGTACCCGTTTGGAGCCGTGCTGTTTAGAAAGGCTGGCATTCCAAAGCGTCTTCTCCCTGCGGCATTGTGGGTAGGCATATTCACATTCGCAATGGTGGCGCTTCCTGGAACTCCACAGATACAAAACATTATACCTTGCAAGTACTTCAACACAACAACTTGGTCAGGCATAGGCCTTGGCATTTTTGCGTCAGTTCTTTTCTTTGCAATAGGATACGCATGGCTAACATACCGCGCAAAATCCTTAATAAAAAAAGGCGAAGGCTACGGTGAACATAAGTCAGATGTTCAGGAAATTGACAGCACGGAGCTTCCAAACTGGGCTGTTTCCCTAATACCTCTTTTAATTGTAATTGCGTTCAACATTCTATTAAGCAACCCGTTCAACTGGGGCTTTGCAAAAAAATGGCAGATTTCTTCATTATGGGCAATAACAATCGCAATAATAGTTTCAACAGTCGCAACAGTAATCATAGGCCGTAAAAAGATATTCTCTTCAGAAGGCGGCTCAACTGGAAATCAGGTTTTCTTAAAAACAGTAAACTCATCTGTAATTTCCTCTGGAACCGCAGTGTTCAATGTAGCTTCAGGATTCGCATTTGGCTGCGTTGTAACAAGCGTAGTTGGCTTTGACGTAATAAGCAAACTGTTAATGAAGCTAAGCTCAAACGGCAACCCTCTTTTTTCAGCAGTTCTTACAACAAACATAATGAGCGGCATAACAGGCTCTGCTTCAAGCGGCATGACAATTGCGCTGTCTAAATTTGGCGAGCAATGGGCATCAATGGCAACAGCAAGCGGTATTCCGTTAGACGTGCTTCACCGAATTGTGGCAGTTTCCTCAATAGGATTCGACCCAGTTCCACACTGCGGAGCGCTGGTAACAATGTTTGGAATATGCAGCCTTACACACAAGGAATCTTACTTTGACCTAGTAATGCTAATGCTCTTAAAATTCTGCGTGCCATATTTATGCGTAGTTTTCTATATGATTACAGGAATTGTATAAAACAGAAACAAAAGATGTTTATCAGTTGAAAATTATTCAAGTGAAATGTATAATTCAAAAGTTTGTTGATTAAAATAAAGAAGTCTCTAAAAACTTCAGCTTTCAGAGATGCCCTTAATTATCAAACTTTAATTATAATAAATAAGACTTATTGGAGGTCTATATGAAAATCGAACTCTGCCAAGGAAGCTCATGCCACGTAAAAGGTGCAAAACAAATACTAGACATGCTTCGTAAGGCTATTAAAGAAAACAATCTTACTGATAAAGTAGAAATTGCAGGAACAGTATGCTTAGGCCAGTGCAAATCAGCAGGCGTAAACATGAGAATTGATGGAAACATTGTAACTGGAATCACAACAGAAAACTTCAATAACTTCTTCCAGACTAACGTTTTAGACAAGGTAAATAAATAAGTTTTTTT
>JBAXYY010000040.1:0-17520 GCA_041670585.1 Treponema sp. | reverse complement strand
TGTCTGTTTGAGCGTGTGCCTTCTGTAAAAACCAATGATGACTTTGCGGCTTTACTTCCCTGGAATATTAAAATTTCTCCATTTGTAGAAAATTGTAAATGGGGGGATTAATTGACGGTTACAGTACATCTGCTCATAAGTAAATTTTGAAAATGAAACATAAGAACTTGTTGTTTCTGCATATAGCGCTTTTTTATAAAAACTAAAGCTTTTACTTTTGAAATTTGACTTTGATTGAGAAATGCCAACTGACTATTACAGGCTTATCAATGTAAAGTGTTGTCAGCTTGAAGAAAAATTAATTCATTGCCTACGCGGGATTGTAGCGGTAGCTGAAAGCTAGTGCGATAGCACCGGAGGCGAAAGCCGTAGCCGCGGAAAGCCCGATGAGAAAGAGAAACCGGCTTGTCCGGCAGGCAAGAGAAAAAAAATACGTCCTAAATTCTTTTTACACATTAAACTTTGAAAGTCTTGAGCAGGCTTCTTCTATGTCTTCCCTGTGGCCAAAGCAGCTGAACCTTAGGAAAGACTCGCCGGCCGGTCCAAAGCCGCTGCCTGGTGTTGTTACAACGTTGCATTCGTTTAAGATTCTGTCAAACATGTCCCAGCTTTTTACTCCCGGAAATTTTACCCACAAATATGGAGAGTCGCCTGTGTAAAATACTTTTACGCCTTTGCTTGAGAAGTTTGGCTGCACAAGTGTTTTTTTCATTATAGAGGCGTTTTCTAAGTAGTAGTCTACCAAGCCCTTCATTTCTTTTATGCCAGTTTCATCTAACGCCGCCAATGCTCCGTGCTGGGCAATGTTGCTTGCTCCGTTGAAAAGCGTTGTCATTACACGGTTCCAGTCCTGCTTTACCGGAGTGCCGTCTGAAAATTTTAATTCTGATGGAACTACAGACCAGCCTAAGCGAACTCCTGTGAAGCCTGCAGGTTTTGAAAATGAGTTCACTTCTATGGCGCACTTTTTTGCGCCTTCAATTTCATATATTGTCTTTGGAAGTTTTGAGTCCCTTATGAAAGCAAAATACGCTGAGTCGTAAATTATTATGCATTCGTTTTTTAACGCGTAGTCAACTAACTTCTGCAAGTCCTCTTTTGTAGAGGCGGCACCTGTTGGATTGTTTGGCGAGCAGAAGTATATGAGCGAGTTCTTTTTTATTTTGCTTAGTTCTGGGAAGAAATTGTTTTCTTCTGTGCATGGAAGATAAGTCACGCCCTTGTAGCCTTTGCCGTTTGACTTTCCTGCGGCCCCTACAACTACGCTTCCGTCAACGTAGACTGGGTACGCCGGATCCTGCACTGCTATTTTTGTCTTTCTTCCAAACAGGCACTGCAGGCGGGCAATGTCGCACTTTGCTCCGTCTGAAATAAAAACTTCATCTGACGTCACCATGTTTGGGTAAAACACTGCTGCTATTTTTTGCCTAAGCTCTGTAAGGCCCTGCTCGTCGCCATAGCCAGAATAGCCTTCTTTTGTTCCAAGAGATGTGGCGTAGTCTGCAAGCGCTTTTGTAATGTGAGGTGTCAAAGGCTCTGTTGTGTTGCCAATGCCAAGGCTTATTATTTTTGCGTCTGGATGTTTTGCCTGGTATTCCCTTCTTCTTTTTGCAACTTCAGGAAAAAGATACCCAGCAGACAAATTTGAAAATCCTTCGTTTCTTTTTAACATATTAAGCCTCGTTATATAACTTCAAAAACAAATAAATACACTTAATTATTCATTAGCCACTCAGAGCTAAACTGTTTGGGTCCTGCCGCGACTCTCGCGGTATATGGCGGGCTGAACAGGTCGAGAGTGGCACCCTAACGGTTTGTCTCTGAGTTCTTACTACAACTACAAAGAATTTATTTGTTTTTGAATCAATTTAAATTTAGCTTCATAATAATGAAAAACGAAGGCTTATTCAATTAGAGAATATAGCGCTCTAGATCTTGGTCTTGAACAACGCCCTTTAGCTTTTCGTCAACGTAGTCCTTTGTGATTTCAACAGTTTCGCCTTTGTGCTGGTCGGCGGTGAAGCTTATGTCTTCCAGGACTGTCTCCATTATTGTGTGAAGCCTTCTTGCCCCTATGTTTTCTGCCCTTGAGTTAACGTCTTCTGCAAGGAAGGCCATGCGGTCTATTGCTTCGTCTGTGAATTTAAGGGTGACTTTTTCTGTTGCCAAAAGCGCTTCGTACTGCTTAACTAGTGCGTTCTTTGGCTCTGTTAGAATACGCTTGAACTCTTCCTTGTGCAAAGACTCCAGCTCTACTCTTAAAGGGAAGCGTCCCTGCAGTTCTGGAATAAGGTCGCTTGGTGCCGCAACACTGAACGCGCCGGCCCCTATGAACAAAATATGTGTTGTGTTTATTACGCCCCACTTTGTGTTGACATCGCTGCCTTCAATTATTGGAAGAATGTCACGCTGGACACCTTCACGGCTTACGTCCTGTCCGTTTGACTCGCCGCCATGAACTGCTATTTTATCTATTTCATCAATAAAAATAATGCCGCTCTGCTCTACACGCTTTTTTGCTTCGTCTGTCACTTTGTCCATGTCTGTGATCTTGTCAAGGTTCTGGGACATAAGTATTTCACGCGCTTCATGGACTGTGACTGTTTTTTTCTTAGAGCCGCCGCCGCTGAACATTTGCTGTATGCTTGAAATGCCGTCCGCCAAGTCGTCAATATTGCCGCTTCCGCTGAACATGCTCATGTCTGGCATTCTTGCTTCATTTGTCACTACAATTTCCACAGTCCTGTCTTCTAGCTTGCCTTCACGGAGCATCTGGCGGAACTTTTCACGAGTTGTGCTGTTTTCTGAATATGTTTTGCCGGCAGAAGAATTGCCGCTGTCTGAAGACGTGCCGTTGTTGATAGAATTTTCTGTTGTTGTGTTTGTTGAGTCGTATGTTTCTGTTGAAGCATTTGTTTGTGAAGAGCCGTCTGACAAAGGAATTATCTTCTGATTGTTTTCCTTTTGGCTTTTTGCTTTTGACAAGTCAACATCTGGTGTGATTCTTATAACGCCGCCTTGAATTGGGCTGTCCGGACCAAAGATGTTCCCTAGAATCTGCACATTGTTTTTTGTGCCGCTGCTTTTTGGCTCAGCATTCTTTTTTGTGGAAGTGCCTGGCAATAGCAGGTCTAGCAAGTCCTCTTCTACTTGAGGAACACATTTTTCCTTTAGCTTTTCCTGCATTTCGGCTTTTACGTTGTTGTATCCTACTGCCATCAAGTCGCGCACCATGCTTTCCACATCGCGTCCAACGTAGCCAACTTCTGTGTATTTAGTTGCCTCTACTTTTAAAAATGGAGCGTTGCATAGTTTTGCCAAACGGCGTGCTATTTCTGTTTTACCAACGCCAGTAGGTCCTATCATCAATATGTTTTTTGGAGCAACTTCTTCACGTATTTCTTCAGGTAGCCTTAGACGGCGCGCCCTGTTCCTTAAAGCAACCGCGACAAAGCGTTTTGCCTTGTTCTGCCCTATTATGTAATTGTCAAGCCTTTTTACAATTTCTGTTGGAGTAAGGTTCAATGAAGGATTGTCAAATTCGTCCTGAGTTAAAGCGTCCTCCGCTTTTTTGTTCTGAGTTTCCATTATAGCTCCTCAACTGTGATGTTGCTGTTTGTGTAGATGCAGATTTGCCCCGCAATTTTTAATGATTTTTGAGCAATTTCTTTTGCAGAAAGGTCGCTTGTTTCCATGTAGGCCATTGCAGCCGCATAAGCGTAGTTTCCGCCTGAGCCTATTGCAAGAATATCGTTTTCTGGCTCTACAACGTCGCCGCTGCCGCTTATTAGAAGAATCTTCTCTGAGTTTGCCACAAGAAGAAGAGCGTCAAGTTTGCTCATAGAGCGCTCTGTCCTCCACATTTTTGCAAGCTCCACTGCTGAGCGTGTAAGATCGCCGTTGAATTCCTTGAGCTTTACTTCAAATTTATCAAAAAGAGTAAAAGCGTCTGCTGTTGCGCCTGCGAACCCTGTAAGAACTTTTCCATCAAATATACGGCGCACTTTTCTTGCGTTGCCTTTCATTACTGTGTTGCCCATTGTGACTTGTCCGTCACCGGCCATTGCGACTTTGCCATTGCGCTTGACGGCAATAACGGTAGTGCTTCTTATTTTTTCATCTGTTTCGCTCATAATTTTACCCCTTATGTTTGTTTTTTATATTTTTCAAAATTATACACACATTATTAAAAATTAGCCGCACGTATGAAAACAGATTGGGGCCTGCCGCGGCTCTGGCGGTATATGGAGGGCCACTCAACTTAATCTTTTTTGCCGCTGTGAGGGAAGGCCTGGTTGTAGACTTCCTTAAGGCGCTCCTTTGAAATGTGAGTGTAGCGCTGGGTTGTGCTTATGCTTGCGTGGCCTAGCAGCTCCTGAACTACACGAACGTCCGCCCCGTTGGAAAGCATTGTTGTTGCAAAAGTGTGCCTGAACGCATGTGGCGACATTGGACGGTTTGTTCCTTCAACACCGCTGTATCTTGCAACAATAAGGCGGATTCCCCTGTCTGTAAGCGCTGTCCCCTTTTGGTTTACAAACACATTGTCAACCTGCTTAACCGCGCCATTGCCTATTGCAGGAAAGCGGAGCGCCCGTTCTGAAAGATATTGCCTTAACGAATTAACAGCGTCATCTTCAAAATAAACGCGCCTGTCTTTTTTGCCCTTGCCTGTAACAATCGCGCTTTTATATCCGTCAGAAAAATCCTGAATTTTTAATGCTGCCATTTCACCAACACGGCATCCTGAAGAATAAAGCATTTCAAAAATAGCCTTGTCCCTTGACTGCCAAAGAAGCTCCTTTTTTTCAGGCGTTGCGCAAAGCTCATCCACTTCAGAAGGTGTCATAAACCGTGGAAGATGATTTGGCAACTTTAGCGTCTTTAGCTCAAGGGAAACATTGGTAGAAATATACTGAAATTTTTTGCAATAGGCAAATAAACTTCTTACAGCCGCAATGAACCTGTTTATAGAAGCTGAAGAATATTTTCTTTTGCTAAGAGAGCCTATGCAAAGAAGAAGGTTTTCAAGTGTTACAGAGGTCATCTCCTTAGTTCCGCCTAGAATCAACGAGAGGTGCTTTAGGTCGTCCCTGTAGCCTATGACTGTGTTCTTAGAAAGCCCGCGGACTGTCTCTAGGTACAGCAGATATTCAGAAGTGCAGTCGTCTATTGTAACAGGAATGTTCGCAGGAAAAGACGCTGCCGCTGAAGGAAAATATGTTTTATTTGATTCAATTGATTCCTCAGTTTTTACTTTGCCGTTTGTTTTTTCAACACGAGCATAATCTTTTGAATCTGCCATTGGCTATTCGTTGTCCTTGTTATTTTCCGCAAGCACCCTTGCCTTTTCATTTGCGACTTTCTGGGCTTCCTTGTCAGCTTCATTTGCTTCTGCAAAAGCGCCCGCAGCTTCTGCCGCAACAGCTTCGTCAACCGAGTGCAAATAATCGCATGATGGATTTATACATGACTTGTATGTGCCGTTCTTCTTGTCGTATTTTTCCACAAGGAACCAGCCGCACTTAGGGCAGGTAATGCTCAATGGCTTAAAGTGAGTTATGAAGTCGCACTTAGGATAGTTTGTGCAGCCGTAGAATTCCTTGCCACGTCCCTTAGTTTTGCGCGCTACAATATCGCCGCCGCACTTAGGGCATTTAGCAAGAGGAATGCTTTTTGTGTTGTGGCATTCCGGGAACCCTGAGCAAGCTAGGAAATATCCAAACCGGCCTAACTTTTTTACCATTGGCTTGCCGCATTTTTCGCACATTATTTTTGTTGGCTCGTCCAAAGTGCCTTTCATGCTTTCCTGAGTTTCTGACACCTCGTCAACACGTTTTTTAAACGGACCGTAGAAGTCGCGGATCATGCTGTTCCACACAAGCTTGTTCTGCTCTACTTCATCAAGCTTGTTTTCAACGTCGGCTGTGAAGTGCTCGTTAATTACATCTGGGAAGCACTCAACTAAGATTTTGTTTATCATCTTTCCAAGCATTGTTGGAACAAGCTGCTTGTTGCCCCTTGTTACATAATAGCGGTCAAGCAAAACTGAAATGATTGGAGCGTATGTTGAAGGTCGGCCTATTCCTTTTTCTTCCAAAGTCTTGACAATAGAAGCGTCTGTAAAGCGGGCCGGGCCTTGCGTGAAGTGCTGCTCCGGGTAGAACTTTTCACTAGTAACTTTTTCGCCTATTTTTAAGGCTGGAAGATTTCCTGTGACTTCCTCTTTTGAAGAAAGAGTCTTTATTACATTGTAGTAGCCTTTTTCTGAAACTCTGCTTGAGCTTACACGGAACAAAGCGTCCCCTGCTTTTATTTCTACGCTTGTTGTAATTGTCTTTGCATTGTTCATCTGGCTAGAGACAAAACGCTCCCATATAATTGAATAAAGCCTGAACTGGTCGCGTGTAAGATATTCCTTTACGCTGTCTGGAGTGTATTTTACATAAGTTGGACGAATGCCTTCATGCGCGTCCTGTGCGCCTTTTCCAACTGAATAGTTGATTTTTTCAGCCGGCAAGTCTTCCGGGAAGTTCTTTCCAATCCAGTCCCTTACGTCGTCAATAGCTGTCTGTGAAATACGAACACTGTCTGTTCGCATATATGTGATAAGACCAACGCGGGTTGAGCCAATCTGAACGCCTTCATACAGCTGCTGTGCTATCTGCATTGTTTTTCTTGAAGTGTATCCAAGCCTGTTTGCAGAAACCTGCTGCAATTTTGATGTTGTGAAAGGTGCCTTTGGCTTAACTGTTTTTTCTATCTGCTTGATGTCAGAAACAGCGCAATCGCTATTTTTAATTTCATCGATTATCTTGTCAACATCGTTTTCATTTTTTAAGTCAATTTTCTGACCTTTGTACTGGACAAGCTGTGAAGTGAATTTTGTTTTGCCTTTTAAGAAGTCTGCGTCAAGCGTCCAGTATTCTTCTGGAATAAAATTGTCAACTTCAGCTTCTCGCTCGCAAATCAAGCGCAACGCCACTGACTGCACACGTCCTGCGCTTAGGCCGTTCTTTACCTTCTTCCAAAGAAGAGGGCTTAGGTTGTAGCCTACAAGCCTGTCTAGAACTCGGCGCGCCTTTTGGGCGTTAACTTTTGCTTCGTCAATTGTGCCTGGGTGCTTTACGGCTTCCTTAATTGCGACAGGTGTGATTTCGTTAAAGACAATTCTTGAAATAGGGGCTGTAGTCTTGTCCTTAAGGGCGTTGTTCAAGTGCCAGGAAATTGCCTCTCCTTCGCGATCGTTATCAGATGCAAGAAGAACTGTTGTTGAATTCTTCGCGTCTTTTTGAAGCTCTTTTAAAAGCTTTGCCCTTCCACGGACAGTTATGTATTCAGGCTCAAAATTATTGTCAACATCTATTGCAAGCCTGCTTTTTGGCAAGTCTATCAAGTGGCCCATTGAGGCTTTTACAGTGTAGCCCGCCCCAAGATAATGCTCTATAGTTTTAGCTTTGGCAGGAGACTCTACAATGACAAGAGTATGCTTTTTTACTGATTTTTCTGTTCCTTTTGATTTTGCCTTTTTACCAGAAGCGCTTTTTTTAACTGCCTTAGTTTTTTTTGTTTCTGTTTTTGTTGCAGTAACTTCATCTTGTTCTTTTGCTGTCTTTTCAGCCATATTCCTTACCTCTAGAGCTGCTTTTTTAAAATAATTCAAGCTGCTTTTTGTTTTTACAGATATGTGCTCCTGGCGCATCCTGCCGCACAATTGCATAATCTGCATAATTATTTATAACCGGCGCACCTTCTTCAAGGTACTTTTCCGATGTTCTTTCTAACTTTACACTTGCATTCTTCTTTGTGGAATAAGCAAGCTCTTTTTCTATTTTACGTGCCTCATTCTTTGCGTTTTCACAGAAGCCAGACTCATGAAAAACAAGCTCCCTGTTGTAGTCAAGCGCAAAATCGGCAGTAAGCAATGCGCCGCTTCCTGGTGGTGCCTGTATTACAACAGTCGCAGGTGAAAGGCCCGCAATAATTCTGTTTCTTTGCACAAAACGGTATGGTTCAGACGGAGTGCCTGGAAGATACTCGCTTAGTATGCAGCCGCCGCACTTTAAAATATGAAGCGCAAGCGTCTTATGGGAAGCAGGTGTTATTGTGTCAATTCCGCATGGAAGAACAGCCGCCGTGCTTCCCAAGGCTTTTCTTTCTTCAATTGCATTCACCGCGCCTTTATGAGCAAAGCAGTCTACACCATAAGCAAGCCCGCTTACAACTGTAACACCGTCAAGAGCCGCATCTTTTGCAAAAGAAAATGCAGCCTTTGAACATTCAGGGCAGATTCTTCTTGTTCCCACAACAGAGACGCACTTTTTAAAAAGCACGTCAATATTGCCCCTGTAAAACAAAGCAAAAGGCGGGTCGTGTATTGTACTTAGCAGCGCCGGGAACTTCTCATCATCATATAAAACAGCTTCAATTGCCATTTTTTGCATTAGAGAAGCGCTCTTTTTAGCCAAAGCCGCAGCCGTTCTTCCATTCCAGAATTCCGGCTTTACAGCGCGCCCTACTTCTTTTGAAATGTCTTCTATAGACATTAACGCAAGTTTGTCCAAACTGTCAAGATTTTTATGCAAAATAATCTTTTCATTAAAACTGAGGAAAGTAAGAGAAGAAATCGCTAAACTTAGTTCATCCATTCATAGAAAGTTAATTATTTAGAATACTGGGCGTCAAGGACAATCTTTTTATTTGCTTCAGCCTCTGCTACTTTTTCTTTGTTAGGCGCAAGTTTGATGATTTTGTCGTAAAGCGCAACTGCCTTCTCAAAGTCGTAGTTTGTATAGTAAGCGCGCGCTAGAACGAACATGCCGTCAGTGTCTTTTGTCTGAGTTTCAAGGAATTTCTCAAGGTAAGGAATTGCCTTTTCACTTTCATCAAGCTCAAAAACGTAAAGAACGCCTATGCCGTACATTGCCCTGTAGTATTTTGGGTCAAGCTCAAGCGCCCTTAAATATCCTGATTCAGAAAGCTTTAGATAGCGTGCCTTTTCTGAGCTGCTGCCTGTCGCG
Source organism: Treponema sp. (assembly GCA_041670585.1). Taxonomy (GTDB): domain Bacteria; phylum Spirochaetota; class Spirochaetia; order Treponematales; family Treponemataceae; genus Treponema_D. The sequence continues at coordinate 8,500 of JBAXYY010000040.1, read as the reverse complement.
TTGAAGTCAAGCGAAGCGTTTGCCATGTAGCCAGAGCATACGCCTATGTAGTAGAAAAGGTTTGCGTTGTCTGGGTAGTAGCTTATTGCCTTTTGAAAAGCCTCAAGCGCCTTGCCGTACATCTTTTGGTCTAAGTAGCGTGTGCCTAAAATTTTATACCATATGCCAGTCTGGGACTCTGTTGAAACAAGGTCCATGGCGCGTTTTTCATACTTTGCAACTGCCTCTTCGTACTCTTCTTTTGTTGTGGGATTTCCAACACCTTCTTCCATGCGCTCCATTCTTTTTACAGATTTGTAAGTTGGCGAGCATGAAATTGAAACAAGCACCGCTAAAATTATAAATGCGGCGCAAATATAAGATTTTGCATTTTTGTCAAATTTAATAGCTTTCATTTTTCTTTTCCTCCATCATCTTCTGCTTTGTGGCCTGGAAAATACTCCTTGTGAAAGTCACGAAGCGTTTCATCATCAATATGCGTGTATATCTGCGTAGTTGATAAATCGGCATGTCCTAAAAGTTCCTGAACAGAGCGCAAGTCTGCCCCACCCGCAAGCAAATGAGTTGCAAATGAATGGCGCAATGTATGAACTTTTGCATGTACCCCGCTTTTTGCCTCTAGCGTTTGAAAATTTTTCCAAATGCCTTTTCTAGAAAGCGGCTCCCCCCTGAAATTTACAAACACCTCGTCCACTTTTTTTATTCCAACAAACTTTGGGCGCACTTCATTCAGATATTTTTTTAGCCAAACTTTTGCGTCTTCTCCAAAAGGAATTATTCTTTCCTTGTCGCCCTTGCCGCAAACCATAATCATCATCTCATCAAAATGAACGTTCTGAATTAAAAGCCCTGAAGCTTCGCTTATTCGTAGGCCGCAGCTGTAAATCAACTCAAACAAAGCCCTGTCCCTTACGCCAAGCGGCTTTTCAGTGTCTATAGAATTAAGAAGGCTGTCCACCTGCTCAACGCTAAGCACACGTGGCAAAGCTCGTGCTGCCTTTGGCCTGTCTAGCTCTAGCGCGTAGTTTTCTGCCCAAACATTTTTTCTTTTTAGAAAAGAGCCGAACGCACGGAGCGATGAAATATCCTTTGCAATTGTAAGCTCGTTGCAGCCGTTTGTTTTTCGCCACACAAGGTAGTACAAAAGGCTTTGTGTGTTTATTTCACCAAGCTCCATTTTTTGAAGCTCCACCCATTTTAGAAATTCCGCCGCGCTGAATTCGTAAGTCTGCGCTGTAAGCAATGCGTCCCTTTCAACTAAAATCAAATCTGTGTAAAAGTCTTCCAGATATTTTTTTAACTGCGGATTTGCAATGCTTTGACCAGCACTTTCTTTTTCCATTACTTTCCGTCGTCAGTAAGATTTATTGTCCTTGTAAGGCCGTTTAAATTTCTCCATACGGCAGGCTGTGTTAAATCTCCTGAATTGCATTTATAGCCTTCTGGAGGCTCTATGTTTCTGTTTAATTTAGAGGCTTCCTTTAAGGCGTCGCTTAATGAGCCTGTGCGTTTTCCGTCTTCATCAAGAGGTGCGTTTTCATGAGGCACAGATATATTCTTATTTGCGTTGTCATCAAAAAGTCCAGGATTTGAAAGGCTTGTGCTGCTTATGTTTTCTACACTGTCTGATTTTTCATTGTCCGGCAAAGATGACTTTCCGTGAAGAACTGTTTGGAAATCTCCATAGCTCATTACATTGTCGTCTTCTGGCTCTGCTTCTTTTTCTGCGTCAATTGCGTCTTCTGAAGTTTTATTGAACCCTGTCGCAATTACAGTGACAGAAACTTTTTCACCCATATCAGGATCAAGGACCTGTCCCCAGAACAGCTGATGCTCTTTGTTTGCGTTTTCAGAAATGTCGTTGATTATATCTTCTATTTCTGACATTGCAAGTTCCTCTGAGCTTGTTATGTTTACAAGTATGCTCTTTGCGCCGTCAATCTGCCTGTCAGCAAGAAGAGGGTTGTTTATTGCAGCCTGAGCCGCTTGGTTTGCCCTGTCTTCTCCTTCACCAACGCCAACACCAAGAATTGCTTCCCCTTGGTCTTTCATGACTGATTTGACATCGGCAAAGTCCACATTTACAACACCAGGTTTTGTAATTATATCTGAAACGCCTTGAACGCCCTGGCACAAAACATCATCCGCCATTTTAAAGGCTACTCTGTAGTTTATTTTTTTATCAACAATCTTCATTATCTGCTGATTAGGAATTACAATTAAACTGTCAACTGCTTCACGAAGTTTTTTAAGGCCGTCTTCCGCATAGCGCATTCTTACAGGTCCTTCAAAGGCAAAAGGTGTTGTTACAACAGCAATTGTCAAAGACCCTTGTTCGTGCGCAATTTTTGCAACTACAGGAGCAGAGCCTGTTCCAGTTCCGCCGCCCATTCCAGCTGTTATAATTACCATGTCAGCGCCTTTAACAACATTGGAAATAATTTCAGTGTCTTCCTTAGCTGCATTTTCACCAACTAAAGGATTTCCGCCAGCACCAAGTCCGCCTGTAAGCTTTTGGCCTATAGCAACTCTTTTCTGTGCCTTTGAGCCAGCAAGAGCCTGCAAGTCTGTGTTAAGAACAACAAACTCAACATTTTCAACTCCGGCATCAATCATTCTGTTGACAGCACTTGAACCGCCGCCGCCGCAACCAATAATCTTAATGACTGTAGGGCTAACCGCAGAAAGCGCAGAGCCTGTGTCATTGACTACAGATAATTCCAACATATTTCCTCCCGACCCAAACCTTTTAAGCGTTTCCCCGCTTACTTCCTTTGATTATCCCCTATCAAAAGAAAAGGCTTTTATCTTTTTTATTTCACTCCACTTTTAAAAGAATGAATTTTTAATCTTCTGCCAAATATTCGATGAAGCTTTTTTTTCATTTGCTCCACTTTTTTTTGCTTTTCTAATTTTTTCTGAATTTACATTTTTTTTATTTTCAGTAATCAAGCCTACTGCAGTTGCAAAATCTGGCTCTCTGTACGAAGAGTCGGCTCCTCCTAAATCCGGGCTTTCTCCAAGTCTTACTGCGCTTGTTCCAAAAACACTTTGCGCAAGTTCAACAACGCCAGGCATCAATGCCCCTCCGCCTGTTAAAATAATGCTGCCGCTTAATTTAGTAAGACCCGCACGGCGAACAACTTCTCTTTTTACCATTGAGAAAATCTCGTCCATTCTAGGCTGGATTATTTCACAAAGCTCAAACCTTGTTGTCTGCTCAGGTGGCCTTCCTCCAACTCCAGGAATAATCACTTCTTCGTCAGATTCGCTTCCTGTGTTCCAGCAGCACCCTGATTCGACTTTTATTTTTTCGGCTACAGAATTTGAAATGCCTTTAACAATTGCAATGTCGTTTGTTACAAGATTTCCGCCTACAGGAATTGATGTTGTAAAAACAGGCGCACCGTTCATTAAAACCATAACATCTGTTGTTCCGCCGCCCAAGTCTATTATTATTGAGCCTAAGTCCATTTCTTCTTTTGTGGCAACAGCGCTTGCAATGGCAAGTGTCTTAAGCATTATGACACCGTTGATAAAATAATTTGCCCTTTGAACGCACTGCTCTATGTTTGAATAAGCGGTTATAGAAGCGGTTACAATGTGCACTTTTACTTCAAGGCGCACACCCTGAATGCCAACAGGATTTTCATAGCCCGCCAAACCGTCAATTATATATTCTTGCGGAATTACATGGATAAGCTTTTTATCAAGTGGAATGACAACAGCTTTAGCAGATTCAATTGCCCTCATTTTTGCATTTTCGTTTATTTCAAGAGAGCGGCCTTTTCCAGAGGAATCAACACCAATCTGACCTTTAGAATTAAGGCTTTCTACCTGAGCGCCACCAATTGCGGTGTATACAGATGCAACTTCAACACCTGCAACAAGCTCAGCAGCTTCAATCGTTTCTTTAATCACAGACATGGCAGCATCTATATTGACAATTACGCCGTTACGCAAACCTTGAGAAGGTCTTTTTGCAACGCCTATAACTTCAATTTTATTTTCCGCGTCAACTTCGCCTATGATTACCCTGATATTGCAAGTTCCAATATCAAGACCAACGATTATGTTACTCAACTTTTCCCCCAGTTACCTTTTCCTATATGAAACAGATCCATATCTTAAATCAACTTCACTTACATCAGGCTCTATTGAATTTACAACATCCAACACAACCATCATATATTTTAACGCGTCTTCATTCAATGTTCTGTCTGTTAAAACTTTTATTCTTGAGTTAACAGGATACAGCACAAGCTCGTAGTTGCCATACTCTTTTGGAACAACCTGAATTTCAGAAATAGCGGCAAAATAATTTTGCGAAAGGCTTTGTATATCTGAAATCTGCTCCATTAGCGAACGGTACTTTTCTGGAATACGCATTCCACCCTGCACATTGTCAACAGGAAGCCCAGAAACTAAAGGCACCGCTTTATCAACAATAGCATCAGATGTTATAGCTGGAAATAATACACCATTTGCGTCTATTTGAACAGGAGTTAGGTGGTTATCTATTGTGACAATTGTCTTTGCAACAGGCTTTCTTTCTTTTATCTGAATATCAACTTTATCTGGAAAATGCTTGTCTATAATAACAGTGTCAATGCCGGGAACAGACGACAAAAGTGAACATGCTTCTTGGCAATTAAACTGCGCCCATGTTTTTGAATTCATTGGCTGAATGATTGAAGATACTTGCTTTGTAGAAATAGTTGTAAGGCCATAGAGACGTATTTTTGCAGGAGCAAGGCATGGAATGACAAACGTGTAAAGAACTGCCTCTAGCAAAAGAAGAATTGCAAGAACAAGCACTATAACTTTTAAAAGAGTAATTTTTTTGTCTCCAGCTTTCTTGTTTTGATTATTTGAAATATTGCTATCTCCAAAATTAAAATCATCTAAACCTGTTAATAATACGTCACTCATTTTCAATCACCACTCCATCCAGATTATTTATATCTACATTTTCATATTTGCTTACATTTTGAACTTCATCTTGCGCACTGCAGTGTGACGCGTTCAATATAAACCCGCACATGCACAAAGTCATAATTATTGAAGAGCCACCTGATGAAAAGAATGGCAAAGGAATTCCAGTTGTTGGAATGGCGCCACAAACAACCGCACAGTTTAAAATTGACTGTGCAACTATAGACAAGGCACATCCAAAAGTTCCATAAGATGCAAACCTGTTAGGCGTTGTAAATGCAATTTTAAATGAGCACCATGCAAAAAAAACTAGAGCTGCAAAATAAGCAATAACGCCTACAAAACCAGTTGCTTCAGCCCAGCCTGCAAAAATATAGTCTGTCTGAACTTCTGGTATGTAGTTAATCTTGCTCAAGCCGCTTCCAAAACCGTTGCCCCAGAACCCACCTGAACTGATTGCTCTTTTAGACGCAAAAAGCTGGTAGCCTGAAGTCTGGGTGTATTCTGAAGGATTAAAGAACGCTGCAACACGGCTTATTCTATAAGGCTCCATTGAAATTAGCAGTATACATGCCGGAACTGCAAGAAGAGCAAATGGCAAAATCCAAATAAGCTTTTCACCAGAAATAAAAAAAATTGAAAGACCAATTAAAAAAATAAATGTTCCTGTTGAAAAATCTTTTTGAGCAACTATTATAACAACAACAAAAGCAACAAGCCCAATTATAGCCGGAAGAATTTTTCTTTCACTAGAATCTGACAGCTCATTTTGTTTTGTAAACCAGTTCGCAAGAAAAAGAACTACCATCATTTTTGCGGCTTCTGAAGGCTGGAATGTTGAAAGAAATGGAATTCTAATCCATCTTCTGGCGCCTTTTTTTTCAACTCCTATTCCTGGAAGCAATGTTGCAAAGCAAAGAAGAAAAGTGCCAACGACAATATAAGGCAGAATCTTTCTAATTTTGTCCATAGGAACAAATGCAAAGAAAACAAGACCCGCAAAACCTATGATGGAACTAACAAGCTGCCGCTCAACAAAATAATATTTTTCATTAAAAAGCCTAAGCCCTGTGTTTGGCGAGCAGATGTACAATGTGAATATTCCAAGCCCCCAGAGCAACAATATTGAAACTAAAAGCCCCTTGTCTGTTCTGCGGTATTTTTCTACAGGCCTGTCTGCAAAGAAAGTGAAGCTACCCATTATTCACCTTCCCTTGCAAGCGACGGATCAATCATTGCGGTAATTCTTTCAAGCCCCATGCCGCGTGAGCCTTTTATTAAAATCAAGTCGCCTTGGTGTGCGAACGCGTGAAGAGCGTCAACAACTTTGTACATTGCCTCTTCATCTTTTTCTGAAATCTGAATAACTACAGCGCCGCAGTTTTCCGTCTTAGCGGCCTTGGCGGCTTCTTCCATTTCCTTGCCTATGAAAATTAAAAGAGATGCGTTTCCGTGTGCAGCCATTACCCCAACGTTGTGGTGGGCTTCCTTTGAATCTTCACCAAGTTCAAGCATGTCGCCCAAAATGTAAACTCTTTTTTGCGAGGCGGAAACTGAGCAAGAAGAGCAGAAGTCAATTGATTTTTCCATAGAGTCAGGGTTTGCATTGTAGCAGTCCTGAATGATTGTGTACTTTCCATGAAGCACTTCGCTTCTTCCAAAAAGAGGCTTCATTTTTTTAATTCCATTCACAATCTCGGCAGGAGAAAGCCCCAGCATGCCAGCCAAGGCAACAGCCGCCTCTGCGTTTTTAAAATTGTATTTTCCAGGAAGAGGAAGAGTGACGCTTATTCCGCCAACAGTGAATTCTGTCCCCTCAAGCCCCTTGTCCTTTACAAATTTCACAATTGAATTTCTAGCGCCTTCTCCGTAGTAGACAGTCTTCCCGTTCACTTTAGAAGCAAGGAATTTTGTAAAATCATCGTCGCATGGAAGAACAGCAACTCCCTTTCCGTTAAAGTAATTGAAGATGTTTGATTTTTCCAAGGCAATGTTTTCGCGGCTGCCAAGAATGCCAATATGGGCCGTGCCAATGTTTGTCACAACAGCGTACTGCGGCTTTAAAACAGAAGCAGTTTCTGCCATTTCATTTTTGCGGTTCATGCCCATTTCAAAAAGACCAATCTGGTTTTCCGCCCTGATGTTGAACACAGAAAGAGGCACACCTGTTTCGCTGTTAAGGTTTCCCTTGTTTGTAATTACATTGTACTTCTGAGAAAGAATAGAGGCCGCAATTTCCTTAGTAGTTGTTTTTCCACTGGAGCCTGTAACGCCAATTCTAATAAGGCGTGGAAATTTCTCTACATATTTTGCGGCTGCTTCCTGCAAAGCGGCAAGTGTATTGTTAACAATTATAAATGAGACAGAAGGATTTTTTTCTTCCAAGTCATCATAAGTTTTTTTATCTGACTTATAGTTTTTTCCACATACAAAAACAACAGAGGCACCTTTTTCAATAGCCTGTGGAATATATTTATGCCCGTCTTGATTTTCTCCAATCAGAGGGACAAAAAGAGTTTTTTCTGTAACATTGCGGCTGTCTGTTGCGACGCTTGTAAAGCAAAAGCCTTGTGTTTTAGAAACACAAGTGCCGTTGACAGCTGCAAGAACATCTTCCAGAGTAAGAAGCGAATTTTTATTATCATCACATAGATTATTCATTTCTTGCTCCCCTTCATTTCCACACGTACAATTTCATCAGACTCTGCGGGCCTCATTTCTAGCTCTTCTGTGGCGATTTTTTCAATTCTGTCAGAGCTTGAAAGAACGCTTATATCTGTGATGAGCTTCTTGTTCTGCTCAACCAAGTCAGCCTGTTTTTTTTCAAGTGAATTAACTTCATTTTTTAGATCAGCGTAATGGCGCGACTGTATGCCGTCTACTACTAAAAGAGCCGGTATGCACAAAGCTAGAAAGCAGATTAAAATAGTTTTTAAAATATCATTACTTTTTTTCATCACAACGCCTCCACTCCGTACAACCTTTTTTCATCAGCATTTCTTATTTTTCTTACAACACGCAGCTTGGCGCTTCTTGAAGGAGAATTTACTTCAACTTCATCTTCAGTTGGCTCTATTGGCTTACGTGTTAAAACTTCGGCGCAAGGTGTTCCTCCGCAAACGCAAACCGGCGCCTCTGGAGGGCAAACACACTGCTTGCCTAAATTTCTAAAGTAGTTTTTTACAATTCTGTCCTCAAGCGAATGGAACGTAATTACGCCCATCTTGCCGCCTACAGCCAAAACATTGAACGCGTCGTGAATTGCCTCTGGAAGCCTCTTTAGCTCGCTGTTAACCGCAATTCTAAGCGCCTGAAATGTTCTAGTGGCAGGGTGAATTGGACCATGCCTGTAGTTGCCAGGAACCGCATTGTAAATAATTTCTGCAAGCGCCTTTGAAGAAACAATTCTTGAAGACTTTCTTGCTTCAACAATGGCACGCGCAATCCTACGCGAATATTTTTCCTCTGCGTAGAGGTAGATTAAATTCGCAAGCTGCTCTTCCTTCATTGTGTTCACAATATCTTCTGCGCTTTCACCAGCACTTGGGTCAAGCCGCATATCAAG
>JBAXYY010000039.1:0-17588 GCA_041670585.1 Treponema sp. | reverse complement strand
AACTATGTTTCTATCTGAACCTACACGTTTTGTATTTTTTAAACCATCAAACAAACTGTTCAAACTTGCGTTGTTAAAACCAATTACAGTTCCATTTTCATAGTCATAATTGTAAACATCCATAAACCAATTGTTATAACAAATTTCTGCTACTATTCTTTCATAATCAATTGATTGAAATGATGCTTCTTCATATCCAATATTTCCTTTATTAGTATAATCACTTTTTGAATTAAAGAATTTTGTGGCATATTTAACGCCTTCTGCTCTTATAGAAACTGTAAGTCCTTTATTTGTTCTTGGAACAAAGCCGCGAGTTGCGTAAGGAAAAAGTTCCCACCATATCTGAAGCTGGTCCAAGCCAGATTCCATACCAAAAATATTTTTATCTAAATTATATCCGACTGTTGTATGTGCCTTTAAATCAAAGTTTGCAGTGGTTTTTAGATCAGCTGTGTCTGCAAAACAAATACCAGCAGTTAAAATTGCTGCAGTAAATATTGTAATTAGTTTTTTCATAAGAACTCCTATTTATTAAAACAAAAATGCTGTTTGAAGAGCTGTCCACTTTCTTCAAACAGCTATTTTTAATTATTCAGCATCTGCTACAGATACTGACTCAAGAAGAAGGTATCCATCACCAATTGCACTTGTACAAGTAGAAGCATCAAGAGCAAGGTCTATTTCATTGATTGCAGTAGCTTTTGTTAAGTCAGGTGTAGCTTGTGCCTCAGCAACTGCTGTACCATCAAGTTTCACTGAAGAATTCTTAAAGTCTACAACCAATGTGTGCCATCCTGCTGTCATGTCATAAGCAGCTTCATCTACAAATTTCTGTTCACCCCAGCTAGTATCTTTGAACAAAAGTTTAATATGTGGAGAATTATCTGAAGTTCCAACAATGTCTTTGCTTACATAGAACTTCATTGTCATAACTTTTGCTGTCCAATCAGGTGCTTTATTGTTTAGCCATGCGCCTATATACCACTGCCATGCGCCTTTATCGCTTGGAACAAATTTTAGAACATTTGGTGAACTGTTTTCTGATACAATTGAAAGTACTCCTGTCTGTACAGCAGCCCAACTGTCATAAGTTCCTTTTACACCAATTTTTGCATTTGTATCAGCAGAACAAATAGCTGTTGCACAGCCATTAGCATCACCTGTTGTGCCCATTACTGCACTTGCAAAATTTAAATATGCTCCAGAAACATCATCATTCTTAATTTCAGTTGACCAGTCTTCTGCTGCAGGTGTTTCCTCTGTTGTGTCATCAGTTGCCTTAGGACATCCAGTTACCGCGAATAATAATGCTGCAGTTGTAAGCACGCATGCCAATGTTTTTACCATTTTTTTCATAAAAAACTCCTTGGACCAAAGTCCGTTTTCATTTATTTTTTCCAGAAATACATCTGGATAATGCCAAAATAATTTTTACTGCAAACGCAAGTTGTCTATGTAAATGCAGCCTTCCTTATTTCCAGGAATAATTACTTTTACTGCAACACGACGTACATCATCTGAATCTGCAAGGTTAGCTGTAAATTCCCAATTTGATGGTGCACATTTTAAAGCGTTTACAAAGAATTCCATCTTCAAATCTTTTGTTACTCCTGGTGGAACGTCAAAGCATTTGCTTTCATGCCATTCCCAGCTAGCGCCAGTTGAAAGAGAAAATGAAACTTGAATAGGTACATCTAGCGGATTGTAAATATCTGTTAACCAAGCTTCGTATGGGCTAACATCTACAATTGCTGGAGCTTCTGTAATAAATGTTGCGCATCCACCAGCTTCTGGAGTTTGATTGAAAGAACACTTCAAAGAATTGCTTCCTTCTGTTTTCCAATCTGATGAAAGTTCAACTTCTGAAGAAATGTCGCCATCACTCCAACTTGAACCAACTGCAAGCCAATACATTCCATCTTCAAAACCATCAAGCATGTCCGCTTTGGCTTTTGGAGCTTCAACTTTTGGAGCTTCCTTAGCTTTTTTTGTTTTCTTTGATTTAGCAAAAACACTGCTAACACAAAGAGACGCAATCATTAAGGCTGCTACAATTTTCACTGTTTTTTTCATAATCACCTCTGTATTACGGCTTTGTAAGAAACCGTTTTCTCTTATAGAATACAACAGATAGAGAATTTGTCAAATAAATTTAAACTTTCTTTAGGATTTTTAACTAATTTTTTAGAAGAGGTATATTTTTATATATTATATAGAGTATTTAATGTTACACTACAGTTTTTTAAGTAAATTATTCAATTAAGATAATTTAAATTATTGAAAATTAGTTATAAATTAGGAAAATCGTTTTCTTTTTTTTAGGTTTATCGTAAATTAAGAAGGGCTATGTCCGTAAACACAGTGATTTCTGTCATTCCGACCGAAGTGGATGAATCTGTTCTATAAAAAGTACCTATTTATATAAGAGATTGCCGCGTCACTTCGTTCCTCGCAATGACACTTTTATTCAGCAAAAATAAACTTGCCGTTAAAAATAGTCGCCTTTACTTTGCCAGTAAGCGTCTTGCCGTTGAACGGAGAATACTTTCCTTTGCTAAAGAATTTGCCGCTGTCAACTTTCCATTTAGCGTTTGAATCAACAAGCACTAAATCAGCAGCGTAATTTTCTTTTATCAAGCCACGGTTTTTTAATCCAAGAATTTCTGCTGGGTTTGAAGAAAGAAGCGCAGAAAGTTTTTTTATAGTGATAATTTTTTTACAAACAAGCTCTGTGTTGCAAACAGCAAATGAAGTTTCCAATCCTGTGAACCCTGGACTTCCAGAAGCTTTGTCTTCCACAGTATGAGGCGCATGGTCTGTTGCAATTACATCAGCAGTGCCGTCTTTTAATGCCTCAAGCAAACTAAGCCTGTCTTTTTCTGAACGAAGCGGCGGGTTTACAATATTAAAAATGTTTGGGGCTTTTGTTCCATCAAGTGCCAAGTGGTGCGGTGTAATTTCGCAAGTAAGATTGTCGCCATTTTTTTTTGCAAGGCGCACGGCTTCAATGCAAGACGCTGTGCTTACATGGCACAAATGCAAATGGCAGTGTGCGTCTTCTGCAAGCCTTATGTTGCGGAACGTTGCTGTGTCTTCTGCAAGCTCTAAAAGTGTGTTTGCTTTTGATAAAAGTTCGGCCGCTTTTTTCTTAGAATCTTTTGTATTTGATTTTGCAAGTAACTCAAGCGCTTCTTTTCTAAAAGGTTTTGCGCTTACTGCAAGTGTTGGGTCTTCACAATGGCAAGAGACAATTATTTTTTTCTTTGCAGCTTCCTTCATTCCGCTTAGCATAACAGAAGCACTTTCTACTTCATGACCGTCTTCAGAAATGAGCGGCACTTTTTTTTCATTCAGTTTTGAAATATGAGAGACATCTTTTCCGTCAAAGTTTTTTGTAATGCTTACGCTTTGAATTAGCTGAACTATATTTAACTCTTCTGCTTTTTTGTCGTTAAGCTCTGCCTGCTCTTCGCTAGAAATTACAGGGCTTGTGTTTGGCATACAGACAACTGTTCCGTAGCCGCCTGCCGCTGCTGCCTTGCAACCGCTTCCTATGTCTTCTTTTTGAGTAAAGCCCGGGTCTCTAAAATGGGAGTGCATGTCTACAAATGAAGGCATTAGTGTTAAGCCTTTTGCATCATAAACAAATAGTACACTTGCATTTTTTGCAGTTGATGTTATTTGTTTTTTTAACAATTCACCTGTCAAACTGAAGATAAAGAATTTATTTTTTTCAATATATTCTTTTGCGTCAGCTGGAGCTAAAACAGAAACTATTTTTTTACCGCTAATTAAAACAGCGCCTTTCTTGTCAGTGTTTTTATCAACTAATCTTGCATTGTAAATTAAAAGCATTTTTTTCCTTACAGGGACATATAATGTCACACTTGTGTTTGAAGTTCCAAAGGCTCGCCTAAGTTACCGGCAGTGTACAAAGAGTCGCAGTAAATACAACGGTACTGCGCTTTTGCTCTGTCTACAAGGCGGAACTCTTGCGGCACATAATGTTCTGTTGTTGTAATGCATCGTGGATTTTTGCAGTGAATTACAGATTCAATTTTATCAGGCAATGTCATTTTTATTTTTTTAACAATCTTTGAATCTTGAATTACGTTCACTGAAATGTTCGGGTCAAGATAGCCCAACACGCTGTAGTCTATGTTTATAATATTGTCAATTTTAATTATATCCTTGCGTCCTGTTTTTTTTGACTCGACATTCATTATAAGTGCGCAGGAAAATTTTGCTTTGTCTAACCCAAGCCACTGGAACACTTTCCAACCGCAGCCAGCATGTATGTGGTCTATTACAAGTCCATTTTTTATTTCTGTAACGTTTAACATTTTCTACCTCTAATTTTCTAAAATCAAAGAGAGCCGGTAATTTTTGCAATCAAAGCCATTCTTGCAAACATTCCATATTTAACTTGCTTAAAGTAAGCGGCACGTGGGTCGTTGTCAACTTCAGGAGCAATTTCATTTACACGTGGAAGCGGGTGAAGTACAATCATATCTTTTTGTGCAAGCGACATTTTTGAATTGTCTAGAATGTAGCTGTCCTTTAAGCGAATGTAGTCCTGTTCGTTAAAGAATCTTTCTTTTTGTACACGGGTCATGTAAAGAATATCACAATTGCCAATTTCATCTTCCAAACGCTCAGCTGTTGTGTAAGGAATGCCCGCTGGATCAAGAATATTTTTTGTTATGTAGTCCGGCACCTGCAGTTCTTTTGGGCTGATAAAAATAAATTTATTTCCCTTGTAGCGGCTCATTGCTTTTGTTAAAGAATGAACTGTTCTTCCAAACTTCAAGTCGCCACAAAAAGCTATTGTGTGATTTTCTAGTCCGCCCCTTAACTGCCTGATTGTAAGAATGTCTGTTAAAGTTTGAGTTGGGTGGTAATGCCCGCCGTCGCCTGCGTTTATTACAGGACATGCGCTGAATTGTGATGCAAGCAAAGCTGAACCTTCTTTAGGATTTCTCATTGCAATTACATCAACATAAGAGCTTACCGTTCTGATTGTGTCTGCTAAAGTTTCGCCTTTTGTAGTTGAAGAATAGCTTGCGTCCGCAAAACCTTCTACACTTCCGCCCAATCTTAGCATTGCCGCTTCAAAAGAAAGCCTAGTTCTAGTGCTTGGCTCAAAAAAAAGTGTCGCGAGAATTTTCCCACGACACACATCTTGAAAAGATACTGGATCAACAATAATCTGTTCGGCCAATGAACAAATTTCATCAATTTCTCCAACGGTCAAATCACCTGGCTCTATTATATGCCTACCTTTTAACATCTTTGCCCCCTATGGCAATTTTTGCAAGTTTACCACAAGGAGCCGTGTTTTGCAATATTAAGGCAATGAAGTAGAAACACGAATTCCGTAATAGCCAGAATAATATGCTTTTACTTTTAGAACATAATATCCGCTTGAATTCATTGTCTGGTAAGTGTAGCCGTAAGAAGTTGAAGATGTTGTTCCGTCTATATAATCTGAAATATCATCTTGCGCTCCAGAAAAGCAACCACCAACTCCAATATCAGCATGGTTTGAATAATTCCAATAATCAAGTTGATCTGGACAACAATATTTATCATACCAAGTAATGTAATATGTTGTACCATAAGAAGCATAAAAATAATAATATTGATATTCTGAAGTTGAAATATAATCTGTCTTAAAAGAATATTTTGCACCATTCATTGCATCAACGGTCAACTCTACAGCGTCAGAAGGCACATCGCTATAAGATCCATATGTTTCTGTCTCTGAGGATGAAGAGGAATTGTAATATTTTGAATAGTCCTTATCTGTGTAGTAAAACATTTCGTCTAAACCAAAAGAGCATGAAAAAAATTGAGTTGATAAAAGTGCAATTAAAATAAAAAATAAATTTCTTTTCATAAACTTCCTTCTTAATTATTTTGACTCATTAAATTCTTTTATAAAAGAATTCTCTAACTCGTTTTCTATTGATGAATAAATCTTCTTATCAACTAAAGCCTCTGCCTCTTTAAAGCCTGAAACATGAGAGAGCGTTTTTGAATAAGAAAAAAATATTTTCTTGCCGTTTGTAATTTTTATTGCAATAGTCGGGTCCGCAGTAACAGTTTCTGTATAAACATTTTTGTTTTGCTCAACATCAACTTCTACTGAATAAGCATAATTTTTATTTGAAAGAACATAACCTTCGTTTGACAAAAGCGCACTTACTTTTTTTGCAACTTTTTCATCTTTGTCATTTGCAACAGTTACATTCATTGTAATATTCATTTTTGTATTTACAATTTTTTCTTGAATTGAGCCAATCAAATCTCTGTCAGAAATATATTTATTTTCACCTTGCTCATACAAAAGATGCGCAAAGTCTAATGTTGATAAATAATTTTCTGCAGAAGGCTTGCAGTTTTCCAAGAGTTTTATTTTTGTAAAAGGGTCGCTTTCTTTTTCTGCCTGATTGTACAAGGCAATAAATTCTTTTTGCGCTTGTTGAACCTTTGGCTCATAAACAGTCCAGGCTTCTTGTCTATTTATATAAGCACAGCAAATATATTTTTTAGACTGTCTGTCAAAATAAGGCTTTGTATGGTTAACAGCAAAAAGCTCTGTAACAGACTGAACATTCACTGTTCGTGTAAGGGTTTTGTCACTTGCACTTTCATTTTTCTTATCTGATAAAGTTTGAGTCGCAGTCACCTCTGATTTTACTTTTCTAGAAAAGTAGCCGCTAAGCTCACTGTCCGCATACGCTGTAGAATTTTTTTCTAGCTCAGAGTAGCCAATTCTAGCAATGTATTTTGAAGAAGGATACACTTGTTCTAAAGTTAAATCGTCTGCCCACAAAGGCCTCTCTTCTTTTGTAGAAGCGCAACTTACGAGAATTAAAATTGATAATGATAAAAAAAATATTAACTTGTTTTTCACTTTACTTTCTACCAAAAGGATTTCAGTAAAATGGCTATGCAAGCAGGAAGTCTTATTTTTACAAAACATCAACTTACATAGCCTTTTATTTTGCAACAAAAATCAGTTGTTACTCAGCGTAAACAATTTGATTGTCTGCTTCTTCATTCACCTCGTCGCTGTTTGAAGAAATCATTGTGCTCTTTAATTTTTCGCCAAGTGCTTTTCTTAATTCTGCACCTTCTGCTGAATTGTCTTTTACATTTGCCATTGCAGCATCAACTTGTGTGTCATACCTTTTCTGATCCATTGCCCAAACTGCATAGTATTCAAAAACGTCTTTTGTAACTTTGTCATTTTTATTTGTTACAACTTTCTCAATCCAGTAGCTTGAAACTTTTTCAAGACCATTTACTTCAACTGCAGAAACTGCCTGTTTATACAAATCAAGCTTGCGGTTAAGCTCTGTAGGATCTGCCTCTTTGCCTGTTTCTGAAGAAGAACCTGTTTCTGAAGCAGATACAGCCTTTCCAACAACACGCTGCATTGTGTCACCAACTTGAACTTCAACATCAACTAAGTCTGTCCACTGTTTTACAAATTCAAGATTGTCTCCTTGAGCAATTGTTACGAATGTTTTTTTACCCTTTAAATCAGGCATAATTTTTGCAAGAACAGAAGAAGAATAATTTCCGTTTCCAATTTCAATTACCCATTGTGGAATTTCTGAGCCAAAAGAAGCGCCCTGGTAGTCAACAATTTCAATCTTATTGCTTACCATTTTTCCGCTTTTGCCTTTAATTCCAGAACCCTTTACTTCCTTTGTTGCACAACCCATTACTAATAATGAAGCTACTGCAACTCCCATTAATCCTAAAATTGATTTTTTCATGTTTCTCCTCCAAATATTCAAAACATTAAATTTCATATATATAATTTATATATGGTTTCAAAATTTATACAGTTCTAAAAAGTCCAGCCTAATGATATACCAAATGAATCAGCAAATCCAAGTTGATAAAACCATTTTACTCTATAGAACGTTCCTAGTGTAAAAGACTTTATTATAATGTCACTACCAACAGCAACCTGACTTGTAAGACCTACAGCTAAAAATTCTGTATCTGAACTATCATTAGAATAAGTTGACAATAAGCCAAGTCCAACACCAGCCAAAGCATAAGGTCTAAAAAAACCAAGCTTAACAGCAGTTCCATAAACATACTGCATATCTACAAGTGTGTTTGAAGGCGAACTGCTATCAATGCTAACAGAAGCACCATCTGAAAAGAAATTATTAGATGCCCAAATTTCAAAACCAGAAAAAGCAAATCTTTTACCGTAGTAAAAAGAAAGTGCTGACTCAAGACCTCCATAAACTGGACTTCCAAAGACAGCACCATTAAAATAAATTCCAGTGCGACCATTCTGACTATTCAAAAATTTTTCTTTAAGTGTTTTTTTAGTAGCCACAGATTTTTCTCTTGCAGCCTGTTGTTTTTCTGCCTTAGACTGTTCTCTTATTTTCTTTTCTTTCTGATATTCTTCTGTCTGCTTACGTTGTTTGCCTTCTTTAATTAATTTTGCTAAATCACCTTCGCTTTTAGAAAAAAGAACAGTGCCATCTTCTGTCTTCTTAATATTAAAATACTGCGCTTCTGCCAAATATTTATCTCTAGCTTCTTCATAATCTACTTTAATTGCTATTTCTGAATACAAATAAGGAACAGATGCTCTAAAATATAAATCAGCCTTATCAACTAAATCTTGATATTCTGTGTAAGACGCCTCGTCATTTCCTGCAGGCGCATCTTTTCCAGTCATAGTTTTATATGAAATTTTCATATCAGGTAAAATAATTTCACTTGTGTCAATTTTAGCAATTGTTGACATAGAAAAATCGCTATAAAGTTTCCAACTTTTATCTTCACCATCAAAGGCATCAATATCAAGTGAAAGAAAATCATCAGAATTATCAACTGACCTAAAAACATAAGTTGTTTTTTCAAGCTCTGCAATATTTTCATTTACTTGCGACTCATACGAATCTAGCTTTGGCTTTATGCTTGCTCTTAAATCACTTTCTGAATTTATTTTAAGTTTTGCATATTTGTCTTTTACATTCTGAATTTTTTGCGCACGAAATTGTTTTGCTTGCTTTGTAGGCTCGCCTTGAGATAAATCAGCCTTGCGCCATTCTTCATTATTTATTGTTTCAACTTCAGAATTGCATTGTTCGCTAAAGAAAGTATTGCTTTCTGTAACACTTTGCTCCAACTGATTCTGCAAGTATTGCAATGACTGTTTGTCTGTTTCTATAAGCTCAATTCTTTTTTGCAAAGAAATAGAGCCTAATGATTTTGAAAGAATTTCTTTTTTCTTTTCTTCAAGCTCTTTTATCTTTTTATTAAATTCATCTCTTTCTTTGCTCTTCATATTCTTACGTTCAGCATCTTGTTTTTCTTGAACAGCTTTTTCTGCCTGCTGTTGACGAATTTGTTCTTCTGCCTGCTGCTTTCTTTTTTCAGTCATTTCAAGCTTTAACTGCAATGCACGCTTTTCACTTTCTGCCAAAGATTTTTCTTCTGCATTTTGACTTTGCTTGTTCAAATCATCAATTTGCTTTTGATATTCTTCTGACTGCTTTGTATATTCAGCAATATATTTTTCATAATTTTCTTCTGTGTCTTCTTCATGCAGCAACTGATTTTTTATATCATAAGAAACATCAGAAATATAATTCTTTTTAGACAAACGTTCCAATGTTTTATATGCAAGGGCATCAATTGGCTCTTCATAAATTTTGCTTAATTCAGAAGCATCGCTTGTAAGTTGGAAGCTATTTTTTGTTTCTATATTTGAGACAGTGCAAATAACATTATACTTTCCGTTTATGGACTTCAATTCTAATTTGATTGTAAGTTTTGCCTTGCTTCCTTTATCTGTTGCATAAGTTGAATCTTCAGAAGCCAAGCCTTGCACTGCATCTATTTGAGACTTCTTTTGAATAGCAAGCAGACTTGAATTTATATCATCAGTAAGAACATGTATTTCTGGAACCATTGTTATGTCTTCATTGAATTTAGAAATTGCAAGTGTAAAAAAGTCACGTTCAGATTTTGAAAAAGATGAGTCTGTATTATTTGCCTGTACTAAAATTACAAGATTTTCTGATGATGTTGTTTGTGAAAAAACTGCTATTGAGTGAAAAATTAAGAAAAAACTTATAAAACAAATTTTTCTTATTTTCTTGAACATAAAATCTCTCCTTTTTTATAACCAACATAATTTAACATATATATAAATATAAAGTAAATACATTGCTTTTTCAATTGATTGGCACATAAAAAATTTATCAATTAGTTCAAAATAACAAAATTTTTATAGGAAAAACATAGCAAAAAAAAGGCACTTGTAATTAAACAATTGCCTTTTTAAAAATTTATAATTGTCAATAAAAAAATCAGCCAACATCTACTGCATCAACAGTTGCTGTCGTTGTGTTGTTTGTGCAGTCAGATCCTTCAGTTATTATGCAAGAGGCACCGTCTGTTGAATCAACACCAACAATTCCTGTCAATGTTTCATTTGATGATGTATATGTCAAAGCTCCGCCATTTTTTCCAGAAGTTCCCCACTGCCTTTGCGAACCAGTGTTGCCAGCCGCAATTATAAAATACTCTGTGCTTCCTAATGACTCGCCACTTCTGTTTTTATACGTTGTATCATCAGAAGAAATTTTTGCAGTTGTGTTAGTTACAAAAATCATTGGACATGACGAGCTTGTAGAGTTGTTTTGTATAGTGCTATTTGAAAGTGTAAGTGAAGAATATGTTGAAGAAGCGTCGCTGTCAGAAGCGTCCCCACTTGTGCTTTGATACATCATAATTGCTCCAAGAGATGAATCTAACCCAGAAAGTGTGCTGTCTGTAACTGTTACTTTATTTTTGCTTTCTACAACAATTGCCTGTGCCCCAGTTGAAGTTCCGCTTCCACCAGTTAAGTTGATTGTTCCTGTTGAATAAATGCAAGGGCTGCCGTCGCTTTTTGTAGAAAGCGTATTTGTTGCTGTATTGTAATTAACTGTGACTGTTCCACCACCACGGTCTGTTGCGGGTGCCGCACAATGAGCGCCTGTTGTAGAAATTGAAATGTTCTGGGCCGTTATTTCTCCGCTGTAAGTTGAATACAATCCGCGTGAAGAATTTTCTGTTGTTTCAATTGCAATGCCGTCTATTGTAATGCTTCCTTCATCACAAGCAAAAACCGCATTTGCATATTCAGCACCTGTTGTTATTGAGCAGTTTGTTAATGCTGCAGAAGAGTCTTCGCCAACTACAACTACTGCAGAATTTGTCCCGTAGAAATTGTAATAGTCGCCGCTAGACTGTGCCGTGCCATCGCCTGATTTTGTAATAGTCGCATCTGTTAAAGTAAGTGAGCCGCCGTTTATTACTAAGAACACGCATGAATCTTCGTCAGAACAAGTATAAGTCCCTTCGCTGTATGTTTTTGATGTGCCGTTAATAATGTAAATTGCACTGTAGCCAACACTTTTTGAAGCATTTGAAATTGTAACAGTAACATCACCACTTGTAGAACTTTCATCAGAAGAGCCGCTTGAACTGCTCCCCGACTTTCCACTGGAACCGGAAGAACTGTTTGATTCATCGCTTTCTGTACCGTTTGGACAACTCACAAATAAAAAACCAGAAACTAATATAATACATGCAGTTATTGCAGATAAAAATTTCTTCATAATTCACCCCTAAGAACATATTACAAAAATTAAATATGGGAATTCCTAAAAGCAGATATTATAGAAGTTCCCATAACTTGTAATATAAATTCTAATATCACATATTCCATTTGTCTATTTTTTTATTTGAATTTACATATCAATAATGACAAATTGGAGATGAATTCTTAAAAATTATTTTGCTTTCAATTGTAAGTTAAGTTCTGTTCAACTCTAATTTAAAAATTGCGTGTTAAATAATTCCAAGCTTCTTTGCGGCAACAACCATAAGTCCTAGAACAATTCCTTCTAAGATTACTTCGCCAAGCCATTTGATGATATTGAAGATTCTAGTTGATATAAAAGCCCCCCTGAGGGTTATATTATGAATACAAGTAGGGAAGCTTTCTTCAGACATTCCCTACCACCCCGTTAACCTGCTAACTTAGTTGTTAGCCAGATTATTAGGATTTGGATGATTCCTGCTATTAGCAGTTCGAGTGCTTTTAGCAGGATTTTTTTATCCATTTCTTCATAATACAACCCTTTCAATTCCGTCATTCCGACCGAAGTGGAGGAATCTGTTTATCCAACTATGTAAATTTGTATAAGAGATTGCCGCGTCACTTCGTTCCTCGCAATGACACTTTTATGAATCACTTAATTTACAGACATAGCTTTTTTTTAAAACAAAAATCCCACGCAGAGTGAAGTTGTTGCTTCAAACTGCATGGGATAATTTAAGAAATTTGTTTATTCAACAAAAGACTATCTGTACTGTTCCATAGCTTTATATGATGTGTGCAAATATTTGTGTGCTTTTTCGCTAAGTGGAGCGCCAAGGTATTCCTTGTAAATCTGCTTGATTTCAGGATTGTTATGTGACTGTCTAATTTCACATTTTTCATCATCCTTGTACAAAGCAGCCGCACGGGCTTTACGAACTTCATCAGTTACACCATAAGGCTGTCCGCCGCCACCAACGCATCCGCCACGGCAAGCCATGACTTCTACGAATGTGTAAGGCATTTCTTCCTTGTTCTTTTTAGCAGCAAGAATCTTCTGAACTACAGCGTCAACATTTCCAAGTTGATGTATTACGCAAAGCTTAAGTGTTAAGCCTTTCTTTACTGTAACAGAAGCTTCCTTTACGCCGTCAAGACCACGAACATCTTTGTAATCAACAGGGCCAAGCTCTTTTTTGTTCACAAGATAGTATGCTGTTCTTACTGCAGCTTCCATAACTCCGCCTGTTGCTCCGAAGATTGTACCAGCACCAGTGTATTCACCAATTGGGCTGTCTGCTTTTTCTTCTGGAAGGTTAGCAAAGTCAATGCCTGCTTCTTTAATAAGTTTAGCAAGTTCGCGTGTTGTAAGTACCATATCGTAGTCATCAACGCCGCTTGACTTCATGCTCTTGTCGCGCTGTGATTCATAAAGTTTTGCTGCGCATGGCATAACAGAAACATTGTAGATTTCCTTAGCTTTCTTGCCAATTTTTTCTGCAAAGTAAGTTTTTGTCATTGCGCCCTGCATTGCCTGTGGTGATTTTGCTGTAGAAAGATTTGGCAACAATTCCTTGTAATGCTTTTCTGCGTAATCTACCCAGCCTGGACAGCAGCTTGTGAACATTGGAAGCGGCTCTTTTGGATCACCCTTTACAATGCGGTCTACAAGTTCGCTGCCCTCTTCCATAATTGTAAGGTCAGCAGCAAAGTTTGTGTCAAATACATATTTAAATCCAAGCGCCCTTAAAGCAGCATAGATTTTTCCAGTTGTAAGTGAGCCTGGTTTGTATCCAAATTCTTCGCCAATAGCAGCCCTTACTGAAGGAGCAATTGCAACTACAGAAGTAAGTGTTGGGTCTGCAAGTTTGTCAAACACAGAATCAATTGGATTGAGTGACATTATAGCGCCTGTTGGACAATGAACTGCGCACTGGCCGCAATGTACACATGGGCTGTGAGCCAAATCTACTCCGCCAACTGGTCCAATAACTGTCTTGTCTCCACGTCCGTTGTATTCAAGTGCCCAAACGTTCTGCATCTGCTGGCAAGCTTCTACACAACGTCCGCAGTTAATACATTTGTCGCGGTACAAAACAACTTCTGGATAAGAAATATCTGGTTCCTGGTTTTTAAGTATTTCCTGGAATCTTACTGAACGAAGTCCAAACTGTTCTGCAAGCTTCTGAAGTTCGCAAGAACCGCTTCTGCTGCATTTTAAACAGTCGCTTGGATGGTTAGAAAGAATCAACTCAAGAACTGTACGTCGCGCCTTCATTAAAGATTCGTCCTGGGTGATAATGTTCATGCCAGGTGTTACTTGTGTACAGCAAGCACGTGCCATACGAGCCCTTCCTGTTCTAGGGTCTACATTCTTAATAACACACATGCCGCAGCTAGCCCAAGCTGGAAGATCAGGGGTGTAGCACAAAGTCGGAATGTTCACTCCGATTTTTTTAGCAGCATCTAATATACTTGTCCCTTCTGGAACTGTAACGGATTTGCCGTTTATTGTTAAAGTTACTTTAGCCATTTCTAAATTCCCCTTTATTTCTTTGTGATAGCACTGAATTTACAAGTGTTCATACAAGAGCCGCACTTAATACATTTGCTCTGGTTAATAACCTTCCAAGCAAGCTTCTTGTTTGGCTTAACTTCATTAGCAGGGTTGTTTGTAATAGCTTCAACCGGACAGTTGCGCATACAAGCACCACAACCAATACATTTTTCTGCATCAATTGTGAACTGCATAAGATGTTTGCATTTTCCAGATGGACACTTCTTGTCTTTAATATGAGCAAGATATTCTTCTGGGAATTTCTTGATTGTAGAAAGTGTTGGGTTTGGAGCTGACTGGCCTAAAGCGCACAAAGAGCAAGTCTTCATAGCGCTGCCAATGTCCTGCAACTTCTGCAAATCCTGCATTGTTCCGTTGCCACGTGTAATCTTGTCAAGAATAGTTGCCATCTGGCGTGTACCAATACGGCATGGTGAGCATTTACCGCAGCTTTCATCAACGCAGAAGTCCATGTAGAATTTTGCCACATCAACTACACAGTCATCTTCATCCATTACAATCATTCCGCCTGAACCCATCATTGAGCCCATGCGAATAAGCGCACCGTAATCTATTGGAGTGTCTAGTTCTGCTGAAGAAATAATTCCTCCAGAAGGTCCGCCTGTCTGAACGCCCTTGAACTTTTTACCGTTCTTGCAGCCACCGCCAATTTCAAAAATAATCTCACGTAATGTTGTTCCCATTGGAACTTCAACAAGTCCAGAGTTAGCAATTTTACCAGTAAGAGCGAATACCTTTGTTCCTTTAGAATCAGCGTCGCCAATTTTGCTAAACCAGTCTGCGCCTTTTGTAAGAATTACCGGAATGTTTGCCCATGTTTCTACATTGTTAATAACTGTTGGTTCGCCCCAAAGACCTGCCTGTGCTGGGAACGGTGGTTTTGGTGTTGGCATACCACGTTTTCCTTCAATTGAGCGAAGAAGAGCTGTCTCTTCACCGCAAACAAACGCGCCTGCACCAAGACGAATCTCAATGTCAAAGTCAAAGCCGCTTCCAAGAATGTTCTTTCCTAAAAGACCTGCTTTGTGTGACTGCTCCATTGCAACTTCAAGACGATGTACTGCAAGAGGGTACTCTGCACGAATATAGATGAAGCCCTTATGAGAGCCAATTGCACGGCCGCAAATTGTCATAGCTTCAAGAATTGAGTGTGGGTCGCCTTCAATTGTAGAACGATCCATGTAAGCTCCAGGGTCGCCTTCATCAGCATTGCAAACTACATATTTAATGCCGTCTTTTGATGTTGCTTTAAGGCCTGCTTCCCATTTTAGACCTGTTGGGAAACCAGCGCCACCACGTCCTCTAAGGCCTGACTTCTTAATTTCATCAACAATGTCCTGAGGCTTCATTTCAAACAATGCTTTTTCAAGAGCAACGTATCCGTCACGGGCAATGTACTCTTCCATGTTTTCTGGATTGATTACACCGCAGTTTCTAAGAACAATACGAACCTGTTTTTTGTAGAATGGAATGTCGCTTACATCTGCTGCAGATTTCTTTTCCTTGTCATAAAGAAGACGAGGAACTTCACGTCCCTTAACAATCTGCTCTGCAATAATGTCATGTGCATCTTCCGGCTTTACATTTACATAGAATGAATCTTCTGGAAGAACTTTTACAATTGGCCCCTTTTCGCAGAAACCAAAGCATCCTGTCTGAACAATTTGAACTTCATTTTCTACGCCTAAGTCTTTTGCTTCTTTCTTAAGGTTTTCAAAAATAAGTTTTGAACTACTTGATTCGCAAGCTGTACCGCCGCAAACAAGAATATAATGTGAATATGCCATTTTTTATTCCCCTATTTGTTGGTAATGATATCTGCTGCAGGACGATCAAGAATAAGCTTGTCCAACAGTTCATGGCCAATCAAGTGTTTTTCAACAATGTCTTTTGCAACTGGAGCTTTTACGTTTCCATAAATAACTCTTGGCATTCCAGGCACAACTACTTCAACTGTAGGCTCGTTTGCGCACATGCCCATACAGCCGGTCTGACGAAGAAGCACTGATTTTCCTAATCCTTTTGCATCAATTTCTTTTACAAAAGCATTGAATGTTTCTTTAGCGCCGCTTGCAATTCCACAAGTTCCCATACCGACGATTACTTCAATTGTTTTTCCTTCGGTATCGCGTTTTTCAATTTCACTTTTTACATTTCCGCGAAGTTTACGGAGTTCTTCAAGTGTCATTTGTTTCTCCCTACCGCCTTACTGCGGTTGCTCCTGTGATTCAATGTACTCATTCAAAAGCTTTATGCTTTCTACAGATTCCAAGTCGCCACCAAGAGCTTCTTTTATTTCATTTCGGTTCAGGCGGTAATCCAGAACCGGATTTATGTTTGTTCTATGAATGTCCATGTCGTAGCCATTTTTTGTACCGGGCAACGTCATTACCTCTGCAAACATTTCGCTTATTTTTCCAATAGGCGGTGTGTCAATATTTGCAAGATTGAATTGCATGAACACCGTGGTACCTTTCCCAACAGCTGATTTTATATTCCAGTCGCCGTCCGTTTCCTGCATTGTTTGAATTAGGAACGGAATACCAAGTCCAATCTTTCTGCCAGGATGCTTTTTGCCGTCAGTATAAAATGGGTCTTTTGCACGTGCCAATGTTTCTTCGCTCATGCCTTTGCCATTGTCAACCAACGTAACAGTCAAAGTATCTTCTGTCTGCACAAAATCAAGTGTAACTAAAGTTGCATCCGCTTCTACAGAATTCTGCGTAAGGTCTGCAATCATGTCGCACAAGTTGTAATGCAATTTTTAAGCCTTATATTTTGCGAGAATGCCGGCAACCTGATTTTTTGTAAGCTTACCGTAAACATCGCCGTTAATTGACATAACAGGAGCAAGTCCGCAGCAGCCAATGCAACGAACAGGCTCTACAGAGAACAAGCCGTCTTCTGTAGAAATGTCTTTTTCACCAAGCTTAAGCTCAGCATGAATTTCATCAAGAATGTCCTGTCCACCTTTAAGGTAGCAAGCAGTTCCAATACAGACACTGATTTGATTCTTTCCTGGTTTTTGTGTTTTGAAGAAGTGATAGAAAGAAATTACACCGAATACACGAGCGGCAGGAACTCCTATACGTTCAGCAACTTCCATTGCAGCGTCTTTAGAAATGTAACCTTGCTCTTCCTGCACATGATGCAGAATCATAATTAGATTACCAGGTTTATCCTTCCATTCTTTAATGAATGAAATCAACCCTGCCGAAAATCCGGCTTTACCAGCGTTTGCCATTTATTTTGACTCCTATTAATAGTTACTTGTCATTCTGCAAAAAAAAACAGTATGACAATTGCAATATTATAAACCAATTTATGCAAATATGCAAAGATAAATTGAGGCGTTGTAATAAATTT
>JBAXYY010000038.1:0-17690 GCA_041670585.1 Treponema sp. | reverse complement strand
GCTTACTTTGCCGGAAATTAAGATTCCGCTTATTGCAGTGCAATGTCCTTGCTAAAAAACATAATGTAGTAAATTGGCAAATAAGTTATGCAACCTTCTTGCTTTACTTCACGAGCATTTGAAAGGACAAAACCTTTTTTAATATTATACTGCTTGTCCTCTACAAAATGATTCAACGCACTATGAACTGAATAATCTTTGCCTGATTTTATTTCAAGTGGAACTACAGACAAAGAAGAGTAATCATCAATAAGAAAATCAACTTCACCCTTTGTCTTATTGTCGTAATAAA
The DNA here is from genome assembly GCA_041670585.1 of Treponema sp. Lineage (GTDB taxonomy): Bacteria > Spirochaetota > Spirochaetia > Treponematales > Treponemataceae > Treponema_D. The sequence goes on along the minus strand of JBAXYY010000038.1, from coordinate 17,398 downwards.
ATAAATTATTGCCATGAGCATTTAATTCCTGTGCAACAACAGACTCGTAAACAGTGCCAAGATTTATACTTTTTTCATCAGACATAATTGCATTTATATTTGTGCTGTACAAAATATTTGTAAGAAGGCCAACATCATTTAAATAAAGTTTTAGAAGATTCTTTGTGCAAGATTCAATCAATGGAAAAACTGGAGTTGAAATTACTTTTACATCAAGAGTAATTCCTGCTGAAATTAAATAATCAAATTCATCTTCATAATCAGAAAATCGCTTGCCTTTTTTTCCTTCAATATCTTTTACAACAATTCTCTTTTTTTTATTTTCCAATGTTGAAGGAACAAGGTCGTATATTCTTTTTATCTTTAACTTATTTTCCTTATCATACTTAGAAGCGTCCATACCGTAGTACTCGTGAATTTCATTTTGAATATTTCTTACTTTAACAATGTTCTTTTCATTAACAAAAGTCTGAACACAATCTGGAAGACCGCCAACTAGAAGATACTTTTTAAACAGATCAAGCATTTTGTTGTGAGTTGATTCATCAAGACTTTCTTTTGCTAAGAATTTTTTTTTCATCACACCTATTGCCAAAGAGCCAACGTTGTTTGCAATAAGAAATTCTTCAAAATCAAGAGGATACATTCGTCTTACTTCTATGCTGCCCATTGGAATTGATGAAGTGTTAGAAAGTGTCACTCCTAAAAGTGAACCGCTTGCAATGTAAGTAAACTTGTCATCTTGTTTTAAAAACTTGAGCATTGTTAGAAGATTTGGATAAGATTGAATTTCATCTAAGAACACAAGAGTATTTTCTTTTTGCTGCATGTTTGCTCCATGCAACACACTCAACTGTAAATAAAAATCATCAACTGTTTTTATATTTTCAAAAAGCTTTGGGCCAAGAGAATCTTCCAAGAGATTTAATTCTATGTAATTTTTGAATATTTTTTTACCAACATAACGGACGGCATAAGTTTTTCCAACTTGACGCGCACCATCTATGACAAGAATTTTATTTGAGTCTGATTTTAAATATAATTCAATAAATGAATTTATCTTCCTGTAAAGCATATCAACCTCTTTTTTCTATTGGTTGACTATATTTTACACTTTTCTATATAAATTTACCACTAAAAACTACACTTTTCCATATATTTTAGTGCATAAAAACTACACTTTTCTATATAAATTCAGCACTAAAAACTACACTTTTCCAATTTTCACTTTTTTATCTTGCACGAGCCGCATGAATTGCAACTGCCGCACATTCCGCAAGAAGAACAGCAGCCACAACTTAAGGACCTGCCCTTCTTATGCGAGCGAATAATAAAAACTACAGCCGCAACAACCCACGCTGCAACCAAACCAATAATCACTATGTCTGTAATTTTCATTATTCACCTCCTATCAGGAAACAGATTCCTCCACTATGGTCGGAATGACACTTTACACTAAAACAAGCGCGCTATGTTGAACACAACACATGCCATAAGCCAGGCAACTACGCACTGGTACAAAACAATGAGCAAAGTCTTGCCAAGCCCCAGCTCTTTTTTCATAGTTGAAATTGTAGCAACACAAGGCGTATATAATAGAACAAATGTTAAGAAAGAAAGAATTGCAGGAATTGTCTTGAACAGAACCAAGAATCCCTGGCCGCCAGACAACATTCCTATTGTGCTAACGACAGCCTCTTTTGCAGTGAAGCCCGCGATCAACGCAGAAACAATTCTTCCGTCGCCTAATCCTATTGGTTTAAACAACGGTGCTATCAAGTTGCCAATGTGTTCCAAAATGCTAACGTTGTTTTCTACACCCGCTGTTATAAAAATAAGCCTGTTGTTGTACGCCTGCAGGAACCACACAATAAGCGTCGCTAAGAAAATTACAGTGAACGCCCTTGTTAAAAAGTCCTTTGCTTTTTCCCACATCAAAAGGCCTACGCTTTTTAAAGAAGGCATTCTATAATTTGGAAGCTCCATTACAAACGGAACTGGATTGCCTTTTATAAAAACCTTGCCTAAAATTACAGCTGTTACAATTCCAAGAAGCACTCCGCCTAAATACAAGCAGATAATTATTAAAGCCTGCTGCCACCAGTTGAACGCCCCGCAAGTAACTATTGTAGAATAGACAACCGCTTTTGCAGAACAGCTTATGAACGGAATTAATGCAATTGTGATTTTTCTGTCTTTTTCTGAAGCAAGTGTTCTTGTGCTCATAATGGCAGGGACAGAGCAGCCAAAGCCTACAATGATTGGAACAAAGCTTCTTCCAGAAAGGCCTATTTTTCTTAACGGCTTATCCATTAAAAATGCAACACGCGCCATGTACCCTGAATCTTCAAGAAGCGAAAGAAACAAAAACATTATCACTATATATGGAAGAAGAGAAACTACAGCTCCAAGCCCGCCAACCAAGCCTTTTTCAATCAAGTCAACAACGGCTGCGTTTGTGCCAAAATTTGTAAGACCCTTTACAATGACGGCACCAAGTGAATCCAGCCCTAATGTGATTAAATCGCCTAGAACTTTTCCGAACACTTCAAAAGTCAAAATGTAAATTGCGACCATTATCAGCATGAACAACGGAAGAGCGCCCCACTTGTTTGTAAGGACCTTGTCAATTTGCTCACTGCGTTTATGCTCTTTGCTTTCCTTTGGTTTTACAACACATGCAGCGCTTACTTTTTCTATAAAGTCGTATGTCATAGAAGCGACCGCCGCATCTCTGTCTAGCTTTGTGTCGTGCTCCATTTCTACAATGCTGTGCTCAAGAAGCTCCTTTTCGTTTTTATCAAGGCCAAGCTTGTCCGCAAAATCTGTGCCTGAAATAATTAAGTTCATAGCGCAGAACCTTCCGCTTATTCCAAGCTTTTCACTATGGTCGGAAATCAAATGGATTGCAGAGTGGATGCATCTGTGGACTGGACTGTCCTGCTCACAAATATCTGTTACTGTTGGTTTTATTTTTTTTGAAGCAGTGTTGACTACAGTTTCTATAAGCTCTTCAACACCTTCATTTTTAGAAGCTGAAATTGGAACAACCGGGCAGCCAAGCATCTCTGACATTTTTTGAATATCAATTGTGCCGCCGTTGTTACGAACTTCGTCCATCATGTTCAAAGCAATTACCATTGGAACGTCAAGCGACATAAGCTGTGTTGTAAGATAAAGATTTCTTTCTATTGTAGTTGCATCAACTATATTTATAATTCCATCTGGGTGGTCGTGAAGAATAAAATTTCTTGTTACAATTTCTTCTTCTGTGTAAGGGCGCAATGAATAAATGCCAGGAGTGTCTACAACAACGCAGTCTTTTTTGCCACGCACCTCTCCGCTTTTTGAATCAACTGTAACGCCTGGAAAATTTCCAACGTGCTGATTTGATCCGGTAAGCTGATTGAATAAAGTTGTCTTACCGCAGTTCTGATTTCCTACAAGGGCTAACTTCATACGCTTTCCACCTCTATATTTTTTGCTTCATCTTTTCTGATTGTAAGCTCGTAACCTCTAAGGCGGATTTCTATTGGGTCGCCCATTGCCGCAAACTTTACAACATGAACTTTTGTGTTTGGAATTAAGCCCATGTCCAATAAACGGCAGCGAAGTATTCCTTTGCCACCCACCTTTTTTATAACAACATCTGATGCCACTTTTGCATCTGCAAGCGTCATATATTCTCCTTGCTATTAGTTAGTCTATGCTAACTATCATAATGAAATACAAAGCCAATGTCAACTATAAAAAAGCTATGTCTATTATGTGATTGTCGCCATTACGACAGAAGTAGAGGAATCTGTTTTTTGAGAAGTGCTTATCATAATATAGGATGAAAAGAATTTAGGTTTATTTTATATAACTATAGTATCTTTTTATAAAACAAAAATATGCAATTTCTTATTTCTTTACGATTTTAATAGAATAATAGTAATATTTATGTATAATCAAATCAGAGGAAATTATTATGGATTTTGATTCTATTAAGCATCATTCTTTTGACAATTACTGCTATCCTTTGAGCAAGGACAAGCTTGAAATAAATTTACAAACTGGAAAAGACATTACAAAAACATTTATAATTTGGGGCGATCCTTTTGCGTTTGGAATAATGGGAGGAAAAGAAAAATGGCAGGGGCAAAAAACTGAGATTACAAAAAAAGTAGAACTTCAAAAATTTTTATTTTGGTCAATTGAAGTGGCACCTGAATTTAAAAGATGCCGCTATTATTTTGAACTACATGCAGAAAATGAAACTTACTTTTATTGCGAAGACGGCTTTTATTCACCTGAACAGTTCAACGCAATTTCATATCAACCTGAATGTTTTATTTTTCCATGGATGAATTCCGCTGACATTAGCACTCCACCTAGCTGGGTAAAAAACACTGTGTGGTACCAGATTTTTCCTTCACGTTTTAACAGAAGTCTTACTGCGAACGTAGAACAAAATAATAATTTAAAGAAGTGGGGAACTTCAAATCAGAAGGTTTCAAACTACGATGAATTTGGCGGCAACATAAAAGGCATTACAGAAAAGCTTGACTATCTTGCAGACCTTGGTGTAACTGGACTTTATTTAAATCCAATAAACAAATCTAGAAGCCAGCACAAATACGACACTACTGACTACTTGGAAGTTGACCCTTCTTTTGGGACTAAAGAAGAAATGAAAACTCTTGTTAAGGAAGCGCATAAAAGAAATATAAAAATAATGCTAGATGGAGTTTTTAATCATTCAGGCTGGGACTTTTTTGCATGGCAGGATATTTTAAAGAACAGGGAAAAGTCTAAATATGCAGACTGGTACATGATCAACGACTTTAACTTTCCTTCAACGCCAAGCGACAGTTCGGCCAAGGGAAAATTTTACGCGTTTGCTTTTTGCGACCCAATGCCAAAGTTCAACACAAACAATCCAGAGCTTAGGAATTATCTTTTAAATGTATGCGAAACTTGGGTAAAGGAATATGACATTGATGCACTTCGTCTTGATGTTGCAAATGAAATATCTCACGTGTTCTGCAAAGAGCTTCATAATAGAATGCGCTCTATAAAAAAAGATTTTTACATAGTTGGAGAAATATGGCACAACGCTCTTCCGTGGCTAAGGGGAGATGAGTTTGACGGAGTAATGAATTATCCTCTTGAAAATTCAATTCTTAACTTTATCACAACAGAAAAAATGAACGCAATTGATTTTGAAGAAGAAGTTAACAGATGTCTTACAATGTATTTTAAACAAACAGAAGAATCACTTTTAAATCAAATGGACAGCCATGACACAATTCGTCTTGTTACAAAAGTTGGCTCTGAAGAAAAAGCAATGCAAGCTCTTATGATTCTTTTTTCAATGCCAGGTTCTGCTTGCATTTATTACGGAACAGAAGTAATGCTTCAGGGTGAACACGATCCAGACTGCAGAAGATGTATGCCTTGGAAAGAACTTGATAAAGGAAAATTCAACTCAGAGATTTCTTTTATGAAGGAACTTATTGCGTTAAGAAAAACAAATCCTGCTCTTTACGGATACAACGTTCAGTTCATTTCTGAAGGCGACTACAAGAACAGTTTTTCTAGAATTGTCCATATAAAAAAGACAAGCGATGATAATTCAGAAACATTAGATATAATTTGTAACTTTGAAAAGAAATCTTTTAAGGTAAAAGTAGACAGCAAAAAAATTGTTTTCTCTAATAACTTTTCAGATGGAATGTTAGGCGAAAACGGGTTTATTGTTTACAAATAAGGTGATAAAATGTCACCCTATGAAAAAAATAACAGCTAAAGATTATGTTTTTATAGCGTCAATGCTCTTTGGGCTTTTCTTTGGAGCAGGCAATTTAATATTTCCAGCATATCTTGGGCAAATGTCTGGTAAGAATTTTATTCAGTCAGCGGCAGGCTTTTTAACAACAGGTGTGGGGCTTCCGCTTCTTGGAATAATTGCAATGGGCATTTCACAAAGCTCAAGCCTTATGGAAATGGCAGGACGAGTTTCTAAAAAATACGCCTTTGTTTTTACAATAGCGCTCTACCTTACAATAGGACCATTCTTTGCAATTCCTAGAACAGCGACAGTTTCTTTTTCTGTTGGAATAGAGCCGTTGCTAAATGAAAATTCAAATGCGTCTTTATTTCTTGTGCTTTTTTCTTTTGTGTTTTTTGCTCTTGCGCTTTTCTTTTCACTTAGGCCTTCTAAAATAATGACATGGGTTGGAAAAATTCTTAACCCAATATTTCTTGTTCTTTTAGGAATTCTTGTTGTCACGGCAATTATAAATCCTATGGGGAACGCTTTTAACATTGAGCCTTCTGCGGAATATGCCACTCAAAGTTATTTTAAAGGATTCATGGAAGGCTACAACACAATGGACGCGCTTGCTTCACTTGCATTTGGCATTGTTGTGATTAACGTAATAAAAGGTTTTGGAGTAGAAAGCCCTTCTGAAATTGCAGTTGATACAATGAAGTCTGGACTTTTTAGCATGATTTTAATGGCGGCAATTTATGCGGCCCTTATTTTAATTGGCGCACAAAGCCGTGGGGTTATGGAAGTAAGTTCAAACGGTGGAGTGGCGCTCGCTCTTATTGCGGAGCACTACTTTGGAAAAGCCGGAGCAATCTTGCTTGCCGCAATGATTACATTTGCCTGCTTAAAAACTGCAATTGGGCTTATAACTTCATGCAGCGAAATGTTCTCACTTTTTTCTAAAAACAAAATTGGCTACAAAACATTCGCCGTTATTTTTAGCATAGTTTCTTTTGCCATTGCAAATCTTGGGCTGAACAAAATTATTGAATATTCAATTCCAGTTCTTATGCTTTTATACCCTCTTGTAATTACAATTATTCTTTTAAGCATAACAGGAAAACTTTTTTCATATTCGCCTTACATCTTCCGCTCTGTAACATTTGCTACATTTATTGCGGCCTGCTTTGACTTTTTAAATGCGCTTCCTGCAAACGCAAAAAATGTTCTTCATGTTAACGGATTAATTTCTTTTGCCGGCAAATACCTGCCGTTCTTTTCTATTGGCATGGGCTGGATTGTACCTGCGGCAATAGGGCTTGCGGTTGGAATAATTTTATTCATCATTAATAAGAACAAGCAGAAATAAAAATATGTCCGTAAATTAAGTGATGAGTAAAAGTGTCATTGCGAAGAACGTAGTGATGTGGCAATCTCTTATACAAATAGGCATTTTTTGTAAAACAGATTCCTCCACTGCGGTCGGAATGACAGAATTCACTATATTTACGGACGCAATTTATTTGTTAGCCGCAAGCACTACTGAACATCTGGCGGGAACTGTAATAGTTCCGTCTGCTATTGAAGTGCCTTCGTATGAAGTGAAAACCAACGGCATATTGCAGCCTTCTGGTATTTTAACAGTTACGCTTTCTGTAGAAAGATTGTGAAGAACAAACGCTTTTTCTGTTTCACATTCCATCACCCAAGAAGAGATTTCTGTTTTGCCTGTAGAAACTGGAGCAAGCCTGCCTTTATACAAAGCAGGGTGTGAAGTTTTTACACGGATAAGACGCCTGTAGCAAGTGAACACAGAATCGCTGTCTTTGATTTGTTCTTTTAAAGGAACAGCCTTTCTGTTGTAAGTTGTCATTAAAGAATCTTCCCAAGTGCATTGCATTTTGTCTTTTCCAGGGGCAGCCCATAAGAAAGGTGAACGGCGAGCAGGGTCATTTGTTCCTCCGTTCATTCCAATTTCTTCACCGTAGTAAATAAAAGGAACACCTTCTGCAAGTATGTACATTCCGGCAGCAAGTTTTTCCATGCTGGTGTCCATTCTAAGAATTCCTGCAGTTCTGTTCTGGTCATGGTTTGTTAAGAAAGGAGCATCTACATAATCAGCGTTTGCTTCCTTATAACGAGTGTAATCGTTGAACAAAGAATTCGCTAGATTGTTGTTCCCATCATTGCAAGCCTTTACTGCGTCAAAGATTTTTGTTCCCATGTCAAAGTGGAAGTCTGAATACAAAGAAGCAATATAAGCCGCGCGTGTTGAAGTAGGTTCCCAAACTTCGCCAACTGTCATGCAGTCAGGTTTTATGCTTCGGTCGTAGTCAATCAACTCCTTCCAAAACGCAACGCCTTTTTCTACAGAATTTTCACCGCTTGGAATTTTAGCCGCATTGTAAACGTGGCCAGCAGCATCGTACCTAAATCCTGCAACTCCTTTGTCCATCCAGAACTTCATGATTTTTTTAAATTCATCACGAACAGCCTGTGTGTCCAAGTTAAAGTCCGGCATTCCACCATCAAACAAACCAGCGTAGTAATATCCGCCTGTAGATTTGTTCCAAACTTTGTGCCCCCAAATTTTCTGATTTATATTGAAACGAGTGTCGTCTTCGCTAATCCATCTGTACCAATTACGGTAAGGGCTTTCTGGATTGCGAGATTCTTGGAACCATGTTGTGTATGTTGAAGAATGATTGCATGTCATATCTAGAATTACACTTATGCCGCGCTTGTTGCATTCAGCAACCATGTTTTCAAAATCTGCCATTGTTCCGTAGTCAGGGTTCACATCGTAATAATCATCTACATTGTAGCCATGGTATGTTTGCGATGGATAAATTGGCAAGAGCCAAATGCCTGTTATTCCAAGGTCAGTTGTTGTTGCGTCATTTCCATCATTCAAGTAGTCAAGCTTTGCTGTAATTCCATTAAAGTCGCCATAGCCGTCGCCGTTGCTGTCTGCAAAAGAGCGCACAAAAAGACTGTAGTAAACGCCTTCCCGTGGGCTGTCAGCTTCCCTTACAACTGGTGCAAGAGAAGCTGTTGCTTTTTCTGGACTGAATGAGGCCTCTGCTTTTGTTGAGCTGCAAGCAACCGCGAGTAAAGCAAGAGCAAAAACAGGAAGCGCGTTTTTAATCAGTTTAAACATTAACAAATTACTCCTTTCCGCCAGTGCCAGCTAAAGACTGAAGCAAAGACTTCTGTCCTAGTACAAATAGAATTGTAAATGGAACTGCAACAAGAAGAGCTCCGGCCGCGAACATAGTAAAGTTATCTGCAGAACGTCCGCTTATCATTTCATACAAACCAACTGCAAGTGTTTTTTTATCATCGCTACGAAGAATAAGTTTTGGGAATATGAAGTCCATCCACGGTCCTGTAAAGCTTGTTAGTGTAAGAAATACAATTTCCGGTTTTGCAATAGGAATCATGATTTTGCGGAATGCTTGGAATGGAGATGCTCCGTCAATGTAAGCCGCCTCTTCATACTCTTTTGATATTGTGTCAAAGTAGCCCTTCATAAGCCATGAGTTAAACGGAATGCTGCCCGCCGAATATACCAAGACAAGCCCCCACAGCGAGTTAAGAGCATTTAGCTTCCATAGAATAACATACGTTGCTATCATTCCAATAAAGCTTGGGAACATTTGCAGTATTACCATAGAAGCCATAACTGTTTTTTTGAACGGGAACAGGAACCTTGAAAAAATGTAGCCTGCCAAAGTGCAAAGTATAACAGTAAGAATAGTATTAGCACACGCTACAAACAAAGTATTTAAATACCATCTTTTGTAATTTGTTCCATGAACATCTGTTGTGCCTTTTACAAGATCGTCTGGATTTGTAAGAAGCCTCTGATATTGGTAAAGAGAAGGCTCTTTTGGAAAAGGCACTATTGAAGTTGAAGCAAGCGAATTTGATTTTGTAAAAGAAGAGCTTACAGTAAATGCAATAGGATACAATACAAGAATTGCTTGTATTACCAAAACAATTGTTAAGAAAAACGCAGCTAAAGAATTGCCTGTTATTTTATGTTGTTTCATATTTCACTTTCCTTAAAAGATTTTGTACGCATAAAGTTGTACAACGCGAATGGTACAAGAACTATAAATACCAAAATAGAAAGAACAGAAGCAAGGTTGTACTGGTTTGGTGTGTTCATAGTCAGTTTATAAATCCAAGAAATAAGAATATCTGTTGAACCTGCCTGTGTTGCAATTGTATCAGATACGTTTGGTCCGCCGCCTGTAAGGAAGAATACAGCTCCAAAGTTATTTATGTTTCCTGCGAACTGCATAATTAGAATTGGCTTAAGCTGTCTCATAACTAGCGGGAATGTAATGCTCTTAAACTGCTGCCATTTATTTGCGCCGTCAATTGTTGCCGCTTCATACAATGATTTTGAAATTGCAGTCATGCTGCTTGTTGTTAAAATCATACTGTACGGGAATCCAATCCAGACATTCACAAGAATAAGCGTAAGTTTTGCCATTTTTGGATCAGACAGCCACGGAATTGGTTTTGTAATAAGCTGGAAGTATTGAAGCATTCTGTTTATAGGTCCGAATGTTCCGTTCAGCAAGTTTGCCCATACAAATAAAGAAAGCATCTGTGGAATTGCATACGGAAGAATAAATACTGTTCTATAAAATCCAGGAAACTTAATTCGCTTGTCTTGAAGAACAACCGCAAAGAAGAAACCTACAAAGAAGCAAGTGAATGTTGAAAAAACTGCCCACACTAATGTCCAAAGAGCTACACGCCCAAAGGAGCTTGTCCAAGAGCCTCCAACTTTTGAGTTGAACATTGTTTTAAAATTCTCAAGTCCAACCCAGTCAACTAAGTTTTTAGGCGGAATATGATCAGGTGAAGAATAGTTTGTAAATGCAACTAATATTGAAAACACTAGAGGTATTACTGTAAAAATTGCCACCATCAATATACAAGGTAAAATGCCAATTGAAGGAAATGAATGTTGTGAAATATTATTTCTAGTTTCCATTTTTGACGGATATTTTCCATTTTTAATTATTTGCTCAGCACTTTTTTTTGCGCTTCTAACATTAAAAACGTATGTAATAATAAAGATTGCCAAGACAACCAGAGTTATAATTCCAGTTATCATCATAAAAATTGAATGGTCTTTTAATTTTATAGGCAGCTCCGGGTGAGGATCGCCAAGTGTAATAAGACCTTTAACACTGTTAAATATTGAACTGCAGTTAAGAAGAATTATGACTTCAAAAGCCATAAGAATAAAACCACGTAAGTATTCTTTAAGAACAACAACTTGTCCAAGCCCCATAAAAATTGTAGAAAGAATTGGAGCCGTTCTTAATTTCTTAGGGTTTATTGATTTTTCCATTCCGTACTCCTAAGTTACTATAAAAAAAAGACTAGCCGGCAGCTTTTACCACCGACTAGCATTTAAAGATTAACTCTTAATTACTTTGCAGCGTCCATTGCGGCAGCAGCGGCATTAAGATCTGTAACAACATCATCACCGTCCCAAATACCAGCATAAGCAGCGTTCATAGCTGACCAGTATGTGCCCATCTGTGAAATTGTAGGCATTGGAATTGCGTTCTTTGTCTGAGCAAGAACTCCATTGCTTAAAGGATCGTTTGTTGTAATATCTACACGTGGTGGAATCTGGCTTGTAAGCTCAAACCTCTTTAAAAGGCAATCGTGGCTTGTAAGGAATTCTGCAAATTCAGCAGCTTCTGCAGGATGATCTGAATACGCGCTAACAAATGCAAGACGTACACCAGAGAATGATGTAGCAGGTTTGTTCTGTTCTGGGAATTCAGGAAGAGTTGTAATACCAAAGTCAACTCCTGATTTCTTAAAGTCAGAAATTTTCCAAGGTCCTGTAATAATCATAGCAGCTTTTCCTTCTGTGAAAGAAGAGTTACAGAAGTCGCCAGTCATATCTGCTGAAGGAACGTCTAGAATTCTTCCACGAAGACTCTGGAAATATTTAAGACCTTTAACAGCAGCTTCACTGTTGATATTGTGCTGCTTACGATCATTTCCGTTTGGTCCAAAGAGCTGTGCTCCAAATGAACTCATGAACATATATCCGTAGTAGCCGTCGCCAACTGCCCAAACAAGTGCATATTTATTTTGTGACTTGTCATTGTATGTCTTAGCAAAGTTCGCAACATCTTCCCAAGTTTTTGGAGGGTTCTTTACAAGAGCCTTGTTATAGAACAAAGCATAAGTTTCTATTCCAAGTGGATAGCCATAAACTTCACCTTCAAAAGTTGAAGCTGTTTTTGCAGCAGAAATGAAAGAGTTAAGATATGCAGCATCTGTGTTAGCAAGAACGTGTCCGCCATTTACAAGAGCGCCAATATGATCATGTGGTGCTACGAAAATATCAGCACCAACTCCAGCAGGACCGTCAAGCTCAATTTTTGCACGTGCATCTGTAGAAGCAACTGGTTCGTAAACAATGTTTACTTTTGGATGAGTCTTCTTGTATTCCTTTGCAGCCCACATGATGTATTCCTTTTCAGGACCATCAGACTCCCAAACTTTAAGGGTTACCTTCTTTGCTTTTTTTGCAGCGAAGGCGCTTGTTCCGCACATAGCAATTGCTGTTGCTATAAGTGCCAACTTCATAATTTTTTTCATCTTTGTTCCTCCATAAGATTCTTATATTTATTCGGATTGCTCCGATAAATCACTTTGTTATTGGCAATTATTTTTCAACACAAATAACTGTCGCGGTTAGTGGCGCAAGCTTTATTTTTTTGCCCTTCACTGTAACTCCAACAGGAGCCTCTATTGCATTGCCGCCCGCCGTTTCCGAGTCAACAAAAACTTTTGCGTTCTTTAAATTTAACTTTGTGTTGATTTCTGAACTTTCTTTTCTAGCGTTGACTGCAACAATCCAAGTTTTATTTTCATCTTTAATTGAATAGCAGAACACCAAGTTGTCGTCGCTCTTTACAGGAATTATGCTTGCATTTTTTTCAAGCCATTCCGCGCTGTCGCTTCTAAATATTCCATTTGCTTTTCTTAAAGAAATAAGTCCTTTTGTGTACGCAAGAAGATTTTCATAATCATCATCTAGTGTCCAAACAATTTGATTTATATTGTCAGAAGAGTCGTAGCTGTTGCGAACAAATTTTCCTATGCTTTCATTTGTTGCGTTTGTAAAATTAGATTTTGTTCTGCCGCGTTCCTGTCCGCCGTGCAAGAAAGAAATGCCCTGTGAAGTAAGCTCAAAGAAGTTGCCTAATTTAATTCTCTGGATAATTTCTTTTTTATCTTTTTCATTTGCTTCGTCAAGCTTAAGGTTGTGGGCAATGCCGTCGTGCAATGTTAATCCATCATGGCAAACCAAGTACTGCAAGTTGTCGCCAGGATTATCTGCCCTGTAGTTCACAACAGGATTACCAATAATGTTACGGAAAAGTTTTTCTGCGTCAGAGCCTTTGTTTGTAATAAAGCCACGGCCTGTTTCATTAAAGCCGCCAGCTTTTATTAAATCGCGGAACTCATCATTAAATGCCGCAACACTGTTTGTCTTTGACATGTAATTCTGATCCATTCCAACAGTGTTTTTTGGACCGTTGTACATCTTCCATGCCTCGCCTTCAAAAAGAACAGACGGGTTCAATTTTGAGCAGGCATTGTACGAATCTTGTACGGAGGAAGATTCCATAAGTCCCATAATATCAAAACGGAACCCGTCTACTTTGTAATTTTCAACCCAGTAACTTGTCGAATCAACAACAAGGCGCTTCATCATCTTACGTTCTGTAGCAGTGTCATTGCCACAACCAGATGCGCCCTTTAGTTTTCCTGCATCGTCAGTACGGAAATAATAGCCAGGAACTATGTCGTCAAGAAATTGGGTAGAAGCCATATGATTATATACAACGTCTAAAAGAACACCGATTCCAGCCTTATGGCATTCGTTAATCAATTCACGGAGTTCTCTTACACGGCAGTAAGGGTCAGAAGCATCTGTTGCATACCAACCTTCTGGAGTAAAATAATTATGCGGGTCGTATCCCCAGTTGTAATTATTTCCATTCACACTTCCAGAATCTTCATAAGCTTTATTTGTTTCATCGTTATAATAAAAATTAACTACAGGCATTAACTGAACATGTGTAATTCCAAGCTCCTTTAAGTAAGGAATTTTTTCAATGAATGCCTTGTAAGTGCCACGCTCCGCTTTTACATTAGAGTCTGGGCTAATTGTAAAGTCACGGACAGACATTTCGTAAATTACAGCGTCTTCTCTTTTTGCAAGATTTACATAAGGCGCCATGCCATCTTTTGGAAGAGCCTTTGCACTTTCCATATTTACAACAGCCGCCCTGCCAACTCCGCCTTTGCCTTTAAAAGCCGCCATTGATTTTGCATAAGGATCAAGAACAGTTACAGTTCCTTTTGAATTTTGCAAAGTAAAATCGTAGAAAAGCCCGTCAGGATCAACTTGTAAAAAAGTAGCAGACCACACGCCGTTTGATTCATCTTTTACCATTGCAACTGTGTAGTCAGGTTTTACAGCATTGTCTTTTTTATAAAGATTAAGTGTTGCGGAAGATGAAGTTGGTGCCCACAAGTTGAATGCAGCAGTTCCATCTTTATAACTGCAGCCAAGCTTTACACTTTCTGCAGGAGCTTTTTCATCTGCCATTTTTACAGCAAGCTTTGTGTTAACAACAGACGCGCTGCCTTGGAACACTCTGTTGCTGACTGTAAGTTTTTTGCTTATATCTGTTTTTTCAGCAAGTTTGATTGTTATTGAATCAACCATGTTGTCTTTAAAATTTTCAGAATCTTTTGTGTTATAAACTTTTTGTATTTTATAAGATTTTCCAGAATCGTCTGTTACTTCAAAACCAGAAGAGCCGCCGTCTGTGTCAATTGCATATTTTCCAGAAAGTGTAAGATTTATTTCATCAAGAGAAATTAGTTCAGCTGACTTTGCAGAAGGCTTGTACGGAAGAGCCGCGTAAGTGTTCTGGTCGCCAGAAAAAATCAAAACTTTATTTGATGTATTGATATTCCATATACGGTCGTCGTTGCAGTCTTTTGTCCAGCCACCCTGAAGACGAACAATAAGGCCTACTCCGCCGTCAGAAGAAACTGGTTTTACACCACCAGTGTCGCGTCCGTCAAAGTGAAGCCTCATGTAGCCAATGCCATCTTCCGCAGTCCACTTCTGTGTGTAGTTCCAAGCAGCCCCGCCGTCACCGCCAGGAATTGCCCATGTCCACAAGCCCCATGTGCTGTAGTCTTTATCTGCACGAACATAATAAATTACAAGTTCATCATTTGAAGGATTTAATTTTTTATCTAATTCCAAAACTTCTTTAAGGCCGCTATGAGATGCATCTTCAAAAGTTCCAGGCACACCAGATTCAGCAAATGAGAAAAACCAAATTGATGAAATTAAAAATAAAAATGTCAGTTTTTTAAAACTTATTTTTTGCATTCTATGCTCCTTAAAAAAAATAGCTGTCTTTCTAGAAAAAATAGTATTAGGAGGAAACTATTATTTATAGAAAGACTGCCGCAGCAATTTCTTTTTTTTAACTAATTACATTATCATTTCTGTTATACACTTTTGTCAAACTTATTAGTACCTTTTTTATATGTAAATCGGTTTAGTTATTACTATTTGACTATTTTTTATTACTTTTGTACTATTTTATTAAAAAAAAGCAACACTCTCTTATTTTCAAATAAGAAAATGTTGCCTTTATGTTTTCTAATTGTTGCCTTTGTTATTTTTTTATTATCACAAAATTTCTAGCTGGGACATTTGTTGGTAATGTTGTGTTTGTTGTAACAACACCAGAGCTTACGTCAATAAAATTTGCATAGTCCGTTGTGTCTGCTGAGGCAATTGTATAAGAACTATCTGTTGCATTGAAATAAACAAGGAAATCTCCTGATGTATATTTTGTTATGCCCTTTACAGGCGTTGCAGCAGCAGCGCTTGAGTTTTTGCCAAAGGCACTTGGGTTTGCCTTTCTTAGCGCAATAAGACCCTTGTATGTGTTGTAGACATCGCTGTATGTATCTTTCATAGACAAATCAATTTGATTTATTTTGTCGCTAGAAACATAGCTGTTTTCATCGCCTTGCTTTGTTCTAAGAAATTCCTGACCACCATTTATAAAAGGTGTGCCTTGAGCCAAGAGAACAAATGCCGCAGCAAGCTTGTCTTCTGCCTTTACAGTTGCAAGGCCGTCTGTTCCAATCAACGTAAACAAATTACCGCTATATGTTGTTTTGTTTTTATATGACATTGCAAGCTTGTCAAACAGAGTGTAGTTGTCATGGCATTCCACATAATGAAGTCCAAGATTAATATCGCCTGTTGAATTATGAGTGCAAGAACCACCTGTTAGGCCTGTGCAAATAGCTGCATCTTTAAATGTTCCCTGAACATGTCCCTTCTTGAACCCGCCAAATTCAGCGCCTTTTATTGCATCACGGAAGGAATCATCAAACGCACCGGCTCCTATTCCAGAAGTGCCTTTTACTGCGCTAGAAGCACCGTCAACAACGGCAGAAGTTCCTCCAGTCCAAGGCTCTCCGTATACCATTACGTTTTTATCTATTTCATAAAGAGCGTCATAAATATTTTTCATTGTTGACTTTTCAGCACAACCCATCAAGTCAAAACGGAACCCGTTAATATGGTAGTCAAGCATCCAATACTTAAGGGAATTGATTACAAACTTTTCAACCATTTTATGATTTGTAGCAATTTCATTTCCACAGCCAGAGCCGTTTGAATAAGCGCCGTCTGTAACACGGTAGAAATATTCTGGTACTGTCATGTCGTAAAGAGAGCCGTTGCCAGTTCCACTTGTATGGTTATAAACAACGTCCATATTTACAGCAATGCCCGCTTCATGAAGTTTAGCAATCATTGTACGCATATCTTGTACAGCCTTAGTTCCGTCAGTATAGTCCTTTACATAACGTCCTTCTGGAACATTGTAGTTGTATGGATTGTAGCCCCAGTTGTAAGTAGAGTCACTGTTCTTTTGCGCATAGTCAAACATTGGAAGAATCTGAACATGTGTTACGCCCAAATCTTTTAGATGAGCAATCACTTTTGTACCGTTTGCAATATCTAGAAATTTTCCAGTGCTGTCTGTTACTTCAACTCTAGACCAGTCGCGAATGTGCATTTCATAAATCACAGCGTCTGTATATGATTTAGTCTCTGTTCCTGTAGAACCAAACGGATTGTAATATCCAGCCTGAGTTCCCCAAGATGTGTCTTTTGCGCCAGCATACGTTGCGTTACTGTCAGAATTAATATCAATAATTTCAGAAGCAACAGAATCTGCGCTTGCACACTTTGACCAAATGTCACACACATCATAAGACGTTCCGTTGTTCACAATACGGTACTTGTAGTATTTGTATGATGAAATATTAACACCAGCTACTGACCAAACACCAGAGGTGCCTTTTGTCATTTCAGTTGTAGAAGCAGGAGTCGTAAGTGATGAAGAGTCAGTAAACAAGAGCAACGTAACTTTTGAAGCAAGCGGCGCCCATGTTTTAAAAGTTGCAGTTGAGTTAGAAGTTGTCACACCTAATTCTTTTACAACATCATCAGATGGAACAAATGAACCG
>JBAXYY010000037.1:0-17990 GCA_041670585.1 Treponema sp. | reverse complement strand
GTTGTCCGGAAGGGGAACATCGCTACTGTCAGAAGCATTTTCTTGTTCAGAATCGTCAGAATCCGGTACAATTGAATTATCGGAATTATTGTTCAATTTTTTCTCCTCTAGTAAAACTAGTATATGTCAACTTTTAAAAGTTTTTTAAAAGCTGTCTTATAAATATACACCTATTTCTATTTCTTTTCTACATCTTGCCGTATTTTATGGCTAGGCATAATAATAATTACAGAATCATTGGAAATTCCGTAGCATATTCTTATTGTATCAGCAAGCATATAGTCTTTTAAAATCATCTCATTTGTTGACCAAGTTTTCTTTTTTTTACCATAAAACAACAATGAGCCGTCAACAGTGTAAAGCGCAACATTTGTAGAATAAGACGACTGAATTGCACCAGGAAAATCAGATGATTTTTTTTCAATATAGTCTTTTGGGTATGAAATATAAAAGTTCGCGTCACATTCACGTTCAGCGGAATCTGTATAGAACAAATCATATCTGCCCATAGGAATGCTGCTTCCTGAGGCTGACACAAGATTTGTATAACCTGTCCATGAAACATTATCCTTGCTTTGAAATTTACGAGGGGAAGATATATTCCATACAAGACCAGTATTTTCATTCACTGCCCTCATCTGCTCCACACGCTGAATTTCATTAGTTGAAGCAAATAAAGAGATTCTTGTTGTAGGAATGCTAGTTTCATCATTAAACTGAAAAATCACAGAGGAAACAACAGAATTTATAACAGGTGTAGAATCAGAGCAAGATACAAATAAAGAAACAAATGTTAAGAGAATTAAAAATGCTCTAAAAAAGAATATCTTTTTCATTGCGCTCTTTTTTAGAAATTGAAAATCAAATTGATAACAGTCAAATCGCTTGATGTAAATTGATTAACAAGGGACTCAAATTTTATATTGATCTTTTTACAAGCGTCATCAAGATAAGAAAGATAATATAAACCTAAGTCTGTGCCCTCTTCACCTTCCGGCATCTGCTTGTAGAAATCAATCAGCGACCGTTTGTTCAAATCAGCTGACATCTTGCTCTCAATATTTTCCTTAACTTCCTGAAACTCATCATCCTTATTGTACAAAGTAATCTGAAGACGACCTTGTGTTCCTATTGCAGAAGAGCCGCCGCCAATCTTCCAAGACAAAAATACAAGCTCATGTTTTCTTTTAAGTTCAGAAACAATCTTTGCCCTAATGTCTGGGTCGTAAATTAACGTGTCAGAATTATCAATTCCCTGGTACATGATTTTTGCTTCTTTGCGCATGTTAGTGTTTTCACAGTTAAGAGCAAGCTCCATGACCATAAGAGAAATATATTCGGCAACTTTAGAACGATCCATGTATTCAGCAAGAGCCTGTCTTATTGCGCTCATAATCTGACTAAAGCCGTCTGCCTTGCAAAATTTTATAATGATGTACCAGTTCATTAAGCTAAGTCTGTTTAAGAATTTTTCAGTCATAAGAAGGTAAACATTTTTTTCTTCTGGAGTGTAGTCTTTGTTGCTCATAACGCTCTTCCAAACTGGATCAAGAATAGTTGTCCTTGTCTGTTGAATTAAAGTGTCCCTTGAAGAAAGATAACTTCTTAGCTGCTTTTCAGTCATTTTTGTTTTTTCATCTATAAGCTGCGAAGGATTTGCCCTGTTGTGTGTACGAACACAATCACATTGAATTAAGGCTGAAAAAATCTGCCTGTCAAATTGTTTATATAAAATTGAATAAACTATAAGCTTGGATAAGTCCATAATTTCTTGTCTACATGAAACAAATTCCGACATAGAGATTTCTATTTTAGAAATGTAATCGACAAGAATCATATTTTGAATTGATATAGGTGAAAAATGATTAAGGCTTATTCCATATTCTTCTACATTGTCAGCAAGTCTAAATCGTAACAACTTTTTTTTACGACTTATAAAATGAGATGCTCCCTCTTCCGTTAAAATGACCTTCAAAGGAAGATCAAGCATGAATTTTTTATTAGCTGCACACATCAGTGTATCAACTCCTATTTTCAACTTATTTTATTTTTCTATTATATACTAAGGGTATTGCATTGTAAACACCAAATCTATATTCTATTAACAAGATGTTTAGAAGAAATTTTCATAGATATTTTACTTTTTTATTTCTCATTTTCTTCATAACAAAAGCCTTTCCTTTACCTTCACAAAAAGAGCAAAATTCATTGAAAGGAGCGCAAGGTTCTAACTATCTCTTTGCAGTATTTAAAGATAACAACTTTGCTCCAAAAAAGCAATCTCTTGTGCCTGCAGACGACACTAGTTTTCCTCAAAACATTTTAATTTATATAGAAAATAGTTTAAGCAAAAATCCCATAAAAAGCAAAGACTCTTTGAATAATGAAAAAGTTTCAAGGAACAACGTAATTTTTTCGTTCACACAGCAATACGCAATTGAAAATATAGATAAAATTGTACCCTTAGTTCAATTTTTTATAGACGAAAAGCTTCCCTATAACGCAATTCTTCTTTTCAGCGCTGACGATGACAATTCTGTTTTAAATTCATCAAACAAATATCATCAAGGCGGCACATCAATTTACACTTCTTCTATAGATGATTCAGATTTGTATTCAGCAATTGTCTTTGAAAAAAGCATTATGCATTCTCATGAAATAATACCAGGCGGAAGAGGAGACACAGCTCCTTCTTGGCTTGTAAAAACAATTTACACTTCATGCACATCTTTAGGAGAAAAAGCGATTCTTTCAAGTTCTTTTACGACATTGTACAGAAACGGATTTCTTCGTGAAAACAAAAGAGTCTCTTCATTTTTAAAACAAGAAATACCAGCGGCCAGTATTTCTATAGCTGCGGAAGATAAGGATTTTGAGATTATAAAAAAAATTGCTACGGAGCTTTCTTTCTCTCTTTCTGACTCTTGGGACAGGCATTATGCTTTTTTGAACATAGGTAAAGATGGAATATGGCTTAGCGAATATTTCTATGCGTTTTCTTATATTCTTTTTGCTTTGGTTTGCTTGTTCATAATTTGCTTTTCTCCTTTTACAAACAAAATTAAGCAAACTGCAAAGATAAAAGATACTCTTAGAATGTGGTACTTTATTCCGGCAACAATTTTGTTCACAGGGTTGATTCTTTTTACCACAGAGCTTTGCTTTTTCAATTCAAAGTCAAATGCTTTTTTAATAATTGGAATTAAAATTCTGATTACTTTTTTATTCACAAGTATTTTATTCGTTATCCAGCTACATTTTACTTATAAAATATCTTCCTCTGCATGTGGATTGCTAATGCTTGTTATTTCAACAGCAAATATTTTTATTTTTGGAATTGTAGATTTGTCTTTTATATATTTATTTTTTCTTGAATATTTAATTGTATACTTTTCAACAAAATTTAATCATTTAATTCCTTTAATTTTTTTTATGTTGCTAATGATTTTTCCTTTTATTCCCTACACTATTGACTTGTTAAAACTTTCTGTCCCGCAGAATCTTGATATGCTTGCAAAGCCAGGCTTACTTGGAAATATTCTATGCGCGCTTATTATTTTTCCATTTCAAATGATTTTTCTTAGAATAATTATTCAATTAAATTTATTCAGCAAAGAAAAAAACGACTCCACTAAAACTTTTATTTTAAAAGCTTTTCTTGTTTCGTTTTCTGTAATATCAATTTTTATTCTTTTTTATTTATTATTCACAGAAACTATTGTAAGAAATAATCTTCCTAAGCCTAAAAAAAATGATGTTGAAATTATTGAAGATGCAAAAGAGCCACAGTTCACTGTTTCTTTAGAGAATACAACATTCCTTGATTTAACAGCTCGTCATGTGATTTTAAAATGCAATGAAAATGTTGTTCAGTATATTGTTTCTGTTACATCAAATGGAACAATACCTCTTTACGACTGCAACTATGACTATACTTTTGAAGGCAGCAACACAGTTTATTTTAATTTACCAGACTATCCTTCTGGAACTATAGAAATAATATATTCATCAGACCCATTGTATGACAGCGTTATAAACATTGAAGCATATATTGTCGATTCTAATGACAGCAATAAAATACACCATGAATATTTTACAAAAGAATTAAAAGCAGACAATCTTTATAATGAAGAAACGGTGGAATAATGGAAAAAGTTTTTCTTCACGTAGATTTAGACGCATTTTTCGCTTCTGTTGAACAACTGGATCATCCAGAATACAAAGGCAAACCTATTATTGTAGGAGGACTTCCGAGCGACAGAAGAAGTGTTGTTTCTACAGCTTCTTACGAGGCTAGAAAATATGGCGTTCATTCTGCAATGCCAACATATAAAGCGCTTGCACTTTGTCCAAACGGAATTTTTGTTAGAGGAAGAATGGGACGTTACCATGAAAAGTCAGAACAAGTGATGTCTATTTTCCATGAGTTTTCACCTGATGTTATTCAAATGTCAATTGATGAAGCATTTATTGATATTACGGGAACTGAGCGTCTTTTAGGAAATTCTTACGATGTTGCGATGCGATTAAAAAAAATTGTAAAGGAAAAAACAGGTCTTACAGTAAGCGTTGGTCTTGCTCCTACAATGTATCTTGCAAAAATTGCATCCGGACTTGAAAAGCCAGACGGTCTTACTGTTGTAAAGCCGGGCGATGAAGATAAATTCATGCTTTCACTTCCTTTGGAAAAAGTTTGGGGCGTAGGTTCTAAAACTTTAGCACGCCTTCATGAAGCTGGATTCTCAACAACAGAATCAATTTATAAAAAAACAGAAAAACTCCTACAGACAATTTTTGGAAGCAACACAGGCTCTTTTTTATACAATGCCGTAAGAGGAAACAAGGGAATGACTTTTGGAGACGAAGCAAAAAATCATTCTATAAGCTCAGAGACAACATTTGATTTTGACTTGACAGACCGCTACGCAATAGACACAGCTCTTTTGGAGCTTTCTCAAACAGTGATGTTCAGGCTTTTAAGGGAAAAGGGACGCTCAAATTCCCTTGCTCTTAAAATACGCTATGAGGATTTTACAACTGTAACCGTCCAGTCAACTAGCGACTTATATTTTACTTCCGCCGACGACATGTTTGAACGGGCAAAAAAACTTTTTACAAAGAAATATGAAGAAGGACGCGGCATAAGGCTTTTGGGAGTGTTTGCTCAAAACGTAGAAGACTCATCTTCTCCAGTGCAAGGAAATCTTTTTGACTCTGACAACCAAAAGAAATCTAAAGTGGAGCAAGCTATTCTTAATCTTGAAGACAAGCATCCTGGTCTTAAAATAAAAAAAGCCCGCACAATTATAAAAAGCATTTTGCCTTTGTTGTTTATATCATTTTTGTTTTCTTTGCAAAATGAAAAACTTTTTTCAGAAGACACAACAGAAACTTCTTCAACAGGAGCGGGCGCAATTGTATTCAGCGACACTGTTCCTCTCTTGCCAACTATTGAAAATGAAGAGGCCCCTACTTCACTTTTTAGTTATAAAATGAAAGATTCTGAAATTGAATTTCTAGCTTCGGGCTACTGGCAGTCAGAAGCATCTATTTCAGCTGCTTCTACATTCGGCTATGGAAATGCATTTGCGCTTTCTTTAGGGGCACCTGTTTTTACACAACAAGTTGACCTTTCTCTTTGGTTTATGCTTAACAAGCAGTGGTATTTTGAATCTTCTTTTGCTGATGAATTTACAAAGAATAAGGTTGCGGCAGGATATAAAGGAAATGGCATTTTAAAGTCTGCAAGAATTGCAAACAGAGGCATTGTATTTCCTTCTGTTTATTCTGCTTCAAAAACAAACCGTTCTATTGGCGGCGGGGACAACAGCGCGCCTGGAGCCAGCTTCCACTTTGAAGGAAAGAACTGGCAGTCAGATGCCGTTGTACGCTACGACATGCTTACTCAAAAATCAAAAACATATTATGGTAAGAACAGCGTCTCCACAAAGCAGATTTCTTGCGACTCCTATGTAACAGGCAGGCAGTTTATTCTTCCTTCTTCAGACGATGTTTCTGACGTTCTTGCGGTTTATGTAGAAAATTCATCCGGAAGTTATTCTGATACAAATAAAAGAACTTATAAAAAACTTTCATCATCAGACTATATTTTAATTTCATCACAAAATATGATTGTGCTTTCTTCAGATGCTGGAGCTGCAAAAACAAACAGCACTTTGCCGGCTGTAGCAGTTGTATTTTCTTCAAGTGAAACTTTGACAAATATAAAATCAGAGCTAGGCTCATACGGAACTTATGATTCTCCTGGCAGTGAGAACACTTTTTTAGGTAGCGTGCAGACTTGGTTCAATGAAAGAGGCGGCACTATAAATGTTTCAAAATATTCTTATAACAAAGACAGCCCTTTTACTTACATAGACGGCAACGAAGCGCTTGTTCTGCAATATCCGTCATGCTTTTCTCCATTTGCAAACTGCTCAAGGTACGACGGCGGCACTATTTCAGAGGCAGACGTTCTTGTCACTCATACCTCCACAGACACAGAAGACAAATCTTTTATAGCAAGCCAAATTGATGACGACACATCATTGGTTTCTACAAATTTCTTTTCAAGCAAAAACTATTGGATAACAGTTGCAACAGAAAGTACTTCTTCTAGCACTTCTAGCTCAACATACACATTGCCTTCAGTAAGGTTTCCTTTTGCAGAAGCATCACCTGAATTTTATTTAGGCTACTCTTCTGACTCTGACTTAGCAATTGCAATGCAAACTTATTCAGAAGTCACATCATACAATATTGGAAACGACGCAGTAGACGGAACTGTTTCTGTTTATATAAATGAGATTTTAGATGCAGGAGCTTCTTACAATAAAGAAACAGGAGACGTCACACCATCAGGAGCAATTTCATCAAATGACAAGCTTTATATTGTTTGGAGCGAAGACAGCGGCTCAACAGATGGCGGCGCACTGGCACTGGCGGCAGGATTTTTATATTACCTTACACCAGATTTTTCATTAGATTTTTCACTTACTTCAAGATGGTCCGTTTCTCCAAACAAGACATTTGCAGACTCATCATCATCTTCTTCTGGGTTTGCTTCTTTTAATACAGGTGCAGTATACAAAAAAGATTCTCTTACATTAAGCAACTCGCTTTCTTTATCTTTGGACAACACAAACACAACTGGCTACTACAGAATATTAAGCATGGACAGCAACAGTGGCGATGATATTTACTTAAGCTCCTCTTCCGCTGTTTCTTTGCCTGCTGATTTCGCACCAGTTTTAAACAGCAGAGATTTTTCTTCTGAAATAAATTTAAGTGGCAATTTAGACGGCTCCTCTTCTTCAATAACTTCTGTAACAGATTCATCAATAAGCGGGTACAAAATACCTTTGTCCTGGAATTTTTCTTCTTTCAGTGAGCAGGATGATTATGCATGGGCTTCAGTCGCAATTGACTTAGGAAGCTCTGGCTCTTCACTTTCAAGCAGCAGCACATTCAGCATTGCTCTTCAAAGCGAAGATACAACTTTAAAAAACTATGACGTATATCTTCAGCTTGGAGTAAGCGCTGATTCTGATTTTACAGTTGAGGATTCTGAAACAATTTCCACATGGCTTATAAGCAAAAGCTCTTCCTCAGATTCAAACAGCACAGATGTCAGGTATGCATTTGTTCCTTCAATTGACGCATCTTGTGAAGGAGAAGGAAACGGCACAAAGCAACTAGGCTCCGGGTGGCAGCAGGTAACAGTTAATTTAAATGACTACGACAGGTCTCATTTAATTTCAAACCACGACGCGCGTATTGTACTGGTTTCATCTCTTTCAAATAAAAATTCTGATGAAATTGATTTTCCACAATCTGGCACTTTATACGCAGGGCCTTGGTCATACACAGGATCTGGTTTTTCTGCTTCTTACAATAGCGACTATTTAAATGTCTCTGTTTCTGAAGAGTATGATTCATCACTTTCTTCTTCTCTAGTTTCTAAATTTAATTCAAGTACAACTAATTTTGTTGAAAATGTTGAATGGTCGTCTATTCAAAAAGATAAAGAATATGCTTCTGGTGATGAGAATAGCAAACTTACATTAGGACGCTCTTTTGACGATGTTTCGCTTTCAAACTACCGGTATGTGAACATGTACTTCAAATTGAATGTTACAAATTACAGCCCTTCTTCTTTGGAAGACAGCTCCTTATATTTTGCGTTAGAAAGGCCTGACTCAAATGAAGAAATGGAAACTGTGTTAAGCACAAGTTTTTCTTCTGATGAATTTATAAAATACAATGACAACGCATATCATCTTCTTACAATAGATTTAACAGCGAGAACAGTCAGTGTTGACAATTCAGTTTTGTCTTACGCAAGCTCTTCTTTAATTAAAAACACATCTGTTGTCCCTGTTCATATTTCCATAAAAATAAACACTTTGTACAAAGACGGCTCTTTCTGCTTTGACGAGCTTTTTCTTTCTGAAAGCAACTACGCAATTTCTGCTTTAGACAAGGCTTCCGTTTCATATAAAAAAGACGGACCAATTTTTAGCGCAGGAAATATTTGCTTACTAAAAGATTTCGCTTTTTCCGCAGACGGCACTGCTTCAATAAACAAAACGCTAACAGAAGAAAACGCAGGCTCTTCATCATCTTCAATTTCCGGCAATTCAGTCTTATCTTTTTCTTCACTTGGCATTCTGTTTGCCGTAGACGCGGCCTCTTCCTACAGCACAATTTCGTCCACGTCCGCAACACTAACTTCTTCCGCCCAAGACGCGACCGGAATTACAACAGCAGGTTATAAAGTTTCCACAGAAAAACCATTGTTCAATTTTATAA
The DNA here is from genome assembly GCA_041670585.1 of Treponema sp. Classification (GTDB taxonomy): domain Bacteria; phylum Spirochaetota; class Spirochaetia; order Treponematales; family Treponemataceae; genus Treponema_D. Next base: position 9,179 of record JBAXYY010000037.1, on the reverse strand, counting down.
CACTTTCCTCTTCGTTCAGAGCAAGCCCTTCTTCTTCATCACGCTCTTCTGCAAATTCAGCTTCTGTTTCATTTTCTAAAATACATCTTCCCTTAACTATTTCTTTTAATGCAGAAAGCGCAGGCTCTCTTTGGAGCGAAACTCAAAAGTCAAAAGCATCTGTTGAATTTTCTTCAACACCTTATTCATTCATATTAGAGGCAAATGTTTCAGAGAAGAATAAAACAAGCACATCTATTTCAGAAGACACTGTTTTTGAGTCTTTTAACACTTCTCTTTCTTCTGCATTTTCTACAGGCAGCTATTCTGCTATAAAAAGAAGCGCAGAGGCATATTTAAAAAACACATTCAACATACCTTTTATTTCACTAAAGCCTGTTGCAAATATTTCATCAGTTTCTGTTTCAACATCATCAACATGCAAAGACACAACAGAATTAGAAATAGTGTTTCCATTCAAAGTTGCAAAAAACAATTTCTCATTCAGCTGGACAAAAGAAACTTCTGGAACAAAACTGCCTATTTCCTCTTCAAACACACCTGCTTATTTTGCAGACTACAGCGAGCTTTACACTTCATTGCAAGAGCGGCCATGGTATTTTTCTTCATTCATTTTTGCGGATTTATTTAGTTCATCACTTTCTTCAGATATTTCATCATCATTAAATAATTCTGACTCTGATTTAATTTCCTACACAGGAACATATAATTTTTCTTGGAAAAGACCTCTTTACAATTCTTACAAGGATATTTTATTTCCTTCCGGCTGCAACATTTCATTGGCACGCGACATAGCAAGTTCTGACTCTACAGCCGACACTTACCAATTTAAAACACAAGCTTCATACAACGCCCTAAACTTGTTTGGAAAGCTTGGTCCTTATCATTTATTCAAATGGTACGAGCAGGACTCTTTTATTTCCTCATTAAGCGCAACTTTAAAATTGCCGCACGACACGCCAGAAGATTTTTCTGTATTGTTCACAGCATATTCTGAATTTGATTTCTATTTAAAAAACAACGGCTTGCTAAAGACAGGCATTGAAGGCGAATATGAAACAACTTCTGACTGGAGCGGAAAATGCACTTTTGTTTGGAAAAGAGTCAGCAAATTTTCACCTGTAGTTTCTTTAGTCTCTCTTTTTGCACCTAAGCTTAAAACAAATGAAATAAAGCTCACAAGAACAGACAGCGCAAACTATTCAATATCAAGCTGCACAAATTCTTCAACAACAGACGCAGAGCTTATTTTCAAAAACTCAATTTCTCTTACGCATCTGCTTGAAGCAAAGGTGACAAAATATTTAACAGTTAACAGCAGTATAAATGGAACTTACACTTGCACATTAAATAACATTATGTCGCTTTCCGTAACTGCAACACTTGGCGGAAAAGTTTCATTCTAGAAATTTCTATGTTATTCTAGCGGCGCAAAATATCCAGTCTCGTCGCGGCCAGACCTATTAAGCAAATAAGTTTCAACTTCTACAGGCAGATATTTTTTTCCATACTCTGTTTTTAAAGTGGAAGTAAAAGAAAGCTGGTAAAGGCCAGAAGGCAGTGCAATTAAATCTTTAATAACAGAAGACAAGCCCTCTGGCCTGTAAACATAATAGCTTATTCCGTTTGTGTTTTTAGTTATATAAGAAACTTCATCAGAAGCGGAACCTTCTTTTAAAAGAACTGTGCTGAACGCAATAAAATTATTGTTCAAGTAAGTTGTCAAATCTGCAAGTCCGTATTTTGTAAAATCGTTTTGTCCAACTCTTCCATCTGATAAATAAATAACGGCCCTCTTCTTTTCCGCGTTGATCAAGCCGTTTGCGCTAAGCCTTATAGCAAGGTCAAGAGCAGTGTTTTTTGTGTATGCTGATTTCAAAGCCTTAGGAGAAAAATCTGTAAGGTTTGCAGGGCTGCCGGTGTATTCTAAAACAGGAACGCTTCCAGAAGAAATAATTCTAACAGTTCCTTTTCCATTCATTGAAGACGCAATTTCCCTTACCGCAGTTTGAAGCTGCTCTTCATATTGCTTCATGTCATCTGAACGGTCAATAAGCAATGTAATGTCAGCCACATCATTGTTGTTTGCAGCGCCCAAAAGTTGCTGATTTGAAACAGGCCTCTTGTTTTCACTTATATAAAAGTTTTCTGCTTTAAGTCCAACAACCTCTTCCCGTCTTCTGTTTTCTACCCTTACTTCAACAACAACGGTTGGAAAATTATCTGAAATAACGCGCTCAACTTGCACGAACAAGCCGCCAACTAATTCTGTAAGTTTTGCCATTACATAAATTTCGTTGCCTTTAAAGTCTGTGACAATTATATTTCCATTTTTATCAGGAACAGCACTTGTCAAAGCGGCAGGCGCATTTCCTGTACGCGCATTTTCATAAGTGGAGCCTGTGTTAGAATCAACTGTAATTATTCTGTTTGTGTCTGTAAGAATTAAATACTGCCCCCAGTTCTTCATGCTTTCTGGACGAGCTAAAGTCTTTTCATTAACAAGAAGACCTACGTAGTTTCCGGCCCTGTCAAATTCATATATTGCGCCTTTTACACTGTCAGCGACAAATATCCTGTCTTGAACAATTGCAATTCCTGTTGGAGATTTTAGCCCTTCAAAATCAGCAGTCTTGTTTCCAAAATGAAGAAGAGCGTTTCCTTCTGAATCAAAAACAACAACTCTTGCGTTTCCAAAATCAGTAACATAAATATTTCCATAGCTGTCAGAAGCCATGTATTCTGGTCCAACAAACTGGCCTTCGTTTATTCCTTTTGAGCCTATGTACTTTATAAAATTGCCATTCTTGTCAAGCAAAGAAAGCCTGTCGCCCGCGCTTTCGCTTACAAGCATTTTTCCATCATTAAGCCTAATTATGTCCATAGGTCTGTCAAAGCCGTTAAGCTGACCTCTTTTTCTTTCTACAACAAGACCGTTCACATCGAATTTTACAATTTCATTTGTTCCGTAAGCCACAACCCAAATTGTGCCGTCATCATTTGGAAGAACAGAGATTGGCTGGCTGTAAATTAAAGAGTCTTCATTTGTGTTTGGAAAAGAACCAGATTCAGTGTAGCGCTGTGATGAGTCATACTCGGCTCCAGTAATGCGCCTTTCGCTTACAATTTCAATTCTGTTCTGCAAAAGTATTCCGCCGTAGCCCGCGTCGTAAGCTGACTGCCATTGCTGCAAAGCCGCGCCCTCAATTCCAGAGCGGTAATATGATTTTCCAAGCCAATCTAAAATTAGATTTTCTCCAGGCAAATAAGACAACGCCTTTTCAAACTGAAGAACGCTTTCGTTAAACGCGCCCCTGTAATAGCTTTGAACGCCACGCCTGAATTCCTCTTCTGCAAAACCAGAGTTTGCGGTTCTCATAGAGTCTGTATCTTTACGGGCTGTATCCTGAAGATTCACTTGGGCAAAAACACAAATCGATGATAAAAAAAATGCTAAAACAAAAGCTAACTTTTTCATTCGCCTACCTTCTGCAATTCCTGTATATGTTCAGCAATTTCTTTGCTTTGGCTGTCCTTCTTCTGCGCCTTTTCAAGAAAGCTCTTTGCCTCAGAGTTTATACCCATCTTAAAATAAATCCAGCCCATTGTGTCAAGGCAAGCGGCGCTGTCAGGAGCAAGCTCTAGCGCTTTTTTCCCATAGCTCAGCGCCTTTGTCAAATCTGTACTTTCACATGCAAGGACATAGCCCATGCCGTTTAGCGCTGTAGGGTTGTTCGCATCTTCAGAAAGCGCCTTATTGTAATATTCCAAACATTTGTCAACTTCACCCTGCCCCCATGCAACATAAGCTAGTGCTGAATAAACAGAGGCTGGCTTGTATCCTGTGTCAAGAAGCTTGTTAAGCTCAAAATCAGCAAGCTTTTTTCTACCGCTCAAGCAGTAAATGACAGCAAGAAGAAATCTGCATTGAAGAACACGCTCCACTTCCTTTTCACTAACATTCTCATTTTCCGCGGAAGCTGTAACTACCTGCTCTAAATATAAAAGCGCGTCATCGTATCTTTTTAATTTTGAATAGCAAAGTCCTAAATAATAAGCAAGCTCCAAAGGGTCATTGTCTTTGTCCTCTGGCAGAGAAAGAAAAAAAGTAAGGGCGGCAGAATAATTGCCCCTGTTGTAAAGTGAGATTCCTTCCTGCAATTTATTTTTATCACCCATTGTCTACCCCTCTAAAGATTTTTGAAATCTATAAAACTTTTAGAATATTCTAAATAAAAAAACGCCCCGCAATGTCATTTGTTACATTATTACATACAGGCTGAGTATTTACAACGGATATGGAAACATAGCCGTCTTTTACAGCAGAAGCATCGTTGTTTTCATCTCCATGGGAAATGATTTCACCACCGCTGAACACGCTGTATTTTTTTTCATCAGCCGCGGTATGTATTTCAACACTGTCCCTGTATTCCCTGTTTGACAATTCTGTGAATTTAACACCCTTGTACTGGTCCAAGGAAAGTGCGTTAACACTTACAAAATATTTGTAACCGCCGCAAGTTTCATTTTGCTTTTCACCGCAAAGTTTCGAAAGCTCCACTAAATTTTTTGCCGCAAAATCAGCAAGCGCTTCAAATTTATTTTCACCTGAGTTATGGCTGTCTCTTCCGCAAAGGCTTAGCGCAATGCCCGGCACTCCGTACAAGCTGGCTTGCCTTGCCGCGGCGCATGTTCCGGAATACAGCACATCTGTTCCAAGATTCGCGTCGTTGTTGATTCCAGAAAGAACAATGTCCGGCCTTGTTCCAATAAAGTCGCCCTTTAACGATGTGATAACGCAGTCAGCGGGGAAGCCTTCAAGAGAGTATCTTTTTTCTCCATGCTCCTCTAAGTAGAGCGGCTTCTGCATAGTTATGCAATGTGAAACTCCAGAGCGGTTTTTGTGCGGTGCCACAATCCAAACTTCATTTTCTATAGAAAGCCTTTTTGCAAGAACCTCAAGCCCTTCCGCTCCGTAGCCGTCGTCATTTGTTAAAAGTATTTTCATATAAGGCATACACCGTTTGCAGGTTTTACAATATGGTACTCTGGCTTAAAGCCAAATATTCTTTCATAGTCGGCAAGCTTTTCCTCGTACTTTTTAATGTCGCCTGTGCGTAAGATTGTGTAAGTGCACCGGCCGAAGCCCTTCCCTGTTATTCTTCCGCAGCTGACAGGATTCCTTAAGTCGTCAGGGTTCTCATCAAGCTCCTGCACTCTTTTTAAAAGCCAGTCTATTTCCGGGCAAGAAATGTCATACAAGTCCCTCATGCTTTCATGGCTATGGTTCACAGACCTTGCAAAGGAAGCGAAGTCTTTTTTTTCAAGCGCCGCTTCCGCATCTAGAATATTCTTATGTTCGTTCATTATGCAGATAAGCCGCCTTCTTGTGTCTTCGTTCACTACAGAAAGCACTTCGTTAACGTCAGTTCCGTTCTCTTCATATTTCCAGCCGCCATAAACATTGCTCTTTATGTCCTTAAGCTCGCCTAGAAGAAGAACATTCTCCGGCTGCTGAAGGCTTTCCTCATTCCAAGTTGTTATTCTTGGAACACGCGCGTCAGTAAGTATTATTGTCTTGTCATCAAAGTTAAAAGGAATTAAGTCGCAAGAAGTCTTAGCATGGTCAGTTAAAACAAGATTGCCCTCTTTTGAATAAATAGCCGCAAAAATGTCGGCCTTGTAGTTTTCTGTTCCCAAGAAAAGCCTGTTTGCTCTTTCTATGACTTGAAGAAGCTCGTCGTCTGAGCAATGGAATCCGCAAAGCTCCCTTATTGCCCACGCAGACGCAACTTTTATTGCAGTTGTTATTCCAAACCCTGCTGAAGGAAGTATTTCTGAAGAAACTGTAAAGTCCATGCCCTTGCAGTCAAAGCCGCCGCTTGTAAATCCATAGACAATTGCCTTTATTGCGTTCGCCCATTTGTCTTCCTTACGTATTTTTAAAGATGAAAGGTTAGCCCTCTTATTTTCATTAAGCTGTTCAAAATAAAACTTAAGGTTCATGTCATCACGCTTAGAGACCGCAACATACACAGGAAGATCTACAGCCATAGAAAGCGTCTTGTCTTTAAAGAACCATGAATGTTCCCCTAGCAGATGAAATCGTCCTGGCGACCTGCAAACAACATCAGGCTTTATTCCATATTCCTTTTTGTGAACATCTTCCACTTTTTCCATTATCCCTTCCCGGCGTAGTTGAAACTCTACATCTTCTAAACTTTGAATTTTTTACATGTTGACTTTTCCAAACAAGTATATAGAATGATAATATAATGATTCGCCTTATTTTACAAGTTTTTTGTGCGATTTTTTCTGGCCTAATGGAAGGGCTCGCAATTTCTAATGAAGTTTTTTCATTTGGATCGCCTTTTTTAGCTCTATTCTGCCTTGTGCCATTCTATTTAGCGTTCAACAACGCTAAAAGCTACAGCGAAAGCTTCTGGCTATTCTTTCTGCAGTCATTGACAGTCCACCTGATTTCAAGCTTCTGGCTTGCTTATTTTCATGACTTTGCGATATTTACTATTGGTGGCAGCGCGCTTGGAACTAGCTTTATCGCGGGCTTCTGTGGAATAATTGCTTACATGTTCATTTCCCATTTCAATATGAAATTTGCTCTTGAGGAAAACGGAGGCAGGCATTTCTATGCTCCATTTCTTAGAGTTCTTTGGTTTTCAACTGCCTGGACTTGCTGGGAATGGGTAAAGTCAACAGGGTTCCTTGCTTACCCGTGGGGCACTCTCTCTATGGCGGCATATAAATGGAAACTTGTCACACAAATAGCGTCAATTACTGGAGTATGGGGCATTACCTTCATATTCGCGCTTTTCTCAGCTTTTTTGGGCGAAGGAGTTCTTCTTTTAGGAAGAATACCGTCATCCCAGGCACCAAAAACTGTATTTTCAAACTACAGGCAGATTTTCTCCTTTGTCCTTGTGATTTTTGGCGCGACAACAGCTTACGGCTTATTCGAGTACTTTATTCCACGCTTTCCTATAAAGAAAATGAACACAATTGTCGTCCAGCAGAATATAGATCCTTGGGAAGGCGGAGAAGACAGCTCTATTTCAATTTCAAAGAGTCTCACTGAGCAAAAAGTGCAGGAACTTAAGGAGAATGGCAAAAAAGCAGACCTTGTTTTATGGAGCGAGGGCGTTCTAGAGCGTCAGTTTCCAGCAGGAAGAGGCCGATATGAAAACTACCCACAGGACGAAAGCCTCTCTGACTTTATAAAAAGAATGGACACGCCGTTCATTATAGGCGGCTCGGCAACTTTGAACAGGCAAAAAAGAAAGTACGGCAACGCGGCGGTATTATACGACAGCAACGGCAAATACTCAGGCTTCTACTGCAAAATGCACCTTGTTCCATTTGCTGAGGTTCTTCCTTACGCAGACAGCCCTCTTATGCAGAGCTTATGCAAGGCCATTGTTGGATTTTCCACTGCATGGACTCCAGGAAACCAGTATGTTGTTTTCCAAATACCTATACAGTCAATGAACAGTGCCTCCTGCCCTCTTGAATATAGAAGTGAAAGAAGCATAACAATACCACTAGACTCTAACGGCAGCTCAAATCCAGAGTTCACTGAGAAATTCATTTCTAACCAAAGCGTGAACCCCGACAACACTGTAAAGTTCACAGTGCCAATCTGCTTTGAGGACGCTTTTCCGGACGTGTGCAGCAGGCTCTACGACGAAGGAAGCGAAGTCTTCATGAACATAACAAACGACTCCTGGTCAAAGACAGACTCAGCCGAATACCAGCACTTCATAGCGGCAAGCTACCTTGCAATTGAGTACAGGACAACGCTTGTAAGGTGCGCCAACGCCGGATACTCCGTAGTGGTTGACCCTTCAGGGCGAGTAATTCAAGACCTTCCTGTGTTCACAACGGCCTCGCTTTCCGCAGAAGTGCCAATCTACAAAAGAGCAGAAACAGTCTATTCAAAATACGGAGACTGGTTCGCGTATATATGCCTTGCCTTCATGGCATTTGAGGCGCTTTACACTTTAATAACTGTATGTCATGTGAAGGACGAAACAAAGGCACACTTCATTACAATCACTGTTGGAAAAAATCCACGCCTGTATGAAAACTCATCTAACACTGACGGACAAAATCTTACGGATTATAATTCTTCAGCAAAAGACAACGTAGTTCTCCACGAAAAAGCTATAGTCAAATCAGTGGAAAGTGAAAGTAAAAAACAAAACTTAAAAAAAACAGCAGCCACTTCTAAAAATAAGCCTGCTAAAATAAATAAGAAACATACGCCGGGCACAACAAATACACCGGCATCCTCAAATAAACAGGCCGCAAGTGCAAAAAAGAAATCACCTGCTAAAAAGGAACAGCATACAAAACTTAAGGCCTCAAAAAAGCAAATATCAGCTGCAGTAAAGCCAGCCTCCACTAAAAAGAGCACAACCTCAAAGAAACAAGCAACAGTTGCAAAAAAGCCTTCTTCTTCTAAAAAAGCAGCTGCTTCAAAAAAACAGGCTCCGGCTTCAAAAAGACAAACATCAGTAAAAAAGACATCTTCCTCAAAGTCAAAGAATCTGAAGAAATAGAGGCAGCACATGAAGGCGACAACAAAAAGAAGCATACTTATTTTCATATCAGCCGCCTTTATCTGCCTGGGCTGCCTTACTTCAATTCCAACAGCCGCATCTTTTCCTATGACATTCCAGGACATGTTTGCTATCATAGTCGCATGTATTTTGGGAGGGCTGAACGGTGCCGGCGCCACTGGCATTTTCATAATGATAGGCACAATTGGGGCTCCAGTGTTTCTAGGCTTCCACGGAGGAATAAGCTACCTTCTGGGGCAGTACGGAGGCTTCATCGCGGGATATTTTCTAGGCTCCATAGCGTCAGGGCTTGTTTTAGGTACTCCACATACATTTGAAAAAAAGCTTGGCTGGAAGCTGTACGCAAAAGTAGCGCTCGCGGCAGTCGCAGGATACGCACTTGTATATTTAACAGGCGCCGCTTGGTATTCGCACATCTTGTCAGACACAGACTCTTCAATGACATTCATAAAGTCAATAAGCATCTGCATAACTCCATATCTCTACATAATCATTGGAAAACTAGCCCTCACTGTCTTAGCCTCGTCTCTTTTACGCCCAGCAGCCGCAAAAATCATGTACCCTCCAGAAGATGATGAAGCG
>JBAXYY010000036.1:0-17992 GCA_041670585.1 Treponema sp. | reverse complement strand
TTCAGCTTTGCCTGCTTCCATTTCCGCTGCATCTTCTGCTTTAGCTTGTGCCATAAGTGCATCTTTTTTATTACGGTTATCAATTTCCGCAAATATTTTTCGTGAAGTGCCGGCTACTGTGTAAATGCAAACCATTGGTCCAATTAACACAAGAAGAATAATTGTCTTGTTGTTCCAAACAAAAAGTCCAATTTCAAGAACAAGAATTAAAAGAAGGAACATTGTCTTTTTAAAATAACGGAAACTAAGAATAAAAGAATTTTTTATGTGCAAGTACCATTTGTTTTCATATCGAGCAGAAAGAGGAAACGCATATAAAAGTGCAAAGAAAACAAATAAAAATGAGACAATGCTTGCTATGATTAAAAAGTAAGAAGGGTCTTCTGTTTTAATAAGCAACTGTGCGTCAAGGTAAAGGGCATAAATTGCAACAGCCGCAATGAGCCAAAGAATTGTTCCTTGCTTCCAGTTTGCTTTGAACGCTTTAACGAAGCTTTTGAACATGTAGCCTTCGTTACCATCAATCAGTTTAAATGCAACATAAAATGCGGCTGTAGTTGAAGCTCCAATTGTTACAATAGGAAGACTAAAAAGAAGCCAGCATAAGTTAAGCACAACAAGATTTCCAAAAAAAGAAATTGCTTTGTAAAATTTACTATCAGTACTAAAAATTGACATGTATATAATATACTAAATATCACAAAAAAAAACAGGCTATTTGTTTCCAAACAGCCTGTTCTTAATAAGAATTTTACATCTTATTTAATAAAGTTACTTTCCAGCAGCAGCGTCTTCTGCAGCTTTCTTTACAGCAGCTTGTGCGTTATAGAATTCATCACATTCTGCCATGCCGTAGCTCTTTGCTTCTGTTCCCATGTCTGCAAAAAGTTTTTCAAATTCTGCATCATTCTTTGCATAGATTGCTTTCCATGAATTAGATTTAATGCAGCTTGCAATCTGGTTAGCTTTTACTTTAAGTTCATCAGATTTTGGAGCTTCAGAATATGTTGAAGCAGGAGCAACTGTATATTTTCCTTTTCCAAGGTAGTCTTCAACAGAAACTGATTTAGACCAGTCACGCCATTCCTGTTCAATTGTTGTCTGAGCTGGAAGAGCTTCACTTGCCCAACTTGCCTTGTTGTATGTTTCACCATTTGAATCTGGGTTAGATGCATCAAGTCCCCAAGTTACGTTGTTAATCTGGAATGTACCGTCCTTCCAACGTCCAGTGAATGGAGCAGGAAGTGGAGTTGTGTCATCAGCTTGGCATTTCTTTCCAAGTGCTGTGAAGTAAGTTTTTCCATCTTTGTCATAGTCCCAAGTAATACCTTTAGGACCATACTGTGTTGTCATAAATCCTTCTGGAGTGCAGAAGTAGTTAAGAATTGCCATACAAAGTTCTGGATATTCTGTCTTAGCACCAATAGACCAAATGCGGTTTCCGCCGTATACAGACTGTCCGTATACAATTGGAGTTGCTTCGGTTGGGCGAACAGAATACATTGCTTTTCCAGCAGCTTTGTGCTCGTCTGTGTTATAAGAACCTGAGCCCATCCAGTTGAAGATGTTGAAGAATGCAGTACCGTTTTTGTAGTTTTCATTCATAGCATCATAGTTCTGTGTCTGGCTGTCAGGATCAAGAAGGTTGTTCTGATAAAGTTTGTTGATGAACTTTAATGTCTTGTAGTAAGCGCTGTTTGGCTCAATGCAGTTGTGATATTTTCCAGTTTTTGGATCATAAAGACCAAAGCCAAATTCGTCCCAACCATAATATGCTGTTGCAAGTGCTTTAACGAACATAACCATGTTGCCATCCCAATCTGGGAAGAGTGAAAGGCCATATGTTTCTTTTCCGTTATCATCTGTAGGGCATATTTTTTTCATGTCGCCAAGTACTTTTGCAAGGTCGTCAAGATTCTTAATCTCTGGGCAGCCTAACTGTTTGTACAAGTCAAAGCGAAGGTCCCAAGTATAGAAGAATGCCTGTCTGTCTTTTGGTGATGAAGAAACTGCATGACCAAATCCGAAGATTTTGTTTGCTGCTGAAAGGTTTTTATTCTTCTCAAGAGCCTGCTGCATGTGATCTTTAATGTAAGGACCATAGTTTGTTAGAAGATCTTCATCTTCCCAGTCAAACAAGTATCCGCCTTCAGCTGCATCAAGATAGTCATCTGAGTCATTGCCCCAAATAACAATGTCGCCAAGGTTTCCACTTTCCATACGTGTTGAATAAATGTTGCCTGTTTCTGGAATAATGTTAAGCTTGACATTAAATTTTTCAAGCATAAGATCCCCGAACCAACCTACTTGTTCGCCAGAAAAGTTTGCCAACTGGTCATAAACCTGTAAGGTAACTGTTTCTTTTGGTTTAATTGCGTTTATAGCGCTGTCTTCTGCTGAAGTTTTTTTGCCACAGCTTGTTAAACCAAATGCTGCAACTGCCACTAATGCAGATGCAATAATTTTTACTATTCGTTTCATAATTCCTCCTACGAAACAAACTTATTATAATTACCGGATTTACTTTCTCCGGAATTTCACAAATATATACAGCAGCAAAACTTGACTGCCATAAGCCTAAATCAGCCTTTAACAGCTCCAAGCATAATTCCCTTAACAAAGTATTTCTGCATGAAAGGATAAACAAGAAGAATAGGAATAGCTGTTACCATGGAAATTGTGTACTTAATAACTTTCTGATTGAACAAAGACTGCCTCATTGAGTCGCTTAATCCAGAAGAGCCTGTGTTCATAATAGCGCCAAGGTTTGTAGACTTGTTCAAGTAGTTGTACAAAATATGCTGCAAAGTAAAGTACTTTGGAGCGCCCTGCATTAAAATTAAAGAGTCCTGGAAGCTGTTCCAGTTGCCTACAGCGCCAAATATTGCAATTGTAGCAAGTATAGGTTTTGCAAGTGGCCAAATGATTTTTGTAAATATTGTCATATAAGAAGCGCCGTCCATTTGTGCCGACTCTTCCATTTCTGCTGGAATTGATTCAATATAGGTTTTTACAAGAATAATGTTGTAAGGCTGAACAATGCCTGGAATAATATAAGCCAAGTAGTTGTTTGTAAGTCCAAGCATATCCATTGTCATAAACCAAGGAATTATACCTGCGTTAAAGTACATTGTGATTACCATAAAGCGGTACCAGAATTTTCTAGCCCACATTTCTTTCTTAGTAACAATATATCCTATAAAGCAGCTTGCAATAACCATAAGCGCAGTTCCAAAAATAGTACGTGTTAGTGTTACAATGAATGACTGGAACAAATCGCCTACATTTCTAAGAGCAATATAGTTTTGAAAGTGAATTCCTTTAGGGAAGAAAGTGATGAGACCTTTGTTAACAAGATCATTATCAGAAATAGTATTTATAAAAAGATAATAGAATGGGAAAATACAAATAAGTGTAAACAGAATGAAGAATGTATAATTCAAAACATTGAATATTACATCTCCAGCAGAAAGGTAACCCATTGGGCGATAGCGTCTTTTTTTATTAGTTGTAATCATTGTTGATTCCATTTTATTCCTCCATCAAACTACAGTCTGTCCGCGAACAAGTTTAGAAGCGCTGTTTGCTATAAATAACAAAATAAGACTTATAACAGACTTTAACATGCCGACAACAGTTGAAATTGGAATAAGACCGCCCTTAATACCAATTTTATAAACGTACAAGTCAAGAACTTCTATGTACTTTGTGTTGTTTGGATTTTCAAAGCAGAGGTACTGATCCATACCGTTGCTCAAAATACCTGCAATGCTAAGAACAAGAAGAACGAAGTATGTTGGTAAAAGTTCAGGAAGTGTTACGTGCCACATTTTCTGGAAACGACCTGCGCCGTCAACAGTAGCAGCTTCGTACAACTGCTGGTCAATTCCGCTAATTGCTGCAATGTAAATAATTGCGCTCCAGCCTAAGCCTTTCCACATTCCCCAGAAGAGCATTTTCAACCAAGTGTGGTCGCCAGGCATCAAAAGGTTTTTACCTTGAGTCCAAATGCCCTGCTGAACAAATACGCTAGAAATAAAACCGTCTGTGCTAAAAATACAAAGGGCAACTGCGTAAACAAGAACCCAAGAAATAAAGTTTGGAACAGTTGTGCATGTCTGAATAATTGCGCGCATAGGTTTGTTTTTAATTTCAGAAATGAAGATTGCAAATGCCATAGCAACCCAAGATGTAGCAAGACCAAGACCAGACATAGCCAAGGTGTTAATCATAACTTGACCAATATGTTTGCTTGTAGCAGGATTCTTGAACAAATAAGTGAACCAATAGAAGCCACGCCACTTGTCCATGCTAAGAGTGTCGCCTGCATGATAGTCGAAGAAAGCATAGCGCCAGCCCCACAATGGCAAATAGCTAAATACAAAAATCAAAAGGATGAAAGGAAGGAACATTAAGAACAACTGGAACTTAGCTTCTACAGCAGGTTTTTCACCTTTTGCAGGTCCCGGCTGTAAAATAAATGTAACTATAGAAAGAAATGCAATACCGCAAGCAAGAATTGTAAAAATAAGATTTCCGCTTGGGTCTATTACACAAGTCTTTTCTGCCCAGTCCGGGTGTAGTGCAACTAAGTCAACAAGTTGTTGATGTGCTTTAGAAATGCCCTGAATGCTTAAGAATCCAACAATACCGCCTGCAAAAGTAAGAAGGTTTCCTATTCTTTTAGCTTTGTTGTTTCCAATAGAAAAGCATCCTCCAACACCGGCGCAAAGTGCACCTAAGCAGCAGAACATGCTAGAAAAATAAACCAAAAGCATAGTGCTTTTTGGAACCCAGCCTTTTGTTAAGGCACGACCTAAACCGTTTACAAGATTGTTATAGAAAAATCCAGATGTAAACAAAGAAAGGTTTCTGTTAATTTTGCTTGTGATTCTTGCAGGATTTGCTCCAGGCAGGAATAGAAGTGCTACATAAAGAATGACTAGTACACGAAGACCATAATAAAATATGTTCGCCGTTTTTTCCCTGCCAGTCAAAGGTTTTTTAATAGTAGGCAATTGTTTCTCCTCATTTATAGAAGATAGATTAAACTTTAAAGTCATTATCAGCTTTTTTTTATATGAAAGAAACCCTTAAATTTTTACAAGTTTACCTAGTTTTTTTTTAGAAATAAATGTTTATTTCTTTGTAATAAATTGAATAAGGTATATTTTCAGGTTTGTTATTAACAATTTCAAAAATTCTGAAAAAAAGAGAGTTTTTTACTGGAAATTCTCTTGTTTATAAAATTCGTCAACATGTCTTACTATAATTGAAGAATATGTATTTCATTAGGAGGAATATAATGAAAAAGAGTGTGATTATTGCAGCATTAGGAATGTTCGTTGCAGCAACAGCGGCATTTGCACAGACAACAGTAACAAAAACAGAAAATCTTCTTTGGGCAGCAGATTCTGTTATTCCAGCACATGGAACTGTTATTAACGACAGCAATCCTAGCCCAATGGTAAAAGGAAAAGCTCCATCTGGAAAGGATGCAATTATTGCTTCAGCACAGGACAACGGCGGACTTGAATATCGTTTCTGCCTTGACTTTGCAAAACCATTAAGCATTAAAGGCTACAAGAAATTAATGGTAGAATGGGAAGCTCTTGATGATTCTATGGCAAAAGGTGCAAACATGAATGCTTCTATTTTCACATTGACCAAAGATGATAACAAGCTTGACCGCGCAGGAAAACTTGATTTTGCAAAACGTGATAAAAAATTGGACAAAAAATCAATTCTTATGGCACATGGTGGATTCCAGACATTCAAAGCAGACTTTAGATTGAGCGGCGACTGCCAGGGTTGGACAGACACAACAGTTGATGGTTCAACAAAGAAAGTAACAAGAGTTGAATTATTCTTGGGTGGTCTTGGTGGAGACCTTGCAAGCCGTAAAGGTATTGCTGTAACAAACGTTTGGTTTGAGTAATTCTTCAATATCTAAATTATTTAGGTAAAGAAAAAGCCCTGTACTGTAAAAAGTGCGGGGCTTTTTTTATATCATTGCTAACTAAGCTTATCTAAGCTCCAGCCATTTAACTTAGAGCCAGTCGTTCAACCGAATGCTTGTCATTCCGACCGAATGTTCTATCATTTAACTAAGTGACTGTCATTCCGACCGAATGTTCTATCATTTAACTAAGTGACTGTCATTCCGACCGAAGTGGAGGAATCTCTTCCTTAATCCAATGCGCTGTAAATTATATTGCGGAATTTTCTACGAAGGTTTGCATCTCCGCCGTCGCATATTTGCTGCATGTAGACTGCCTGCAATTCTTCTTTAGGGTCAATGAAAAAGTAAGTGCCAGCGAGCCCGTCCCAGCCAAACTCCCCGGCAGTTCCGTTGCCTGTTTTTTCTGGGTTAATCATTGTTCGCATTAAGTTTGCATAGCCGTAACCTTGGTCAGCAAGCCAGTACATTTTCATTTGATTTTCATTCAGCTGATTTTGGTGCATGAACTCAACAGTTTTTCTGCCTAAGAAGCGCTTGCCGTCAACAGTGCCGTTATTCATAAGTATTCTTGCAAAACGCGAGTAGTCTTCCAAAGTTGAATAAAGGTAGCCGCCTCCTGACTGGAAAATCACTTTGTCATCAGGTTTGTCTTGTCCCATCCAAACAAGCTGATCTTTGCTAACAGGCTCCAAATGCCCGTCTGGTTGCTTACGAGTGTATGGCTTGATTAAGCGAGAAAGCTTTTCTGTAGGAACATTGAACCAAGTGTCGTTCATTCCAAGTGGCTCAAAAATGGTCTTCTTTAAATATTCGCCAAAATTCATGCCGCTAATAACTTCAACAAGGCAACCTACAACATCTGCGCTTGTTCCGTAAATCCAGCCTGTGCCTGGTTCAAATGCCAAAGGACATTCAGCAAGTCTTTTGCAAATATCAATGTTAGAAAAATTTTCACCATTAGCAATTCTTTCCTTAAGCTCTGTTTGCGCATCAAGAACTTCTTTTTCTGCATTGCCCCAGTCTCCTGGGTAAACCATGCCGCTTGTCATGTTCAACAAATTGCGAATTGTCATAGGAACTTTGCTGTCCATAATTAGAGTACCGTTTTTTGTTACTTCAAGTCCTGTTGCTTTTGAAGTGTCAAAATTGTTTGGAACAAGAACTTTCATATGTGCAAAGAAAGGCAGGTATTTGCTTACAGGCTCGTCCAAGTCTAATTTGCCTTGTTCAAACAAAGTCATAAAAGCCACAGAAGTAATTGGCTTTGACATAGAGTAAATTCTGTAAATAGATTTTTCATTAGAAGCGCCATAATAATTTGTAAAGCAAACTTTGCCTTTGTGCTCCACCTGAATAGCAGCGTCTTTAATACGGTTGTGCGCAATTTCATCAGCAAAAAGAAAATCTAATTTTTGCAACTGTGATTTATTCATATCTAAGCCCCTAAGTTATTATAAAGTTAATAGATAACCGTGTCATTGTGAGGAGCGTAGCGACGTGACAATCTCTTGTACAAATAGTCATATTTATTAAAAGAGATTCCTCCGCTTCGGTCGGAATGACAGTATCCATCTTAATTTAAAAAACAGTATAGATAATCAATATATTTTTTTCTAGTGTAATTGTAAACAATAAATAGACTTTTCATTCGCAGTCTAGTATATTTTATTTATGAAAAACACAACAATTTCTTTAGTTAAAAAATTCACAAAAAAATCAGCCGCAATTTTTTCCGCAATGCTAATTTCTTTAGCATTCACTTCATGCATAAAACCAGGCGACATGGCACTGCAAAACGGTGCACAGCTTTTTCAACAGCAGAAGTTTGACGCAGCAGAAAGTTGCTTTAAAGAGGCATTGAACGAAGAATGTTCATATTCAAAAGATGTAATTTATATTTACATAGCGAACTGCTATTCTCAGCGTGGCGATTTTGACACTGCAATTTCTTACCGCAAGCAGGCAATTGATGTAAGCAAAAAACCAAGCGCAGACGACTACAACAATTTAGCAATGCTTTACAGGTTAAAAAAAGATGACGCGACCGCAGAACAATATTTTCTAAAGTCAATAGAGCTTTCTCCAGAAGACCCAATTGCATACGTAAGCTTAGGCGGCCTTTATATGACAGCAGAAAACTTTGACAAGGCAATAACATATTTGGAAAAAGCAGAAGACTTGAATGGAACAATAGGCATAATCTATGCTGACTTGTCAATTTGTTACGCAAAGAAAGGAAATTTCAAAGAAGCGGAAGCCGCATACGACGAAGCTGTAAAACAAAAAACAGAAAATCTTTCACAGTTCCGTGCACAGCTTGATGAAATGGAAGGATATTCAGAAAAAACAACTGACTGAAAAGAAAATTAAATAAATTTGCAATTTTTAAGAATTGACTTATAATATAAAGAATATGGAATTAATTCAAAACGTAATAGAATATTATGACGAACTGTATCCAATTACAGAGAGTCAAAAAAAGTTTTATAATGATGTATTAAAAAATTATCCTCTGCCGGGTCGTCTTTTAGGTATAGGTTGCGGAACAGGTTTCTTTGAGCATCTTTTAGCAAGAGACGGACGTGACACTACAGGAATTGAAACTTCTAAGGAAATGCTTGAGTCTGCAAATTTAAAGCGAAGAAATCAGCTAATGTCAATTAGATTTTTTCTTATGTCTACAATTGATATGACTCGTTTTTTAGGCAAGAATTTTTATGATGTGATTTCTTGTCTAAACAATAGAATTGTTTTTATTCATGACCGCACTCTTATGAAAAAGTTTTTTTTTGACTGCAAACAGCTTTTAGTAAAAGAGGGTTCGTTAATTTTACAGTTGCCAAATTTTGAAGTTTATAATGCAAAGCCAATGGCAAAACTTCCAGTAAGAGAAAGCATACGTGCTAAACTGTATACGCAAATCTGGACAAAAGATGACGGCTCTAAATATCTTTCACAAGATGTAGAAACAGGTAATGGCAAGCTGCTTCCTGTAATGGAAAAAGAAAGTATTTATCAATTGTCCCCAAGTGAGATAGAAAGCTTTTCAAAAGAGGCAGGTTTTACTTCTGCAAAATTTTATTCTGATTTTGACAAAAATGAATTCACCGGCAAAGAAGGAAATATAATAGCCATTCTAAAATAAAGCTTATTTAACTTAGTTTATCTTCCAATGATTGTTATTGTCGCGTACAAATCTGCTGGAGTTTATTTCAATTAAACGGCCGTCTTCGCCAATCATTTTGACCATTGATGTAATAGGGTTGACTTCTGTTACACGGAAGTTAGTGTTGTCGTAGTAAAGCCTTATTCCTTCGCTAGGCAAGCTTTTTCTAGCATCTGCGTACCAGTCAAATTCGTAACTTAAGCAGCAAAGAAGTCTTCCACACTGTCCGCTAATCTTCATTGAATTCAAGCTAAGGTTCTGCTCTTTTGCCATGCGAATGCTTACTGGTCTAAGTTTGTCGCTTATTGAATGGCAGCAATATGGTCTGCCGCAAACACCAAGCCCGCCTGTTATACGGCTTTCATCACGGACGCCAATCTGACGCAGCTCAATGCGCATCTTAAAAACAGAAACCAAATCTTTAACAAGCTCACGAAAGTCCACACGGTTGTCGCTGGAAAAAAAGAAAAGAGCTTTTTGTTCGCCAACTAAAAAGTGAACAGTTACAAGCTTCATCTCAAGATGATGGTAAGTAACTTTTTCCTTAAAAGTAGCAAATGCTTGCGCTTCTTTTGCCTTTAATTCTTCTGCGTGATGCAAATCCCTTTCATCAGCAATTTTTATAACTTCAACAATATCATTTTGTCTAATTCCAACTGGCGACTTTGACTTGCCTAAAACCGTAGACAAATCATTTCCATATCTTGTAGGAACAATTACTTTGCTTCCTTCAGTAAGAGTCATTCCTTCTGGAACTGTTGCATATATTCCTTCACAAGAATAATCTAGCCTTAATTTGTAAAGTGGATCTGGAAATACAAAATTTTCATTAACTTCTGTGTCGTTTGAATAATTATTGTCTTCAAGAGAAGTTAAATCTTCATTTTCTTCATCTATATCGTTTTCAAAAATATCTGACATTTATATTAGCTCCATATATTGTAAAGACTACAAATACTATTTTGAATAATACATTTATCTTGCCATCAAGTCTACAAGCATACCTTTTATTTCGTCCACTTTAGCAAGCAATTGTAAATTATCTTTGTGATCAGTTAAAAGCCATTCGGCCATTTCGTCAAGTTTCTTATTAATTACTGTAACTTGAAACTGAGGATTTAAACGTTTGCCTTTTCTTGTACGACCATTAGGTTCGTGCTTAAGAACTTCAAAATTATTTTTAACAATAAACCTTAGAAACTGTGAAACTTTTTGTCTGTAGTCTGCATAGGTAGAAGGCAACATGCTTTTATTTAATTTATTGCCCGCCATATCTGCAGCATCTTTTAAAAAAATCACTGCTTCTTCTTCTGTCATTCCGGCAATTTCTAAAGGCAGACCTTCTTGTAAAAGAGTTTGCTCTTCATTTGCTTTATCAATAGCCTTGGAAAATGTGGATTTTTTTGTTTCACCAACTTTTTCTTTTTTCTTAGCCAGAACTGCTGACTGTGCAGAAGCCGCCTGTGTTGCCGCAAAGAAAAGTCCTTGTGATATTGGATCAACACCTGCCATTAATTATCTACCTTATTGTCATTGTTATCACTTTGCAAAGTAATGTTTTCAACAGTTTCTTCAACAATTGTGTCATCTTTTACAGCTTCAGCATCTATAAATTTAGAATTTAAAAAGGATCGTTCTATTGATTCATTTGAAGGTTGTATTATTGAATGAGATGTAATTGCAAGATAGTTTTGCCACTTTGTATTTGCTTGCTCATATTCAGTTTCACTTGAGAGTGCAATGCAGTGTCCGTTAAAAATAACGTTTTCATCAGCTTGAAAATTATGTGTTTGTATGTTTCCAAGAACAACACTTGAAGAAAGAAGTTTTACAGAAACAGTTGCAGTAATATTGCCTTTAATAATTCCGCCTACAGTTATTGAGCGTGCAATTATATTTCCCTGAATACGTGCCTTTTCTCCAATGATTAAATTTCCAGAAGTTTCTAAGTTTCCGTCAATGTCACCGTCAATACGAACAAACCCGTTTACTTTTATATCACCACGGATTACTGTTCCTGCACCAATTATACTGTTAATTGAAATATCGTCGTTGTTTAATGCCATTTATTTTATGTTGATGTATTTTGCTGGATCTACAACATCAGAACCAATATGTACTTCATAATGAAGATGAGGTCCAGTTGTCTGTCCTGTGTTGCCAATAGTACCAATTGTCTGACGCTGAGTTACCATTTGACCTTTTGTTACCCAAACAGTGTCCATATGAGCGTAACGTGTATAAATACCATGCTTATGTTTTATAATTACATATTTACCAAAACTTGAGTCATAGCCAATTGTAACAACTTGTCCATTTGCAGTTGCAACAATAGGGTCGCCAGTTCTGTATGTACTAAAGTCCATGCCTTTATGAATGTACCAATATTTATAAATAGGGTGAATGTTCTGTCCAAACTCCATTGAAATATGTCCAACTCCATTTTTAAGCGGCCATATATTTGGAATATCTGTAAACAAAGTGCCCTGACTTTCTAGCATTTTTCCAATTTGCTCAACAGATTGAACACTGCCTTCTAGATAATCATTTAGCTGGCGAACATCTGCGGCTTCTTTTAACGAGCCAGAAACAACATCTTGTGTATTAAATAAAGAGGACAAGTCGCTGCTTTTTGGAGTAGAGCTAGAAACAGAAGTTGTCTGATTTATACCAAGTAAAGAAAGTGACTGGTTTAATGAAGATTCAAAACGTTTTGCTGTTTGTAGAAGATTATTGTTTTCATCTCTAAGCTCGTCTAAGCTTGCTAAAGTCTCACGGTTTTCTTCTTTTAATCTGCCAATTTCAGAATTGCTACCAGATGTTCTGTGATTGAAATAAACAAATGAAGAAATAAGACCTATCATAATTACTACAGAAGAAATCATTGCAAAAATGTTTGTCTGAATGTTTAGAACTTTTCCTTGAGAATGAGGAACAATCATTATTGTTAGTTTGCTGTCGCAGAATTTAAATACTCTAACAAAGAAATGACCGATTTTTGTAAATAATGCACCACAGAGATTTACTAAATGAGAAACAACATTTTTTTCTAATTTTTTGTATTTACGACTGCGTGCCAAAATAGGCTCCTGTAATAGTAACAAATAGTATAACATAGTGTTTTTGCAGTGTCAAACAGGTGGACTTTATAGAGAAAATCAATGTTGACTTGAGGGCGCACCTGTGTTATTCTTATCGGTAGGAATAGAAGAAAAAATTACCTATTCTAGAAACATTCCTGTTTCATTACCACTTAAGGAAGAAAAAGCCATGCAGTTTTTTGATACTCATGCTCATATAGGGCTCATATATGACGACCCTATAGAACAAATACGTGTTATTCAACAAGCAAAACAAGCGGGAGTTACCCGTATTGTAAGCATTAATAATAGTCTCCATGATTTTAAAAAAGAATACGCTGTTTTAAAATCAATTTCTGGAATTTACCATGCAGTAGGCGTTGGTCCTTCTGAAGTAACAAACCCAGGTCCGGATTGGCAGGCTACAATTGAAGAAAGCGCTAAGTTGCCAAATGTTGTTGCAATTGGCGAAACTGGCTTGGACTATTTTAAACAGTTCGGCGACAAACGCAGCCAAATAGAGCTTTTTATTACAGAGCTAGAAATTGCACAGAAGGTTAACTTGCCTGTAATTATTCATAACCGTGACGCTGGCAGTGATGTCTTTGAAGTTTTAAGCGAACGTTGTCCAGATAAGGGCGCAATTCTTCACTGCTACGGCGAAGATGCAACTTATGCAAAGAAATGCCTTGACGCTAATTTAAATGTATATTTCTCTTTTGCGGGAAATTTAACTTATAGAAACGCAAGAAATCTTCATGAGACAGTTCTTAATGTTCCTTTAGACAGAGTTCTTATAGAAACAGAAAGTCCGTTCATGGTTCCAGCTGAATTCCGTGATAAAAAACGCACAAAGCCGGCCTATCTTGTTTCTACAGCACGCTTCCTTGCAGAAATGCTTGATATGGACTTGGAAAAATTAAGCGAACAACTTTGGAAAAACAGTTGCAAAGCGTTTAATCTTCCTGAGTGATTTTTATATAAATTTCTAAACAAGATGGAACTTTATCACCAAGTAAAAATTGGCCCTTTAGTGTTGTCTGGAAATCTCTTTTTAGCACCAATTGCAGGCTACTCTGACAGGGCCTTTAGGTCTTTATGTGTCGAGTGCGGGGCTTCTTTATGCACAACAGAAATGGTTTCCGCAGAAGCATTAACGCGCGGCTCGGAAAAAACAGAAAAGCTTATGGCACGTGCGCCTAATGAAGAAAATTATGCTGTTCAGATTTTTGGGGGCAACGAAGAAGTCATGGCAAAAGCGGCGCTTCTTGTTCTAGAAAAAACTGATTGCGACTGCATTGACATAAACGGCGGCTGTCCTGTTCCAAAGATTACTAAAACTGGAGCAGGCAGCATGCTAACAAAAGAACCGGAGCGGCTTTATAAAATTGTAAAAGCTGTAAAAGACGCAAGCGTAAAATATTGTTCAGAACATCCGGAGCGTATTGCTAAGTTAAAAAAATGCGAACCTTCTGCATCATATATTCCGGTCACAATAAAAATTAGAAAAGGCTGGGACGAAGGCCACATAACTTGGAAAGAAGCGGCGCAAAAAGCAATTGAAGCAGGTGCCGACGCAATTACAATTCATGCAAGGACAAAAGCTCAAGGCTACGAAGGCAAGGCTGACTGGAATGTTCAAAAGCAACTTGTTGAATTTGTAGCGGGAAGAATACCAGTGTTTGGCAGCGGTGACGCTTTTACTCCAGAAACAGCAAAGCAAATGATAGAAGAAACAAATGTAGACGCAGTGATGTTTGCACGTGGCGCAATGGGAGACCCATTTTTGTTTACAAGAACAAAGGAATTCTTTACAGAAGACCATTATGAAGAAACAAATGTGCAGCAAAGGTTAAAGGCCGGGTTTAAAGAGCTTGAGATAAATATAGAAGAAAAAGGTGAAAAAACAGCCTGCTTCCAAATGAGAAAAAAGTTTTGTGCGTACAGCAAGGGCTTAAAAGGCGGCTCGGTTCTAAGAACACAAATTGTTTCTGCATGTTCCGCTGAAGATTTTAAAAAGGTTTTTGCCTCATACCTTGTATAAACAAGATTTTCTGATTAAAATAAAAATATGTCTTTCCTTCAGAGTTTAACAGAATTTTTTCAAAATATTTTCATGTCCTCATCACCAGAAGTTCAAAAGCGACAGAAGCTTAGAAAAATTGAAAGTGAAATAAAAGAAGTTCGTCCTGTTATTTACAAAAATGATTTAGTTCAGCCAAATTTTGCAGAAGCATTGCGCATTATGTATAAAAACACAAAGTCAATAGATGACTTGCTTTCAAATACAATATGCAGCAACGATATTCAGCGAAATAACAGATATACAGAACAGCTTTTGCTTACAGGATATACAGCAGAATCACAAGAAGTGCTTGAGTCTTTGAATTATGACAATGAAAAACAAGAAGCTATGAATTTTGATAACCTTAATCATTTTTTTGAAAAGAAACATAGGGAACTTGAAGAAGTAGTAAAACAGTTAAACACGGCAGACTTTGTAAAAATAGATTCAATAATAGATAAAATAAAGCAGCTTGCAGATATTTGTCGTTATAGCTACATTTCAGCAATTAAACTGTTTGATATGAATTTTAAAGCCTTAGACGATGTGTATAAACCTGATTTTCAACCAATACCTGCTGATATGTTAGAAACTTCTTTACTTGACTTATATTATGTAACAGCTGATATGACAATAAATATAACTCTGTCAAAAGCAATAACCGCTATTTCTGAATTATATTATGGCTCGTCATTTACAACTTCAAAAAAACAGGCTCTTATTTCCAATCTAGAAAAAATAGAAAGCATATTGAATCATATATTTACACCGGATATTCTTATAAAATTAATTAGGCTTTCAAAACATGACCCTGATTTCATGCCGCAAAAAGCACAGTATCATGGAAATGCACGTCAGAAATTTTCTGATTATTTGGAAGGTAAGTTTACAGCTAATGAAAATAGACTCAAGGTTGAAATAAAAGATGAGACAATAGGCTCAGAAGTAAAAGATTTGTTTGGAAGTGAGCAAATTGATGTGCTTGCAGGATATAATTCAGACACAAACACTTTGCTTCGTCAAAGTTCAGCTGGTTCGTTTAACTGGATTACGCCAATTGAAGTTACAAAAACATTCTTAAGAATTTTTTATAATGACCAAGTAAAAGCATTGCTTAATGATATTGTAATAGAGGGCTTTTTTAATAATCCAACATACAAATCTGATTTTTCTTCTGCAGTTTATGCTTGCAACGACAGTGCCGGCCGTATAGATAAATTTGAGAAATCTTTTGCAAGAAATGGGCAATTTGATGAAGCTGTTATTACAGGTTTGATTCGTGACAGTCACAAAGATAATGATTTTGCTTTAAAACTTCGTGATATGGTTAAGACTATTGATGAACAGGCAAAAAAAACTGTTCAAGCAGAGGCTTCAAATATTTATGAGCTTTATGTTTTAATTAATGAAATTCTCATAGATTCTAAGAAGCCTAATCCAGATTCAATTAGCAATTTAAAGGTGCTAATGGCCTCTTCAAGAAACAGGGATGGAAGCTCCCTTCTCGATCAGCAGTTTTCCTCATGGAAAATATATCTTGAAATAATGAAGAATTATGCTATAATTGGTAATATTGAGTTAAACACATGAATGATGAAAAAGAAAAACAAGAAGTAAAGCCTCAGGAAAATATATTAGAAAATTCGGCTTATAAAGAATTAACATCTCAGTACGAAAAGAAAATTTATGATTTGGAGCAGCTTCTTGAGATTTCTAGATCTCTATGTACAACTCTAGAACTTCCTACATTGATAGAATCTATACTTTATATTTCCATGGCGCAAATGCGTGTTTTAGGTGCGGGAATTTTTGTTTTGGAATCTTTGGAAAGCAACAGTTTTTTACTTGGATCAAACTACAGTGGTTTAGAGCCAAATCCAGAAATCAATTATGAAATACCAGCAGACAGTTCTATTATTTCAAAAATCAGTTCATTAAATGATGTTCTGACTCTTGATGAATTAAAAAAGCAGTTACCAGCCGATGTAAATATAGATTGTATTTCATCACTAAATCCTTCGTTGATTGTTCCTCTAAGTCTAAAGAACAGAATTAACGGCATCTTGCTTTTGGGAGAAAGAATTGCAATTGATGAAGACAATGCGCAGTTTACTGAATATGAAAAAAATGAAATTTCAACTATAGGCTCTTTGGCGGCAATTGCTATAAACAATGCGTCTTTGGTTGAACTTTCTTCTACAGATATGATGACAAAACTCAAGCTTAAATATTACTTTTTTAATGTTCTTACGGATAAGCTTGATGCGGCATTTTCTCAGAACAGCTATCTTAGCGTGTTGATGTTCGACATAGACTTTTTTAAAAAATTCAATGACACTTACGGCCATGCCTGCGGAGATTATGTTCTTCAGACAGTTGCTAAAATTATAAAGAATGGCATACGCAGCCAGGATATGGCTTCTCGTTACGGTGGCGAGGAATTTACAGTTATGCTTAACAATACTGGCAAAAATGAAGCCATGCAGGTTGCTGAACGAATAAGAAAAAATATAGCTGATAATGATTTTTATTATGAAGATCAGCATATGAAGGTAACAATTTCAATTGGAGTTTCTGTATTTTCTGTTGATAATAATCCTGTTACAACTGCAAAACATCTTGTGGAACAGGCAGACCAGGCTCTTTATATTTCAAAACGTTCAGGCAGGAACAAAGTGACTTACGCGGACCCGGCAATTGTTGCTGCGGCAGAACAATCTTCATGAATCCTTTGCACAAACCTTTTAAATATACATTTTTTAATGCGACTCTTATTTTAGTTTTAATAAACATTGGCGTTTATATTTTAACTATGTCTATGCTTTCATTGCAGAAATATTTAGGCATGAGTGTTGTAGGCTGCATTTACTATCATTACTGGTGGCAAATTGTAACTTATATGTTCGTGCATGGAAATCTTTCACATATAATTTGCAATATGATAGGACTTCTTTGCTTTGGAATAATGGTGGAAAAAGCTGTTGGGTCAAAAGAATTTTTGCTTATGTATTTTTTCTGCGGAATATTTGACGGGCTAATTTCACTTCTGATCTATTGGCTTACGGAGCAGGGCTATGTTCTGCTTATTGGAGCAAGCGGCGCCATTTATTCAATTCTTCTTGTGTACGCAGTGCTGTTTCCTAGAAGCATAATCAGCATCCAGTGCCGGCTCCGTTACTTGTTGTCATTTACGCTGTTATAGAAGTAGGCAGCCAGTTCTTGGGCAGAAATACAGGTGTTGCTCACTTAACACATCTTACAGGTTTTGCTTTGGCTTGGATTTATCTTGTTGTAAGAATGGGGCTTCATCCTATAAAAATATGGAAAGACGCATACAGACGTTAAAAAAAATAAGCTTCTCTTTTTTATTTGCGGTTTTGTTTTTTATGCAAACATCATTAGTATTTTCACAAGAGGCACTTCAGGACAAGCAACTTCGTATTGAGCTTTGGGCTGAACTTGACGCATACCCCGGCCTTGTTCTAAGTGACTCTACTGAAGACAAAAGTGAAAGTCTTACTTCAGAAAATCAATCATCAAAAAATTCTGAATCAATTGAATCAAGTAATTCAAATAAAAAAAATATTTATGAATATGCGGTCAGTCGTTTAAAAGAAATTGCGCCTTTTATAATTGGCGGAATGGTTAACGGCTGGACATTTGACTATACACCTTATGATAAAATGCGCTCTGTGGAGGAATATTTTTCTTATTCACCA
>JBAXYY010000035.1:0-18393 GCA_041670585.1 Treponema sp. | reverse complement strand
CGGCTAAAAAGGGTAAAGTATTTACTAAATTCGTATTTATGATTGCAAGCAGTTTTGTCTTGAACGTGTTGTGCTGATTTTCTTTACAAAGAAGTCCAAGTTTGTTCCTACAAAAACAAGGCAGTACGCAGTAACAGCAAAGGCGAACACAAGGTAGAACGCAACAAGAAGCGCACGGCTTGAAGAAGAAGATGTGTAGAATCCAAAAGAGCACAAAGCAATTATCATAACAACGCCTGCAACAATCCACTGCAAAAGAGGCACCTGGTATTTTCTAGGGGAATATGAAGGGTCAATTTTTTTCATTACAAGCGTAATAGAGTCGTCTGTAACAGGAACAGGTATTTGCAACGGGCGGCCGGCAGCTTCTTCCGCCTTAGAAAGCGCTCTAATTTCACTTCTGCATTTTGAGCAGAATAAAATATGCAGGGTCAAATCAAAAGGAAGCTTTTGACCTTTATCAAGCATAAGAAATTCGTCCATATAGTGTTCACATTTTTGTTCCATATAATATCTCCTATAATAATTTCAATTTTTATAAAAACACAAATAAAATCTCATGTAAAATCCTTTAGCTTAGAACGTAAAATTTTCTTAGCACGGAATATATGAGATTTTATTGTATTAACAGGCAGCCCTGTAATGACCGCAACTTCTTCATAGGGAATGTCGTAAAAAAAATACAAGTCCAGGCAGATTGCGTAACGCTCAGGCAGCTCTTTTACAGCTTCGTGAACAGCATCGACTGTAATGCGGCGCATTTCATCTTCTTCTGGTGTGACGCTTTGTGACGGAATAAGATTTTCATCAGAAAGCGGCTCGTATTCTTTTCTTCTGTTTTTTATATTTATTGCTGTAGTGTAAGCTATTCTAGTGAGCCATGTTGAAAAAAGGCTTTCACCTCTAAAAGTAGAAATATTCGTGTACGTCTTTAAGAAAACATCCTGCACAAAATCTTCTGTGTCAGTCTTGTTTCTAAAAAAACCCATGCCAACAGCTTCAACACGTTTTTTATAAAGTGAAACAAGTTTTGCAAAAGAAGCCTCTTTGCCTTCAAGGGTTTCCTTTACAAGATCATTATCTCTTTTTTGAGTAAAGTATTGTTCTACTTCATGAACAATATCATTCTTCATCTAAGTCGCTGTTTTTCCTGTAATTTGGATTAACTTTATAAAACACAACTAGCATTATTCCAATAATCAACGGAATAAGGCCGCCTAACAAGTCAAAAGAAAGCCCTTCAAGAATAGCAAACATGACGGTAAGAACAAGCCCAACTCCAATAAGCAAAAGCCCCGCAAGAAGAGAAAACACTTGAACATTGAACTTCTTAGCTGTAAAAGTTCCGGCCTTTATACGAAGTTTGTTTTCCCTGTGGTGCCAAAGCAGTGCAAAGAAAACAAGTATGCCGCCAATTGCAATTCCAACAATTGGAATTAAAGCTATAATAACTTGCGCTCCTGCTGACATTGCTGTTGATTCCATAAAAAATCCTCCACAAAAAACAAAATTCTTACCATATATACGACACTATTTTACGCATAAAGTTGCATTTATTCAAAGAAAACATAATCGTCAAAATACACTGCTGTAATCTTGCCTAGCACAAGCTCTGCGTTCACCAAGCGAAGAATTTCTTCCTTTACTTTTTTTTCTCCAATTGAATGAAGCTCCTTAACTGTATGCTCAGAAAAATATTGAACTATAATTGCCTTGAGCCTGCGCGTCTTGTCAGAAAGCTCTTCAAACAAAACAGTGTCGCCGTCCGGGTAAGAAAACCACGGTGTAACAACAAGAACAGTTCCAGCAGAAGACGAATCTTGCGACTTAGTAACAGCCCTTACTTCACCAAGCAAAGTGTAAGCCGCAACTTTGTCTCTTTTCTTTTGGCTCATGTTAATAACTTTCTGCGGAGTCGGGTCAGACTTTCTGTATTCATCGCCAGGAGACGCCTTCTTTGAAGCAAACGCAATTGCAGTTCCAAAAATCACAACTACCACAACAGCAAATATTGCAACAATGAGAACCTTAGAAAACAAGCTGGTGCCGCTTTTAAAAATTGACTTCATAACTTACTTTACCAAATACGGAGAAAGAAGCGCAAGTGTCCTAGAAGAAGCCTTGCCTTCTTCATTGAACTCGCCTGGAATGCGTGCCGTAATGCTTACGCAGTCTTCAAGCCATTCTTCCTTTGTAATAGTGCCGTTCTTTTTTAGCAAAGAAATCAAGTCGCTCCTGTCTAGCGGAATTCTAAACGACTCAATCTTGCCCAAAAGAATTTCCGTTACTGTTGCAATAAGATTTTCAAAGCCTTCTTTAGTAGCAGCGCTAATTTTCAAAGCGCCGGGGAACTCTGAGTCCAAAGCGCTAAGGGCAACATCGTCATTTTTTACACGGTCAATTTTATTCAACAAAACAAGCTTCTCAATTTTATCAGCGTGAATCTCGCCAAGAACTTTTAGAACTTCCTTGTACTGGGCAACACACTCGCTGTCACTTGCGTCAACAACAATCAAAAGCAAATTAGCATGCGCCGCTTCTTCCAAAGTTGACTTGAATGAGTCAATAAGCAAATGCGGCAAGTTGGAAATAAAGCCAACTGTGTCCGTTAAAAGAATAGAAGAGCCTTCTGGCAGCTCAAGCCGGCGTGTTGTAGGATCTAGAGTTGCAAAAAGCTCGTCCTCAACAAAAACATCAGCGCCAGTTAAAGCGTTAAGCAAGCTAGACTTTCCAGCGTTAGTGTACCCAACAAGAGAGCATGAAAAAGAAGCAGTTCTTTCCCGCATTTTTCTCTGAGTTTCACGGTTAACAGAAACCTGCTTTATCTCTTTTTTAATATCAAGAATTTTATCTTCAATCTGACGTCTGTCAAGTTCAAGCTGAGTTTCACCGCTGCCCTTTGCGCCAAACGAACCGCCCCTCTGACGCGCCATGTCGCCGTAAGAATGACTTAGACGCGGCATTGAATAAGTAAGACGCGCAAACTCCACCTGCAAAGAAGCTTCCCTTGTTTTTGCTCGCGATGCAAATATTCTAAGAATAACTTCGTTCCTGTCAAACACAGGCATCTTCGCAAGCTTTTCCCAGTTGCGCTGTTTAGTAGGCTCAATTTCCCAGTCAAAAATAATGCAGTCAGCTTTTGCTTCCTTAGCTTCATCTGCAATTTCACCAGCCTTGCCTTTGCCAATTCCATAAACAGGATTAGGCTCAATTCTAGCAAGCACAATTGTGTCCGCAATTTCCATGCCCAGTGTTGTCACCAAGCCCTGCAGCTCTTTTGGAAGAGCCTCTTTATTTTTATCAAGCGCCGGCGCGCCTACAAGAAGGCAACGTATTTTTCGCTCTTGTTCTTTTTTCACTTCTACCATGTCTATAATTATATAGATTTTTATTTTTTGTGTATATTAGATTTTTTTGCACTTTTCCATGCCGCAGTAGGCAATTGATTCAAGATTTTCACCACCACTTGCTAAACTCACATTATATTCATATTATGTAGATATGCTGCGTAAGAAAATATTCACTTCACTTTTTATTCTTCTCTCGCTTTTTTCATGTGCGGAATTTTCTTTTTTACAAAGCATTGACTCTTCTGTAAAAGACGCGGAAATTATTTCTTCTTCAGACATTGCGGTTGTTACAAGGGCAGAAAGCACTTGCGGACAAAAGCAGTTTTCTTCTGAAATCTCTGAGCTTACAAAACAGACGGCGCTTGCAACTTCAAAAAAATCAGCGGCAGTTATTTTTCTTCTATTTATAAAGCAGTCGCTTCAAAATTTATCACAGGCTGTAAATTCAAAAGATTACGAAGTTCAAAAGTCAGACGACATTTCTTCAAATAAATATATTCACACTGTAATGAACCTTCAGTCCGTTTTCTAATTTCTGTTTTAAACATTTCATCAATTTAAATTCTCAGAAAAAAAAGGACGTGCAATTATGGAATTTATTTTTACACACTTTTTTATAACTGTAATGTTTGGAATTATTATTTGCGTTGCAATTCCAGAACTGCTTATTGCTGTTATAAAAAAAATTAGATTTTTAAACAAAGGAAAAAACATATATGAAAAAGACAATTAAATTCAGCAAGGCATTTTTACCTTGTGCAATTATGAGCCTTGTAATTATTCTAACAGGAGTTGTTGGATATTTTGTAAAGGGAATAAACTACGGTTTGGAATTCAAGCCAGGCTTAATGCAGCAAGTTTCAATAAAATCTTCTGATGGAAAAGAAATTTCTTCAGACGAAATAAGAAATGTTCTTACTTCTGTAAAAGGCGCGGAAGTAAAAGAAACAGGCAATGGCACAGAAGGCGAATACAGCTTTCAAATTAAAATTGAATCAGTGAACACAACTATAGACAATGAAAACAAGGCTAACATTTTAAGGGACTTG
The DNA here is from genome assembly GCA_041670585.1 of Treponema sp. Lineage (GTDB taxonomy): Bacteria > Spirochaetota > Spirochaetia > Treponematales > Treponemataceae > Treponema_D. Next base: position 13,994 of record JBAXYY010000035.1, on the reverse strand, counting down.
TACAACACATATGGCAAGGAAAATGTGATTCTTACAGGAACAGATTTCATAGGCTCGCAGTTTTCTTCATCTCTTATAAAAAATGTAATTCTTCTTGTAGCAGGCACAATTATTTTAATTTGGATCTACGCGCTTATTAGATTCAGATGGGACTACGCTTGTGGAGCAATCATTGCATTAATACATGACGCTCTAATAATCATGACATTCATTGTTTGGACAAACATGGAATTCACAACTACAACAATTGCGGCTATTCTTACAATAATTGGCTACTCCATAAACGCAACAGTTGTAATTCTAGACAGGCTCCGTGAAAACGTTCACTACAATGCGGAAGGAAAAGATTTCATCACCCTTCTAGACCAGTCCCTTTCAGAAACATTGAGCCGTTCGCTTATTACAACAATAACAACTATGTTCGCTTCAATTTCACTTTTTATTTTTACAACAGGCAGCATTCACGACTTTGCAAGCGCACTTACAGTTGGCCTTATAAGCGGCTGCTATTCTTCAATTTATATTTCAAGCGGATTCATTGCGTTTGTCTATAAAGCAAAACAGAAGAAAGGAATAAAAGAGCCGCCTGTTAAAAACATTTCGGCAGAGCAAGTTTCAATTTAATGAAAAAAAAACGGCAGGTGCAATTAAAAAACACTTGCCGTATTTGCAATCTGCCTATTACCATTTTCCATAGTGCTCTTCTAGGACACCGTACATTTCTCCAGTCTCTTTCCAAACACCGTTTACTTTTATATGCCCAGTCACTTTTACATAGCACTCATAATGCTTAAGGTTTACAAACAGCGGAATCCAATTGTTCTGATTGTTCCAAGCAAAGATTTCGCATTTTAGATGCATATCAGGAGAAGTGATTCTCCAATGGTTTTGAAAACGGTCTTCATCGTAACATTCAAATGAAACATCTTGATTAAGACGAACCCATTTATTTTTATCCTCTGAAATTTCAAAAAACGCTTCTGTATATTGCTGTGCGTAAGGCCCATAGTTCATCAATGAAGCCAAAGCGCATTTTTCACCTTGAACTGCAATCCAATGCCATTTTGTTTTTCTTGGAACTGTTCCAAAGCAATGGTCCTGGTACCCCAAAGCATTTTCTATTTTATATTCCTTGTCATTTATTGTAAGTTCGCCCGACACTTGGTTTTGAAAATAATGAAGAAGAGTGTATGTGTCGCAAAAGAAGTTATCATATTTTGTAAAACGTGGTATGCGTTGCAAAATATCAAAAGAGCCTTTTATTTTTAAATTTTTCTTATTTGATGAAAATTCCAAGCGCCACTTATTCTTGCAAGAATCTGACTGCTCCCTGCCGCCTTGTTCATCTGTATAATCAAAGTAGAATTTATCTTCAGGCCTTCCTCTATTAACAGACAGATCCAGCTTGTCCTTTTCGTCACCGCATTTTATCCAACCCATAAAGGCTGCTTGCTCCCAATGGCCGCCAGAATTTTTTTCAACATTCACATTGACTTTATTGTCCTTGTCAACGCCATCTGAAAAATAAACGCTTATGTCTATTGAATCTATAAGCTTTGTCCTTATGACAGAAATGCCAATAAAAAGCTTTTGCTTTTCATCAGAAATGCCGGTGTACCACCATTCCTTGTCTTTGCAGCCCTTAAACGGATTAAACCGTTGTGTTAAAAAAACTTTTTGTTCTTGAAGTTGCATAACTTTTTCCTCTTTACTTTAAATATGCCCTTTATTATAACACAAAAAAATCGCAACAACGTCCATAAAGAATTACAAAAAAATGCCGAAACTTGTAGTATGCCTAAAAATAGTTATGAAAAACCGGATTTTTGGTCTCAGAAAGCATTTAAAGAAGGATATCCTGCAAGAAGTGTGTACAAACTTCAGGAAATTGACGCGAAGTTTGGCTTTATTAAAAAAAATTACACTGTTTTAGACTTAGGTTCGGCTCCAGGCAGCTGGACTACATGGCTTTTAAGAAAGCTTGAAGGAACAGGATGCGTTGTTTCTGTAGATTTGAACCCGCTTTCTAAAGATGTAAAAGGCGACAATTTATTTTTTTACCAAGGCGATCTGCTTTGTGAAGAAATACGCACTAAGATTCAGGCAAAAGGCCCTTACGACTTGGTTGTATGCGATGCGGCTCCTTTAACTACAGGCAACAGGACCGTGGACACTGCCCGCTCAAGAGGTCTTGTTGAAATGGCAATTTGGTATGCTGAAAATATGCTTAAAGCTGACGGAAATTTCTGTGTAAAAATCTTTCAAAACGGCGACCAGCAGAAAGAGCTTATGAAGATGAAAACTATTTTTAATTCCGCAAAAGGGTTCAAGCCAGAAGCATGCAGAGCTGAATCTTTTGAGACTTATTTAATAGGACTTAACAGGAAGAAAAAATGAAAAAAATTGTGTTTTTTGAAAAAATGTGTTATAGTACAAAAATTAAAATGCGTTACATATTTAAACATGGTTTAACATATACAATTTCAGCATTAATTGCGTCATCTTTAGTTGTGGGCGTAACAATTGCTGCCCTTCATTATTCAAATGCAAAAGGACAAGGCGGCTATGAGTCACCAAGCCTTCCTGAGCTTACAGAAGATTCCCCTGACAGCGTAGAAGCTTTGGAAACAGGCATTTCAACAGAAGAATCTAAAGAGTCAGATAATAGAACCCTTTCTTATTTTTCATATCGAGTAAAAGACGGTGATATGATTGGCTATATTGCGGACGAATTCGGCGTAACGCAAGACACAATAATCAGTGTAAACAACATTAGGCAGTCTAGGCTTATTCAAATTGGACAGTACTTAAAAATTCCAACAATGCCTGGCATTTTATACTCTGTAAAATCTTCAGAAGAAACACCTTCCACAATTGCAGAAAAATATAATGTTGATTCGACAAAATGCGCCAATGCAAACGGACTTGCGCTAGATGCAAAACTTTCAGCAGGCGAAACTTTATTTGTTCCAGATGCCGAGCTTGACTGGGTAACTCGTCAGGAAATAAACGGCGATCTTTTTATAAAACCGCTCCGCTCTTACTACTATCTTTCATCATACTACGGCTGGAGAACTAGCCCTTTTGACGCTTCTCGCAGAACTTACCACAACGGAATTGACATGGCATGTTCAACAGGCACTTCAATTTATGCGGCTCTAGAAGGGAAAGTCACAACTGTTGGCTACAACAGTGTTTATGGCAACTACGTAATCATTACTCATCATTCAGGATACAAGACATTGTACGGGCACATGAGCTCAGTTCTTGCAGTGCGAGGCCAGTACGTTACACCGCAAACTAGAATTGGACGCGTTGGCAGCACAGGAATGAGCACAGGGCCACACCTTCACTTTACAGTATTCAAGAACGGCAAAACTGTTAACCCTCTGAATCTATTGAAATAAAATATTTTCATTTATCAAATTCTTTCATAAAAAAAAAGGCCATGCTTTGTAATTCAAGCATGGCCTTTCTATTTTAAATATGAAAAAATTTTCTTAACTTTAGAGATGCCCTTAATTATACGAAGACCAGCTAGTAGGCAGCTCGTCTAATGTAATGAACAAATCGCTTGCATAGTAACTAGAGACAACACCAGAGTTGTAGGTGCTTGCAGAAAGATAGTTGTTTCCATTGTCATCATCATTCCATGTCATAAAGTAAAGCCACCATGCGCCGTCGTTTTTGATATTGTCCGGTGAAGGGATGCAGCCGTTTTCAGAAAGAGCAACAGGTTTTGAATTGCCGCTCCAAGTGCCAGTGCTTTCCCAAGTTGTCTTAAGGCTTGAATGGTCGCTTGAATATTTATCAAAGCCCGCTATGTCAACGTAAGCGTCTCCTGGGTACCAAGAGCTTCCCTGCCCGTTCCACACCCATATTAAATTTGCAAGGCCCTTTGTGTTTGTAAAATAGTCGTACATGTATTTGTAAAGCGCAATATAAGCTTCAGACCCGCTTTCTCCCCACCAGAACCACGGATCATTGTACTGAGGGTCGCCGCCTGCTTCATGAAGTGGCCGCCACAAAACAACAATGCCTGCGTCTTCCAAAGTCTGAAGTTTTGCCGCAATAGAATCAAGGTCTGCTTTTATATAAGAGAAGTTTGTTGATGAAGTTTCCAATGAACCGTTGCTATATGGAATTCTAAAAGATGTCTTTGAACTATAAAACTCGCCGCTTTTATTGCTTGGATCGCGCCAGTGCCAGCAGTATGTAACAAGCCCGCCTTTTTCTGCCCAAGACTTTGCGTAGCTCACCATGTCTCCCCTGCCGTCATTTGTTGAAAAGTTCATAAAGTCAAAGCCCATAATTGCAGGATACTTTCCAGTTAGATTGTACACTCTTGATTCCATGTCTATTGAAGTTGACCATGAGTTCTGCATTTGGCCTGTGAGCACTTTTGATTTGTAGATTGAGTTAAGGTAGCTCATAACTTGAGCTTTTGTTGGAAGAGAAGAACTTTCTCCACCACCTGAAGAGCTAGCAAAATCATCTTCATTTACAAGCGACAAAGTGCCTGTCCAGCTTGATTCCTTATCATTTGCAAAAGTAAGTGTAGAAGGGACAGATGTCAAACTGTCAAATGAATAGCTTTCTGAAGTTCCATCTGTAAAAGAAATTGATATGTCATCAAAGTAGAAGGAAAGTCCGCTAACTGCAGAAGTCTGTGTCTTTGAATAGATTTGCATGCCACATTCCTTTAGGACATCAGATGAAGATGAAGTTCCTGTAAGAGAAGTCCATGTGTTTGAAGCAGCATTTGTCCAAGTGCCTTCTGCCCACGTCCAAGAACTTCCTGTTTTCCAATAGACTTTGCTTCCTGTAAATCCTTTGTTATAAGAATCCTCTGGAATATAAATTTTGCCGCTTATTGAAGATAGAACTTTTGAAGTGCTCGTCGATATATATGTAATGTAGCCTTTTAATTCATTAACACCACTGCTTGCAACTGGTGTTCTAGAGTATGAAAGTTTTAAGCATTTTTTTGTTGAAGTAGAAGCAGATTTCCATTGCGCTGTGCAAGTAAGATTTGCGACAGGGAATGTTGAAGGAATTACTGGGCTCCAAGAAGAGAATGTATGCCCGCTGTAAGTTGGTACTGTAGGAGAAGTTACACTTGCTCCATAGAGTCCGCTTATTGTGCTTACACCACCAGCAAGTGTTCCGCCGTTCGCCACAAGTGTTATTGTGATTGTGTTTCTTGCGTAGTAGATTTTGTACACCGTAGAGTTGTCTTCGGCGATTGTTGGAGCAATGCCTGTCTTTGTTGAGTCGAGCGCAAAGCCTTCGTATGTTTTCGCAGTGTATGTTGCGCTTGCTCCAGCAGTGCCTGTTTGTTGCGATGTCTCGGCCGCAGTTTCACTGTAGCTTCCAGAAGTCTCCATCTTGTAATATTGAACAGTGTAGTTCGCGCTTGTTGACGTGTACTTTGTTATTGCTCCAAGCGTAATTGCGCCTGTCTCGCTAACTGTTACAGCAATTGTCGCCCTGTGTGCCGACGCGTCTTCGCATGTGACGGTCGCGGTTCCTTTTGCGCCCGATGTGATTGCAATTTTTCCGTCAGCTATTGCCGCAGTTGCGACAGTTGCGGCGCTTGAGGTAACAGTTGCAGCGGTAATGCCAAGAACGTCAACAGTGTTTGCAGTTGTGCTGTCTGTTGACGCAATGAATACATTTTTCCACTGCGCTTTGCATGTAAGATTTTTCACAGGGAATGTTGAAGGAACAGCTGGACTCCAAGAATTGAATGTATGACCGCTGTATGTTGGATCTGTTGGAGAAGTTACGCTTGCTCCATAAAGTCCGCTTATTGTATTTCCATCAGAATTGCTTCCGCCGTTCGCGTCAAGTGTTATTGTTATTGTGTTTCTTGCGTAGTAGATTTTGTACACAGTGGAGCCGTCTGACGCAATTGTTGGAGCAGAGCCAGTCATTAATGAATTAAATGAAAAGCCTTCGTATGTTTTAGAAGTGTAAGTTGCGTTTGCTCCTACAACACCTGTTTCATTAGATGTTTCGTATGCAGTTTTACTGTAGCTTCCGGAAGTGTCCATCTGGTAATATTGAACAGAATAGTTCGCGTTGCTTGTAGTATACTTTGTTATTGCGCCAAGCGTAATTGCGCCTGTCTCGCTAACTGCTACAGCAATTGTCGCCCTGTGTGCCGACGCGTCTTCGCATGTGACGGTCGCGCTTCCTTTTGCCACAGATGTGATTGCAATTTTTCCGTCAGCAATTGAAGCAGTCGCAACAGATGCGGCGCTTGAAGAAACAGTTGTTGCTGTAATGCCAAGAATGTCAGCTGTGTTCAAAGTTGTGGAATCAGTTGTAGAAACAAAAGGAACACTAGAGCCTTCTTCTGTGCCGTTTGTAATAACAGAAGAAGCATCGCTCCATTGTGCAAAGACTGTAATGTCAGAAACTACAGCGGTAGATTCAGAAAACTGTTTTTCATTATTAATTGAAGTAAACCAGCCTTTAAAAGTGCAGTTGGTCTTGCTTGGATTTTCAGGCAAAGAATCAACTGTTTTAGCAGGGTACACTACAGAGTCGGAAGTCCAGACAACATTTTCACTGTACATATATGTAACTTTATATGTGTACGATTGAGCATTATCTATGTCGCTCAAAAGAGCTGTACATGAAGATAAAAAAGTCAACATGCAGCATATGGCCGCTAAAAGAAACCGATTTCTCTTGAAGTTAAATTTTTCCATTTTCTACTCCTTATTTACACAATGTAATTGCAGCTAAACTAAATCCAAATTCATTAAGCCAAGAGTCCTTTTGCGGAACAACATAGTAATTTCCACCAAGGCAAAAACTCCATTTTCCAATGTCATATCGCAACGCCGGGCTTACCCCCATTATTTGATTCAGCGAATTAAAAAAGCTAAGATTTCCTTGTGTATCAATCAAATCGCCACAATAGTCATTTATTCCGTATTCCGCTTCAATTTGAAATGAAAAGGCCTTGAAAATTGGAATATTATAATAACATCCTGCTAAGATAGAAAAATAATAAGAGTTGCAAACATCCGGTCTTGAGGCTATATCTATGCCATTCATATATTTAGCACAAACTCCAAGCCCTTCAATATTCTTTATTTTAAGAGGCACTTCAACTTTTATTCCATTTCCTAATCTTGACTTAAATAAATCAGTATAAGAAGAAATTGGATAAGTGTTTTCAAAAACAGCGCCTGCCTTCACTTGGGCAAAAACCACCGTTGAAATAAAAAACATAACCATCAATACATAAACTTTTTTTAAGATCCTCATAAATTTTTACTGCCTTTATTTTATTCAGCAGTATTTCCTCCTTTTAGAAACTGAAAACAAGATACTTTTATAATGCTGAATAAAGTTTTGCTGCATAATTAAAGAAACCGTTTTCTCTTTATAAAATTATCTCTCTCAAATTTTGTTTTGTCAATAATCTTTTTGTACAAACAACCGGTTGCCATTGTAAAAAAACTTATTTTTTTGGGTTTTGTAAGTAAATACAGAGATTTTCATCATTCCAACCGAAGTGCAGTAATCTTTTTTTACAAACATAAGGGCATCACTAAAAGATGAAGATTATAAAGGCTCCCATAAAATATTTGTGTATAAGAGATCGCAATGTAATTAAGTTTTTCGCAATAACACTTTTACTTATCACTTAATTTATGGACATAGCGTTATTAAAAAAACTATCAGTATTGTTAATTTACTTTTCCCGTTGTATACTGAATATATGTCAGATTTGCTTAACGACTTACAATTTGAAAAATTCCGCAAAATTATCTACGATGAAAGCGGTATCACTTTTTCAGATACAAACCGCTCTATTCTTGACTCTAGAATAAAAGAGCGCCTTAGGGCAGAAAATTTAGCCAACGTAGAAGACTATTACAAACTTATAACCTCAAACAAAGAAGAATTCAAAAAGTTTCTTGATTCTGTTACAACAAACCTTACAAGGTTTTTTAGGAACCAGCCTCACTTTGACGCTTTTGTAAACTATGTTATTCCACATGTTATAGAAAACAAGCGCAAGACTGGAGAAACAAAGATTCATGTTTGGAGCGCTGGTTGTTCCACAGGTGAAGAGCCTTATACAATTGCAATGCTTTTAAAGGACATTCTTCCGCCTCCATACACTTTTGATATTATAGCTTCTGACATTTCACTTAAATCGCTTATGGTTGGTCAGCAGGGATTTTATCCTACAGCAAGAGTTGCGGGCATTCCTCAGAAGTATTTGGACCTGTATTTTACAAAAACAGACACTGGCTACCAGGCAAATCAGAACCTTATGTCTACAATAAAATTTGACTACCATAACTTGAGATTTGACAGCGGCGCTAGAAATATGGATGTTGTGTTCTGCAGAAATGTATTGATTTACTTTGACGAGGCCGCACAGAAGGTTGTAATAGACAGATTCTGGGACTCAATGGCTTCTCATTCATATCTTTTTATAGGCCATTCAGAAAGTCTTTTTGGAATGAACACGAAGTTTGAATTTCTAAAGACAGACTGGGCTTGTTTGTATCAGAAGAATTTAAAATAAGGTGGGCTTTTTGCTATGACTGATATGGATAATATAAACGTCCTTGTTTGTGACGATTCAGCTTTAATGAGAAATTTGATTTCTAGAATTGTAGACAGCACAAAAGGTTTTCATACAGTTGGAACGGCTATGAACGGACAATTCTGCTTAGATAAAATTCCAATTTTAAAGCCTGATGTAATAATTCTTGATATAGAAATGCCTGTTATGAACGGCGTGCAGTTTCTTCAAAAAAGAAAAGAAAACAATATTGATATTCCTGTAATAATTCTTTCTTCAATTGCAACACGAGGAGCTGCTATTACAATGCAGTGCCTTGAGCTTGGAGCAAGCGACTTTATTACAAAGCCAAACGGCTCTATTTCTAGCGACATTTCTTCTGTAGCTTCTCACTTAACAGAGCTTGTCGCGTCTTACGGCGGAGCTTACGCTAGGTTGAACGGTAAAAATGTTTATTCTCCTGATTATTTTATGCAGCAGGAAAAGCTTCATGAAGCAGAAAGTGCTGCCGCAAAAGAAGGAATTCTTAATAAAATAAATCAGCCTGGAACAGAAACTCAGTTCACCCCTACTTTTCTTTCAACACCTGTTCATAAGCAACAGGCAACAATTGTTCCACTGCGTAAGGAAGGACCTATAGAAGTTATTGCTATAGGAATTTCTACAGGCGGACCAAATGCGCTTAGGGAAGTGTTTGCAAAAATAGACCCTAACTTAACACAGCCAATTCTTGTAGTCCAGCACATGCCAGCGGGCTTTACAAAAGAATTTGCAATGAGTCTAGACAGAATATGCCCTCTTGAAGTAAAAGAAGCAGAAGACGGAGATTTAGTTAAATCAGGAAGAATTCTTATTGCGCCTGGCGACTACCATATTTATGTTGAAAGAAAAGCACTTGCAACTGTAGTGCGGCTTTCTCATGACGAATTGCGCAACGGCCACCGTCCTTCTGCAGATGTTCTTTTTGAGTCTGTGGCAAAAGTCTATGAAAACAGGGCGCTTGGTGTAATTATGACAGGCATGGGTCGTGACGGAGCTTTAAAGCTTGCAGAAATGCGCAAACAGGGCGCTTGGACTTTAGGGCAGGATGAAAAATCAGCGATTGTATATGGAATGCCAAAAGTTGCTTGGGAAATTGGCGCTGTTCAAAAGCAGGTTTCTCTTGAAAATATGGCAAATGAAATTAGCACTCTTGCAAGGGAACACAAAGCTTAGACTGTGGAAATTTAGCGGAAAATAGAGTATATTGTAAGTAATGAATTATAATTTTAAGCCTTATTTAGATAAAATAGAAAATGAACTTAAAGCAGCGCTGCCTCTTCTTCCTGAACAGCAATGGAAGAACGACTCTTTTGGGCAGCTTTCTCCTGTTGTTAATGCAGTGCATATTTCCCCTTTAATTAGCCCAACACGAACTCTTGTAAATTTAGGCGGCAAAAGATGGCGGCCTCTTCTTTTAGTTCTGTGCGCAGAAGCAGAAGCCGAGGCTCGTTTTTTAGAAAAAAAGATTTCTAAAGAAGAAATGGAGCTTTGTGTGCAAAAAGCGTATCACTTAACGCCTTTAGTTGAATTTGTTCATACTGCAAGCCTTATCCATGATGATATAGAAGACAGTTCAGACATGCGTCGTGGTGCCCCTGCCGCTTATATAACGTACGGAACAGACACAGCAATTAACGCAGGCTCTTGGCTTTATTTTGAAGCGACTGTTTGCATAGATAATTCTAAATGCACAGAAGAGCAAAAGGGCAAACTTTACGCGGCGTATGCTATGGAGCTAAGAAGGCTTCACTTGGGTCAGGCAATGGATATAGCTTGGCACAGGGACAACAACGCTCGCCCTACAGCAGAAGAATATCTTGCAATGGTCAGATGTAAAACCGGCACACTTGCGTCACTAGCTGCAAGAATAGGCATGCTTGCGTCTAAAAGCACAGCTACAAGCGCAGACACAGCTTCTAGAATTGCGGCTGACATTGGAGCAGGCTTTCAAATTATTGACGATGTTACAAACCTTACAACAGGAAACCCTGGTAAAAAAAGAGGCGACGATATTGTTGAAACTAAGAAATCACTGCCTGTTCTACTTTTTGCAAAAAAATACTTTGACAATGAAGAAAAATGCGTTGAATTGAAAAGCTGTTTTGAAGCTGCACGTAAAGACGGAATAGACTCGCCTGCCGTTGAAAAAGCAATTTCTTTATTGGAAGAAAGCGGTGTAATAGCGGCTGCAAAAGAAAAAGGCATTTCTTTAGTAGAAAACGGCTGCTTGGAATTTCAAAAGCTATTTGGTGAAAAAAATAAAGCAGCAGAAAAAATATCTTATCTCTTTAAGAATATGATAGAGCCAAAAGACGAAAAGAAAAATCACTTGGAAAAAGGAGGGCAAAATGTTTGAAAGTTCAGAAAAATTAAATAATCAGGCAATTGTTCTCGCTCAAAAAGGTGAATACGACGAGGCTATTGCTTGCTTTAAACGCGCTTTGACTATGGAAAACCAGAACTATCTTCTTTGGTTCAACTTAGGGCTTACTTACAGGGAGTCTGGAGATTTGGAAAATGCAAGGTCTGCTCTTGAACAGGCGCACGGAATTAATCCGAACGACTCTCAAGTTATAGAAACACTGGCTGTTTTAACTTATTCAACAGGCAGCTTGGACGATGCAATGGAATACTGCGCAGAAGGGCTTAAGCTGAACAAGTCAAATGCTAATCTTTGGAATACTGTTGGCGTTATTTACTACAACCAGTCTGACTTTGCAGATGCTGCCGAAGCTTTTGAAAACGCAGTGTCAATCAATCCATATTACAGTGACGCTTTGTACAACTTGCGCGACACATATCAAGAGCTTGACAACAAAACAGGCGCTGAAGAATGCGAGTTCCGTCTAAAAGAGCTTCATTAAAAGCAGGTGGTTTTATGAAAGAAAAAGGCATGGTCACTTCTGTTGATGGAAGTTCAGTTACAATTGTCCCGCTCATTACAGATGCGTGCCTTAGCTGCAAAAACGGCTGCGCTAAAAGAGGAAAGCCTTTTACTGTTTCTAATCCTAAATCATTTGATGTTTCTAAAGGAAGCATTGTTAGAATTGGCGTTGCAAAAAACGTTCAGGCTGTACAAGGTCTAGTTTCGCTTCTTTTTCCATTTATGGCGGCAGTCGCGGGATACTTTTGCGCATCCCCTATAGCCTCTCTTTTTGGAAAATCAGCAGGAGACGGAATAAAAGCCCTTTGTGTACTTTCATTTCTTTTAATATCAGCAGCGATTGTCTTTATAATAAGCCGCAAAAATCCCGTTGTAGGAAAGCCTGAAATAGTTGAAGTTCTATAATCTTTCTTATATTTGTAAATGTATTTGTTAATTTTAATAATATCAGATTTGTATTAAACAAATTATTGCCGGAGCCGGGACTTTGGCACGAAAAAATTCTGCACACACACAATAGCAGGTGCGTATTGTGTGCCCGAAGGGGTAAGCGCGGAAGCCTTTTTCGGGACGAAGGCACGGCGGAAGGCATTCTTGGTTTAAATATGAAAAGCTAAATTTTATTAAAATTAACAATTACAATCAATAAATTTTACCGCTAGTGTTGACCAAAAACTAAGATAATGGGAAAATACGCGCTATATGAGCAAGTATATTTTTGTTACTAGCGGAGTATGCTCCAGTCTAGGAAAAGGCGTAGCTTCCAGCGCAATAGGAAGCCTTTTGGAATGCAGTAATCTTAAAATAGCAATGATGAAATGCGACCCTTACATCAACGTTGATGCGGGTAACATTAGCCCTTATCAGCACGGTGAAGTCTACGTAACAGAAGACGGAGCTGAAACTGACCTGGACTTAGGCAACTTCAGCAGATTCACAAATGTAAAAATTTCTGATGAAGACTGCATTACAATTGGCAAAGTTTATGACAACGTAATTCGCAATGAAAGGGCCGGCCGCTACAATGGCAGAACGGTTCAGGTAATTCCACACATCACAGATGAAATAAAAAGATGCATACTTCATGTAGGCAGCACAACTGGCGCTGATGTTGTAATAGTAGAAATTGGCGGCACTGTTGGCGACATAGAGGCTGTTCCTTACCTTGAGGCTGTTCGTCAGCTAGTAAGGGAGCTTGGAAAAACAAACGCTTTAAGCATTCACCTTACCCTTGTTCCAGTAATCACAGGCGGAGAATTAAAATCAAAGCCTACACAGCACAGTGTTAAGCAGCTTCAGGAAGTTGGTCTTCAGCCGGATATTCTTTTGTGCAGATGCGAAGTGCCTCTTGAAGAAAGCATGAAAAATAAGATTGCGCTTTTCTGCAACGTGGCCCCTGGCAACGTGTTCACTTCAACCGATGTTGAAAAATCAATTTACGAGCTGCCTGTAATTTTCCACGAACAGGGAATTGACTCTAAGATTTTAAAACGATTCAACTTTGAAAACAACAAGACAGATATTTCTTCTTGGACACAGTTCTTGGACAAATTGAATCATCCTGCTAAAAAAGTTTGCATAGCAATGGTTGGCAAAAAAGACTACCTTGACGACTGCTACAAGTCAGTTAAGGAATCACTTTTCCATGCGGCAATAACTGGCAGCAACGCAGATTTGACTGTTAAAAAAATTGACGCGGAAACTCTTGAGTCAGAAAAAGATGTTTCTTCTTACTTTAAAGATGTTGACGGTATTGTGGTTCCTGGCAACTACGGACAGCGTGGTTTCTTAGGCCTTCTTGCTGCAGTAAAATACGCACGCGAAAACAACATTCCGTATCTTGGAATTGACTTGGGAATGCAGCTTATGGCAATTGAAACAGCACGCTCACTTTGCGGCTGGGCAGATGCAGACACAACAGAGTTCATGCAGAACTGCGGGCACGCTATAATCAGCTTGCCAGAAGAACAGTCAGGGCTTGCGGCATCAAGTGTAATGAAGCTTGGCGCAACAGACGTGAACATTCTTTCAAACACAAAGCTTCATGACGTTTACAATGAAGACAAAGTTTCTGAACGGCACCGCTCTAAATATACATTCGACCGCCGTTACACAAACGACATGACAGAGCACAATCTTATTACAAGCGCGACTTCTTCTTCCGACGGGCAGACAGAAGCATTTGAATGGAAAAATCATCCGTGGGGAATTGGAGTGCAGTATCATCCAGAATTTATAAGCAAGCCTTCCAACCCCCACCCTCTTTTTGTTTCATTCATAAAGGCTTCTCTAAATAAATAGGAATATTAATGACCACAGCAACAAGATTAAGTTTTCAAAAATACTTTTGTTTTTCTCTTTTTCTTGAAGCTGTGTCTTTTCTTATTTTATTAAGTTCATGCTCTTTGAATTACGATCAAGGAACAAATACAGAATCTTCTGTGCCTGAATTCACTTTTACAAATGCAACATTCAACCGCTATGAAAATGACAAGCTTACAATGGAAT
>JBAXYY010000034.1:0-18687 GCA_041670585.1 Treponema sp. | reverse complement strand
TGTGATTGCAGAGATTCTCTTTTTTAATTCAGTGATTGTTTTTGAAAGGCAGACAATAGCCATGATTTCACTAGCGACGCTTATTTGAAAATGGCTTTCCCGTGGAACACCGTCAACCCTTCCGCCTAGGCCGATCACTACATTTCGTAAAGCGCGGTCGTTCAAGTCAACGCAACGCTTCCAAGTGATTGTGCGTGGGTCAATTCCAAGCTCGTTGCCCTGCTGAATATGGTTGTCTATTAAAGCCGCCATTAAATTGTTAGCAGCGGTAATTGCATGAATGTCGCCTGTAAAGTGAAGGTTTATTTCTTCCATTGGAACCACCTGCGCGTAACCGCCGCCGCAAGCGCCGCCCTTTACTCCAAAGCACGGACCTAATGAAGGCTCACGCAGCGCTATTACAGATTTTTTCCCAATCTGACGAAGGCCGTCTCCTAAAGCAATTGTAACTGTTGATTTACCTTCCCCTGCAGGAGTTGGTGTCATTGCTGTAACAAGAATAAGCTTTCCGCGTTTTGAAGGGTCAGACGCTTTTTGCTGCAAAGTCTTTAGCTCTGCAAATGTAAGCTTTGCTTTGTACTTGCCATACATGTCCAAGTCGTCAGGTGTGATTTTTATTTTTGAAGCAACATCTGCGATTGGAAGCATCTCATTTTTCTGCGCAATTTCAATATCTGTCATCATGGTCAACTCCTATTTATTTAGTGGCTCTTTTATTCTTCACCAACTGATTCATCAGATTCAGAATCGTCTTCTTCAGCATGTGCAACGTCCAAAAGGCTTACTTCTTCTTCTGAAAGCTCCCTGTACTTTCCACTTTCAATTGTTTTATCCAAAACAAGTTTGTTCATAGAAAGCCGTTTTAAATAAACAACTTCATTTCCCAGTGCCGCAAAAAGACGTTTTACTTCGTGGTACTTTCCTTCGTACAAAGTAAGCTCCGCAACGCAAGCTGGACTGTTTTCATATTCACTTTCATTTTTCCAAACACAGTCAGAAGGCAAGCAGTCAGCTTCTGGCTCGTTCGACTCTGCCGCTATATGTACGCCTTTAGAAAGTTTTTCTATGTACTGTGATTTTTCTTCATCTGAAACTTTATTCTTCAAATAGACAAGATAAGTTTTTGAAACGTGATACTTAGGGGAAGTGAGCCTGTGCGTCAAAGAGCCGTCTGTTGTAAAAATCAAAAGCCCTTCTGTGTCAACATCAAGACGGCCAACTATATGAAGCTCGCCTCCAAGAAATTTTGTATGCTCTTCAGGGTTTAGCAAATCGTAAACTGTAGGATGGAATCCGCCGCGAGTGGAGCAAACATAACCTGCGCATTTGTTCATCATCAAATAAATATTTTTCTTGACAGAAATCACTTCGCCGTTGATTGCAATTTTATCAGTTGAAATATTCACCTTTGAATCTGGGTCTGGAATTATAACACCGTTCACACTTACAACTTTGCTTCTAATAAAACGGCGCACTTCTTTTCTAGTGCCAAAGCCACTGTTTGCAAGAACTTTATCAAGCCGCTCTGCAGATTTAATTTCCTTCATAAGGATAATTATATCATTTCACTTGATTTATAACAAGAAAGCGTAATTGTGCATGCTGTTCTGCAATTAAGAATTTGCATTTGATGACATTGAAGCAATTTCCTTCTTCCATAAATCAACAAGCTCCTTTGGACCAACAGGACGGGCGCTTGAACCAAAGGACAAAATCTTAGAAATGACTTCTGTAAAATCAGCGGCAGGAAATTCAAGCTGAACATATTCGCCTTTCTTGTCTTTGCCGTTTGTAACTTTCTGCTTTGAATGCCAAACTTGTGTAGAAACAATTCTTGCGCCCCTGCCGTAAAACCTTATAGAAACGGGTGTTGTTTTTGAGCCTTGGAAAATGCCAAAGCCAGACTCCAAATTTGACTGGAGCTGTTTTTTAAAATCAGCGTCATGCTTTAAAAATTTTTTATCAGTAAGCGAAAGTTTTTTTATTCTTGAAACATGAAAAGTTCTTATTTTATTTTTACCACAGTCGAAGCCTAGAACATACCAGCTTCCATTGTAGTTTGTTAAATGATGCGGCTCTATAATTCTAGAGGACTCAACTCCTTCCAAGTTTGTGTAGACTATATCAAGGCAGTGCTTGTCGCGCATAGAAGAGCAGATGTCCTCAAAATAATCAGACGGCACCGTGTCATACTGCTGGAACTGGTAAGTTATTTGCTTGCAGATTGCTTTGTAGTCGGACGGCACTTCGTTGTCAATTGCAGTAAGCATGTTTTCCGCGTACACCGGCATGTACTGGTGATTTTTTACAATTGACTGCAAAGTTAAGTAGCTCATAATCAAGTTCTGATTCGCGAACTCAAGGTCTGTAAATTTTTTTACATATTTATACCCGTGATTTTTAGAATAATTTATAGGAGCGCCGAACCTGTTGCGCAAGTATTCTATGTCGCGTTTTATTTGTCGTGGTGAAACTTCAAACTCATCGGCTGCCTCTTGTGTTGTTACAAATCCTTTTTCACGCATTTTTTTGTCCAAATACAAAATTCTTTCTGTCTGGCTCATTTTATTTTCTCCATTTATTTTTGATTATTTTTGAAGCTTTTGAATTTCCTTTACAATTTTTTTGCAAGCTTTAAAATGTGTCGCAGGCCCTGGGTGCCCCCTGCTGCCTTTTTCATCTTCTGACTCTTCCGCCATTGCAGGCAGCTTTATAAAATGAACATTGATGTCTTTTTGCTCTTTTGCAAAACGTGCGACTGTTTTTTTTATATAATCTCCTAAATCGTAAGACACCATTCCGTAAGCCCAAATTATTTTAGAAGTTGGATTGCACTTTCTTAATTTTTCCAAGAAAGAATAAACACCGTCTGTAAAATATTTTAAATCTTCCTTTACAGGCTTTTTATTTTTATCAAGATGGAACTTCCACTCTTCGCCTGTCTGTGGATTTTTTCTAGCAGGACTGTTGAATGCGCCCCAGTCGTTTGTTCCAAGGTTAACAATTATGAAGTCAGGCTTATATGATGAAAAATCGAATTCGTTGTGCGCGCCAAAAGATTCGTTTCTTTTTCCAAAAACAAGGCCGCAAACTTTATCATAATATTTTGGAATAACGCAATTCCTATCATTGTCCCAAGAGGTAGTTACTCCCCAGCCGCATTGTGAAAAAACTCTAATCTCTGCATTTAGTTTTCTAGAAGTAAGAAGCGCATAGTTATCTTTTAATGCCATCCACCCTGGAATCCAGTCCATGTCTATTTTATTTCCAGCAAGCCCTTCTCCTGTTGTAACACTGTCGCCAATAAATTCTAATTTTAAAGAAGGCTTTCTTTGCTCAACAAAAAGTTTGTCCATGCTAGACTTGTTCTCTTCATAAATATTTTCCGGCACTTTTAGCGAGTGAACTAAAATCATCTGCTCTGAATCTGAGCTCATTGCCTGAGTTTCTTTTAGCAGTGCAATTTTATGTTCTGCTCCTACAGCAAGACCTCTAAAAAGGCAGTAATTGTTTTTTCCCTTTTGAATAATAAACCGGCTAACTTGATAGTCATCAACCCAGACACTTGCCCACGGCTCAGCATTGCTCCAGTCGCCTTCAAGCTCAGCCCACAATTCACCGCCTGTATAGTTTACACTAAAGCCGCTCGCTGTCCAAAAAAGAGCCAGCGCGTCTTCTGAGCTTTTTCCATTTCTACCTAAACTATGAAGATTTCTTACTTCACTTATTTTAATTTCATGCAGATTATTTTCCATACCTTTAGCTTACTGCATAATTTTTAATTTGTAAAATAAATTGGAATACCATTGGCGATAGCAATTGATAGTTATCTTTGTTCGATCAATCATTGTTTAGGTAGACTAATTTTACAGAAAATTAGTTAATTTTGCTTGTTATTTTAAGTAAATTGGTATAAGCTTAATCTCATGGATAATATAAGAAAAACAAGACTTTCTGACATTGCAGAAAAACTTCATGTTAGCACAGTAACAGTTTCTAAAGCTATTGCTGATAAAGAAGGCGTAAGCGATGAGCTTAGAGATAAAATCAAACACCTGGCCGCAGAAATGGGTTATAGGCAAAAGTCGTCTAAATACTCAAGCATGAGAGGCGAAAAATCAACTGGAAACATAGGCATTTTAATTCCTTCTCATTTTTTTGAAAGAAGCACTTCATTTTACTGGAGTCTGTACAACGCACTTTCAAGAGAGCTTCTTGCAAATGGCTACTATGCAATTATGGAGCAGCTTGACAATACAGAAGAATTTGATTTGACAATGCCCCACATGGTTCAGGATAAAAAAGTTGATGGTGTTATTCTATTAGGCCAGCTTAGCAACGACTACGCGCATTATTTTACAAAGAATTATTCATCATTTATTTTTCTTGATTTCTACATTGGCGATGAAAAAACAGATTCTGTTACAACAGATAACTTTTACAGCGAATATCTTATGACAGAATATTTAATCAGCCAGGGTCATAGAAATATTAGATATGTTGGAAATTTTGGAGCAACAACTTCAATTTCTGACAGATTCATGGGCTTTATGAAAGCAATGCTTGAGAACAACCTTCATGTTTCTTTTGATGAAATTATAAAAGACAGGAACGCAAAAGGTTTGTATTTTCCAATCGAGCTGCCTGAAAAAATGCCTACAGCTTTTGTCTGCAACTGCGATGAGACTGCCTCAAAGCTTATTGGCGTGCTTAAGTCAAAAGGTTATAAAGTTCCAGAAGATGTTTCTGTTGCAGGCTTTGACAACTTTGTTTCTTCAGGGAGCGTAACACCTGCTCTTACT
Organism: Treponema sp.; assembly: GCA_041670585.1. GTDB lineage: Bacteria > Spirochaetota > Spirochaetia > Treponematales > Treponemataceae > Treponema_D. The sequence goes on along the minus strand of JBAXYY010000034.1, from coordinate 13,885 downwards.
ACAATAGCTGTTGATCCAGCGGCAATTGCAAGGGCTGCGGTTGAGCTTATCTTAAAGAAGATTACAAACCAGCCTTACAACCACGGGCACACAGTTATTGGCGGAGAGCTTCTTGTGCGTAACTCTGTTAAGCGTATTGGAAAATAACAACACCACTTTCGCTTACTTAAATTATTATTACTGTTGGAGCATATATTTATGGATAAGAATTTTTATAAAGAATTGGAAGAAGAGCTTTCTAAAGACATATTGCCTTACTGGGAAAAATACGCAAAGGACACAGAAACAGAAGGCTTCTTTGGCGCAATAGACAATGAAAACAACTGTGACAAAAACGAATGGCGTGGCATTGTAATGGTTGCCCGCTTTCTTTGGTCATACAGCGCGGCTTCACGTCTTTACCACAAGGCGTGCTACCTTGACATGGCGGACTACGCTTACAAATACATGTTCTCCAATTTCTTTGACACATTGAACGGCGGCATGTACTGGGCTGTAAAATCAAATGGAGACGCGCTTGACTCAAGAAAGCAAATCTACGGCGAAGCATTTTCAATTTACGCAATTGCTGAATATGCGGCGGCGCTTAAGGAAGTACGGAACTTAGACTACCCGGCCCAAGTTGTAATGGACAAGGCGCTTGCGCTTTACACAATGCTTGAAAAATTTGCCCTTGATAAAAAAGACGGCGGCTACTGCGAGGCTCTTAACAAAGACTGGTCTTACACAAAAGACACAAAGCTAAGCCCTAAAGACATTGACTGCGACAAGTCTATGAACACAAACCTCCATGTAATGGAAGCGTACACAAACCTGTACAGAAATCTTCCAATAGTTTACCCTGAGCAAACAGACACAAGAAAGCTTGTTGGAAAATCACTTGAAAATTTAGTAAGAGTCCATGTTGAAAAAATTCTTAACAAAAACAACCATCTTACGCTTTACTTTAAAAAAGACTGGACACACACTGGGCGCGATGAAATAAGCTACGGCCATGACATTGAAGCAAGCTGGCTTTTATGGGAAGCGGCAAACGAGCTGCAAGACCAAAAGCTCATGCAAGAAATAAGGCCAATCAGCATAAACATTGCCCGCACAGCATTAGTTGAAGGCTACGACATTAAGACCGGCGGCTTTGAAGACACAATGCTAAACGGCAAACGCGACACAACAAGAATATGGTGGAACCAGGCAGAAGCATTGAACGGCTTCTACAACGCATGGGAACTTACAGGAGAAGACAACTTCAAAAACGCCTTCCTGCACGAGTGGGACTGGATAAAAAATTATCAAGTTGACAAGAAGAACGGCGACTGGTTCTGGGCTGTGGACAAGGAAGGAAAACCTATTTTACAAGAAGTTAAAGGCGGCAACTGGAAGACAAGCTACCACAACTCACGCTGCTGCATGGAGCTGATTAAAAGAAGCGGCTACCTGCAGAAATAATTTCATAGCAGGCATAATTTTAATAAAACATAGTTCATTCTAATTTTAAATAGAAAAGCCTTCCGCCGTGTCTCCGTCCCGAAAAAAGGCTTCCGCACTTCGTTTGTGCAGATTTTTTTCGTGCCAAAGCCCCGGCTCCGGCTTTATCTTGTCATGATACAAATATCTGTTATTATTAAACTCACGCCCCTAGAAACCATTTACGATTTTTAAGGGTTGTTTTTTTATAAACTTTCGTTCGCTTTTATCAGCTTTATTCTTTGCTCAACCTGGCCTCTTGAAGTAAATATGTCTTCTGGAGTGTTAAGGCAGTAGTCAACCATTCTGTCAACTGTTGATTCTGCAACGTGCATTCTAGTGTCGCTTGAGGCATAGTAAATTAGAAGGCGGCCGTCATCGTCAACAACAGCTCCGTTTGTAAACACAACATTGCTAACATCACCTATACGCTCTTCACCTTGTGGCGCAATAAGGTAGCCGCTTGGTCGCGCAATAACTTTTGTCGGGTCTTTTAAACTTGTCATAAAAGCGTAGATTACATAGCGCAATCCAGCAGCTGTGTTTCTTACACCGTGCGCAATAAAAAGCCAGCCCTTATTTGTCTTAATAGGAACTGCACCCGCTCCGTTTTTAACTTCCTTTATTGTATGGTAAATCTTTTCGTCAATTATTCTCTCGCCTTTAACAACAGGATTCTCCATGCTGTCAGCAAAGCCTGCGCATATTCCGCCGCCGCTTCCTGTTTCTATAAAGCCGTCCTGCGGGCGTGTGTAGAAAAGATATTTTCCGTTAACAAATTCTGGGTGAAGAACAACATTTCTTTGCTGATTGCTTTCTGTAATCAAGTCAGGCAGGCGCTCCCATTTAACAAGGTCCTTTGTTCTTACAATTCCCGCCGCCGCTGTTGCAGAAGATGTGTCTCCCTTTGGTGCAGACTTGTCTTTTCTTTCTGAGCAGAACAGCCCGTAAATCCAGCCGTCCTCATGCTTTGTAAGACGCATGTCGTATACGTTAGTGTCAGGGTCTTTTGTCTGAGGCATAAGAATAGGCAGCCCTTTGAATTCAAAATTATCAATTCCGTTAGCACTTTCCGCAACTGCAAAAAATGATTTTCTGTCAGCGCCCTCTACACGGACAACAAGATAATATTTTCCATTAAGCTTTATTGCGCCGCTGTTAAACGCCGCGTTAATTCCCATTCTTTCCATAAGATAAGGATTTGTTTTTTTATTCAAATCATAGCGCCAAGAAAGAGGTGTATGATCCGCTGTAATGATTGGATATTTGTACCTTAAAAAGATTCCGTTGCCCGGGTAAACAGGTTCGTTCTTTCTTTCAATAAGGGCTTTGTGGCAAGCCTTTAACTCTGCAAGCCTCTCTTCAAAATTTTCCTTCATCATAATTTTTTCCTTTCACGCAAACGACAACTAATGGCGCAGTGTGCTTTATATTTTAGTTAACTAGATTATAATCTATTTAAGCAAGCTAGTCATCTTTTTATTTTTTTTAATCTAAATTTATCTTAGAAAAAATAGAACGTGAATCGTTGTACATTTTTATAAAGCTGTCCAGAAGCTCGTGCCCGTAAATTCTTTTTACAAGCAGACCTTTTTTCTTTTCAACATAAGGTGAATAATAGGCACCCCTTGAAGAAAAATTAGCCCATAGCAAAAAGTAGCAAGCGCCGTATTCTGAGCAAAGAGAAAGCACTTTCTTATACCAGTCCTTATCCTCGTTTCCAGTTTCCAAAAGCGCCTTGTTGTTTGGGTTAGCGACACCAGTCTCTGTGCAGGCAAAAAGCTTTTTATGCAACAACGCAAAATCAGAAACTAATTTTAATTGAGATTTAAACTCGCTAAAGAAATTATCTTTTTGTTCCGGTAAATGCTGATACATGTCAAAGCCAATTAAATCAACATAATCATCTCCAGGGTATCGCTCGTCAAATTCCGCCAAAGTCTTAGGCTCGCTTCCAGGACTGTACGCCCAAATTAAATTATTAACATTTTTTTCTTTGACAAAATAATTCCATGTGTATTGCCAAAGCGCAATATATTCTTCAGCAGTGCAAGTGTTTTTTCCCCACCAGAACCAGCCGCCTGTATTTTCGTGGAACGGCCGCCAAATTAAGGAAACGCTTTTCTTTTGAAGCTCAAGACAAAAATCTGCAATCATGTTCAAATAGCTTTTGTAAATTTCATTCAGCTTTTTTCCAGGCATAACCTCTTGCACAACATTTCCTTCTAAGACAATTGGAGTGTAGCCAGAAAAATTTATTGAACCGTCAGAAAGACTGCCATCTTCATTTATTATTTTTTCTGAATTTGAATTTAACCTTTTGAAAATAAAATCAAAGTTTGGCATGTGCGCGCTCAAACTAAGAATAGAGCCATTTTTTACAACTTTTTCTGCGTATTTCACAAGCGCATTTATTCTGTCTTCCAAAGTCCAGTACCATTTTCCAAATTCATTTCCAGTCAAACATAAAGCGTCAAATCCGTTCACAGCCGCAAAGTGTTTGCAAATGTCGTAAGTGTCGCTTGAAGAAAAACGCTTGCTTCTGCTGCCCGCCTTCATGTGCTGGTCATTCTGATGTCCGTACAAAACATATTTATTTATTGAAGCGTTGCGTAAAAAATTGGCAAGTTTTACTGCTGACTCAATTGAGCCTTTATTGCATAATGAAAATTCTTCTGATGATTTTGATAAAACAATTCTAGACTTTTTTTGCACTTTTACGGTGGCTTTTGTCATGTTAAATTCCTTTCTCTTATTTAAGTTACATTACTTAAATTTTACTATTTTTTAGTTAATATGTCAATATACAAAGTAGATATTAGATAAAATTAGTAAAAAATAACATTCTATTTATTATTTGATTGACAAAATAGATAAAACATGTGATAATTTATTTAGTTAAATTTACTTAAAAGAGGTTTTTATGAGTAAGATAATCAATGGCATGGATTTACCTAATATTCCTTGGCAAGAAAAGCCAGAAGGATGGAATCTTCCAATATGGAGATACACAAACAATCCTGTAATTAAGAGAAATCCTTTTCCTGGAATGGGAAGAATATTCAACAGCGCCGTAGTTCCTTACGAGGGAGCTTTCTTAGGCGTATTCCGTGGCGAAACAACTACAGGCAGACCGTTCCTTTATTTAGGACACAGCAAGAATGGAATTGATTGGACTTACGATGAAGAAAAAATCCACATGAAGGATGAAAAAGGCAACGACTGGGATCCTTATTACGCGTACGACCCTCGCTGTGTAAAAGTTGAAGACTACTACTATGTAATTTGGTGCACAGACTTTGACGGAGCCGCAATTGGTTTGGCACGCACAAAGGACTTCAAGTCATTCACACGTCTTGAAAATCCTTTCCTTCCTTTTAATAGAAACGGCGTTCTCTTTCCTCGCAAAGTTAACGGCAAATATTTAATGCTTAGCCGTCCAAGCGATTCTGGTCATACACCATTTGGCGATGTTATGTTAAGCCAAAGCCCAGATTTAAAATACTGGGGCGAGCACCGCTGTGTTATGCAAAGAGGCGGACAAGGCTGGTGGGGCGGAGTTAAGATTGGCTGTGGTCCTGCTCCAATTGAAATTGATGAAGGCTGGCTCATGTTCTACCACGGAGTTGCAACAACTTGCTCTGGATTTGTTTATTCATTCAGCGCCGCAATTCTTGACAAGGACTGCCCTAGCAAAGTTCTTTACCGCTGCGGACGCTACATGCTTACTCCAGAAGAAATTTATGAGACATCAGGATTTGTTCCAAACGTATGCTTCCCTGTTGCAACATTAGCTGACGCTAAGACAGGCAGAATCGCCATTTACTATGGAGCCGCTGATACTGTTGTAGCTCTTGCATTCTGCAAACTTGATGAAGTTGTAAAGTTCATTAAAGACAACGACGAAACAGTTGGCTGCGACAAAACAGAAGGACGTTTCTAATTTATTCAATATAAAGGCTTTTGTAAATTCAAATTGATTTTACAGAAGCCTTTTCTTTTGTTTTTCATAGGAGGAATATACATGAAAAAGAATTTACGTTTTATACTTGCTGCAGCAACAGTAAGTATGATGGGTGTAGCATTTGCGGCAGGCCCAAGCGCAGATGCTTTAGCCGGAGCAAAAGGAATTGATGCAGATGAAACAGGAGCATATCTTGATTTCTCTACAGCAGAAATTAAAGGCTGGTCAAAAGACGGCGGCAAAAAGTATGTTACACAGGATGACAAATGGGCAAAGTTCCAGGACGCAAGTGGAAACGAATGCACAAAAGTTGCGACTGTAGTAGACACTGGCGATGGAGACAAGGCAGTTTCTATTGACTTGAATCTTGACAAGAGAAGCGCAAACACAACATTCCTTTTTAACTATTCTAACCAGGGTGCTGATAAAAAAGACCTTTCTGCTGCTGTTGCAAAAATCAGAATCTACATTCCAGCAAGCATGGTAGCTGAAGGAATGAAAGACTACCCTGCAATTAAATTTGTTGCACGCGACGGAAACTGGGGCATGTCTTCTTTAGGAAAAGAAATTGACGCAGTTACAGTAAAAGACATTGGCGATGGCTGGCACACACTAGTAATTGACTTTGCAAACAACACATTTGATTTTGGTGCAGTAAAGGGCGCTATAAAACCAAACAAGGCTGCTGTTAAAAATTCCGCTTCTTTTGATATGACATTTGTTTCTAAAAAACTTGACGCATCACAGGCTGCTGAGACATTCTTAGTTGACTATGTTCGCTTTGATGGTATTAAATAATTTTACATTTTGATGTAGATTAAAGACGGGCTGCATTTATTGTAGTCCGTTTTTTTTGTAAGGAAATTTTATGAAGATAAATTATGATGAAAAAAATCGCGTGTTCGCGTTGGAGACAGAAAACTCAGGGTATTACATTGGGCTTGTTGACAAGGAAAATTTTGTAGGCCACATACACTATGGCAAAAAACTTTCAACATCAGATGACATTTTTTCTTTGCTTAGAACTTTGGAAAATCCAAAAGTGCCGTCTGAAAACGAGCGCGACAGGCTTTCCTTCTATGACACTTTTCCTTGCGAGTACCCTTGTGGTGGAATTGGCGACTTTAGGGAAAGCTGCATAAATGTAAAAAACAGCAAAGGTCAAAGCGCAGTAACTCTTCATTATGTTTCACATGAGATATTAAAAGGCAAACCTTGCCTAAAAGGACTGCCCGCAACTTGGGGAAGCAAGGATGACTCAATGACATTGCTTTTGCATTGCGAAGATCCGTTTTTAAAATTGCACATTACACTAAGCTACTCTATTTTCAAAGGAATTGACTGTGTGGCAAGAAGTGTCTATATAGAAAACAGAGGGACAAGCGCTGTCACCCTTACAAAGTGCTATTCCTCATGTATTGACATGGAGAACAAAGACTTTGACTTTATTTCATTGCACGGCTCTTGGGCAAGAGAGCGCCATATTGAACGAACGCCGCTCTTCCACGGTAAGCAATGCGTGTCTTCTGTAAGAGGTGAAACTAGCCACCAGGAGCACAGCTTCATGGCACTTGCAGAGCACACCGCCACAGAAGACAGAGGCGAAGTTTACGGATTCAACTTTATCTATAGCGGCAACTTTATAAGCCAGGCACAGCTTGACCAGTTCGACAACGTAAGGGCTGTTGTTGGCATTAACGACGAGAACTTTGCATGGAGGTTGGAGCCAGGTGAGGACTTCACAGCCCCAGAAGTTGCCATTGTTTATTCTTCAGAGGGCATTGGAAAAATGAGCCGCACCTTCCACGACTTAACCAGAGAGCACCTTATCCGCGGAGAGTACCGTGACAAAATGAGGCCTATTCTAATAAACAACTGGGAAGCCACTTACTTTAACTTTGACACAGAAAAGCTTTTGTCAATTGCGCGCGAAGCTTCTAAAGACGGAATAGAAATGCTTGTAATGGACGACGGCTGGTTTGGAAAAAGAAGCAGCGACAACTGTTCTTTAGGCGACTGGGTTGTCAATGAAGAAAAAATAAAAGGCGGACTGAATTATTTAGTAAGCGAAGTAAATAAGCTTGGAATGAAGTTTGGCATTTGGTTTGAGCCAGAAATGATTAGCCCCGACAGCGACTTGTACAGAGCGCACCCAGACTGGGCTATTCAAGTGCATGGAAGAACAGCAGGCCTTTGCAGAGCGCAGTACGTGCTTGACTTGAGCCGTAATGAAGTTTGCGACTACGTGTTCGAATCTGTAAGCAAAATACTTCACAGCGCAAACATTGAATATGTAAAGTGGGACATGAACAGACAGCTTGCAGACTTGGGCAGCGCTTGCTTGCCTTCAGACAGACAGGGCGAACTTTACCACAGATATGTTCTTGCAGTCTACTCACTTCAAGAGCGTCTTATTAAAGAGTTCCCTCACCTGCTTTTGGAAAACTGCTCAGGCGGCGGCGCTAGATTTGACGCAGGCATGTTGTACTACAGTCCTCAAATTTGGTGCAGCGACGACACTGACGCAATAGAACGACTTGAAATACAAGAAGGAACTTCGTTAGTCTACCCTCTTTGCGCAATGGGAGCACATGTAAGCACTTGCCCTAATCACGCTTGTGGACGCGTTACACCGTTTAGAACAAGAGGCTTTGTTGCGTTGGCCGGCACTTTTGGCTACGAGCTTGACATTACAAAAATTCCTTCAGAAGACAGAGCTTTGATTCCAGAGCAAATAGCCATGTACAAAAAATACAATCCTCTTGTAAGAACTGGCGACTACTACAGAATTGCATCCTACAGCCAGAACAAGGAATGGGACTGCTGGAGCGTAGTTTCTAAGAATAAAAAGGAAGCGCTTACTACTTTAGTGCAGGTCTTGAACCACCCTAACTTCCACTCACGCAGAGTTTACTTGAAAGGACTTGATGAAGATAAATCTTACAAAATTGAAATGGAAGATTCTTACGGAAACAAGAGCGAGCTTGGAAAATGGACAGGTCGTACTTTGATGAATGCGGGGCTGCTTGTTCCACGTTTGTGGGGAGACTTTGGCAGCCAGCTCATTCATTGTGTGGCAGAGTGATTTTATTATTGAAATTAAGTGATAAATAAAGAAGCCCAAACTTTAACTTTTTTTTGTTGAAGCTTGGGTCTTTTTTATTGCAAAAATAATCATTTATAAAATATCTTTTCTACCTTATAGTTGTGCTATCTTCTGTAAGAACATTCGCCTGTATGAATTTAACAAGCTGCTGTGCCATCAAGAGATGTGTGTCTACGCGCGGGTGACTGTAAGTAAATGCCCTGTATGTAAACTGCAAGATTTTTGTGTCCGTTGCAGAAAGCTCTTTTACTGAATTAAGAATTCCACTTGCAAGTTCACGGCTAGACTTTATTGCGCTCATGCCGCCCGTTGCACAAATAATCCAAGCGTCTGGGTACTGTGCACGTATTTCTTTTAAGAAGGCTGTGTACTTTTGCTGAAAGTTTTTTGGAAAGCCGCCCTTCTGGTCTTGCAAGCCAAAGTCGTTCTGGCCCAAATTAATTACTACAATGTCAGGAGTTCGTGCTGTTGTAAAATCAAAATCTCTGCTTAGGTTTCCAGAGTATGTTTTTTTCCAAGAGTCTGTGATTATAAATGGGTTCCAGCTGTAGCATACGCCTGTTCCTCCAACTGCGTAGTCGGCAAGCTCTGCGTTCAACATTCTACATGCAATTGCAGGGTAAGAAGTGTAGCAGTTGTGTGTTACCATTTTATCTTGTTCATAGGAGTCGTCGCCAACTGTTTCATCGCAAACACCGGCAGTAATGCTGTCGCCGTAAAATTCTATTTTTATTGGAAGAAGCTCTGGCATTGTAATTACGCCTGTTGCTTTTTTGTAGCCTTTTGAATCAACATCAATTCCTACAAACGTGTCCAACATTCCAGCTTCGTTTCTTTTAAAAACTGTGCATGTGTGGTCGCCAGAGTCTAGCTTTTTGTCTAAGAAATAGTCGTACTCGCCGCCAGTTTCCATGTGCAGCAAATAGATTTTTCCATCAACTATAACGTTGTAGTAGCTTGTCTGGCTGTTGCTGTTTTTAAACCTCAAGCCTAAGCGTGTTCCTGAGAAGTTGAACTGTATTTGCGTACCTTCCCAAATTAGAATTGGCTCTGATGGATTTTTAAAGTCAACTCTTCCTGTGTAGTAAATGTTTTTGTCGTCTGCAGAAATAAAAGCAAGAGTTTCGTCGTCAATGTCTTGGCCGTTTACAGTGAATGTTTCTTTTTCTAAAACTTGGATTTGCGGCAATGTCTTGTTTATTTTTTCACTGTAGTCTGTCGCAAATATTGAACTTGCAATTAACGCTAGTAATATGAATATTGATGATTTTATTTTCATAGTTATGCTCCTCTGTGTGTTGTCTTTATTACACTGCTAATAATACAAAGAGATTCCTCCGCTTTGGTCGGAATGACAGATTGTACAGTCGGAATGACATTTGCTTTGTTTGGCAATGGTTAAAAGATCAAAGTCCTGTTTTGCCACAAGCTATAATTCCAACAACATCTGTCTCTTTGCCCTGGTCTGTCTTTCTTCTTTTTGGACAGCTGATGTGAAGAATATAGTCTTTTTCTTCTGTGCCATTTACAACTTCGTGGCAGCACCAGCCCAAGTACCCCTTGCGGCTTGCCTGAGCATTTCTCATTACAACCTTTTTACTTGCAGTTCCGTCTGTGTTTTCTACCCAAGCCTCGCAGTCCCTGTAGCCGTCGCTTTCTGCGTACAAAACATTTATTGAAGAAGCGTGAATTTTAAATGTAATTTCAGCGCCCTCTTCCGCTGTAGACCACCCTTCTTTTGCTCCACCGTGGCTTACCCACTCAGAGTGGACAGGGCTTGAGTTTTTCCAGCCTGTGTTTGCAAGTGGCTCTAAGTTGTCAGATGTGTAATATGTAAAATACTGGTAGCTTGTGTCTGTCAAAGGCTTTGGAAGCTCTACTGCAATTGGTGGCAATTTTTTATCATCAGGAAGAGATGCCCATATTTCTTCAAGCTTTGCAATTATGTACTCCGCAATTTTTAAGTGCCCTTCGTTGTTCGGGTGAATTCCTTCTTGTCCAGAAAACCACGAGTCCCAGTTTGGAGAGTTGCCGTATTCTTTGTTAGCGCAGTCTTTCCAGCTTACAAAAGGAATGTGGTAGTATTCGCAAATAGGCTGCTGTTCATACTGCTGTCCTTTTTGAGGAGAAAACCTTTCATTTACAAAAAGAGCAAGGATTCCTCTTTCTGAGTTGTCTTCAATCTGGCGGATCACACCTTCATAGCTTCTTTGCCTAACATTTGTTTCTAGCCACTGGTCGTTCATTGCAAACTCCAATATTACAAGGTCCGCCTTGTTGTCTATTATATGCTGCTTTACACGCGCAACTCCAAAAGCGCTGTCTGTTCCGCTAACACCTTCGTTCATAAATTTTACAGTTGAATTATACTGAGCGCCCTTTTCCTTCCACCATGCTCCAACTAAAGAAGCCCAGCATTTTGTGGATTTTGGATCGGAATTGTAGCCTGTTGTTATTGAGCCGCCAAACGCCGCGATTCTTACTTCTTCCCCTCGGCGAAGTTTAGCCATTACATTTTGAATTCTTGCATATTCATTTTCTTCCATAAAATTAACTCCTTCTGCTTGAACTGAGCATAACAATGTCAGTGCTGATAAAGCAAGCATGATTATTTTTTTTGCAATTTTCATTTTTCCACCGCCTTTCTTATTTTATTTTTCATCAGTGAATGACGGAAGCTCGTCAAGTGTAATTAAAAATGGGTTTTGATAATATTTTTTTAACACTTCGGCCTCTGTGAATTTTTCTGAATATTTTTCACGCGCGTCTGAAGTGAAGTCGCCGTTCCATGTGCAGTACCATGACCACGGCACTTTGTTTTGCGCAATTAAGTCTATGTCTGGCAACGTTCCGTTTTCGCTCATTGCAACAAGCTTTGGTTTTTCAGAGCTTGAACGAACATCAGATAATTTTTGTTCGCTTGCAGTGTACTCTTTTGCGCCAGGGTAGATGTCGTTTGAAATAATATCAACAACATCGTCTCCTGGGTACCAAGATGCGTTCTGACCGTTCCACACCCAAATTAAATTATTTATCTTGTGATAGTTTGTAAGTCTTTCATATAAAAGTCTGTACAATTTTATGTAAGGCTCGCTTTCATGTGCGCCCCACCAGAACCAGCCGCCGCTTGCTTCATGCAATGGCCGCCACAAAAGCACAACGCCTTCTTTTTGCATTTTCAACAAAGGTTTTGCAATTGCGTCAATGTCATTTATCAAAGCCTTGTAGTCTTCGCTTTCAGGATTGTTAAGCGCTGTTGCAAAGTCAAAAGTTGTTGCTTCTGGTCTAAAGCCAGAGAACCATTCCTTGTTCTTTTCCTTTTTATCAACCAATCCCAACGGTGCGTTCCAATGCCAGCAGCATGTTACAAGACCACCATTCTTCCACCATTTAATCGCGTCATTCTCTGTAGTGCCGCGTGTTCCGCGCTTTACGCGTGAAGGTGAATAGTCAATTAAGTCAATGCCTAATATTGCGGGATATTTTCCGGTAAGATTGTTTATTGCTTCCATTTCTGGCTGACGGGAATACATTTGCTGTCCGCTCAATATTCCTTTGCCTTGCATGTCACACAAATATTCATAGACTTTTTTTGCGTTGTCTGTTGCGTTTTTGTTGCAGAGATTTTTTGAAGGAAGAGCCATCTGTTTTAATTTTTCTGTTGCAGGCTTTAAAGTTATATAATCCAGCTGCCATTCTCCCTCAAGACCTACAAAGTAAAATTCATTGCTGCCTTGATCAAGATTTAAAACGCAGTTCACCATTACATCTGTAAATTTTTTTTCTACAGGAAGCTTTTGTGAAGCTACTATATTTTCACCTTGCTCCAGCTGGAACCTTTTTATTTTTTCAGGAAGAACAATGTCCATGTCTGGATTCTGCTCACGAGGAAGATTCAATATATGTAAAAACATGCAGTACTCGCCTGATGTTTGTATGTCCAAATTCATTTGAAGAATTCCCTGCTCGTATGAAGGGAACTCAACATAGCCTTCTCCACTATAGCCTTTTAATTCTGTGCCATCTTTTACGCTATAGAAGTCGCCTTTTTCTGCTTCAAATTTTAACTGGTTTGATCTTGCAAAAGCCAGTTCTATTGATGATATGACTAAAAAAAATATAATTACTTGTTTGTAAAATTTATTGTGCATTGATACTCCAAAATAAGACACATAGACAAGACATGTATACATATTTTATGTAATTAAAGATATTTCCGCTTCTGTCGGAATAAAAAACTCACTGTTTCTCTTAAAAAAAAGCCGGAACCATTGTTGCAGATTCCGGCCATTGTTACTAAAGGAAATTATTTTTCTTCAATAATGAAGTCGTCAATAATTACGCCCTTGCATCCGTTGCAGCCAATCATAATTCCAATTTTGCCGTTCTGTGTAACGTTCTTAATTGAACCTGTTACAGTGTAAACTGTTGTGTTGTCATCGAATGTCTTTTTGATAAAGCCATATTCGTTTACTTCGTCAGCATACGCTTTAACCCAAACGTTAGGATCATCAGCAATTTTTTCTCCAACCATTTTTGCAGAGAATGTAACTTTATAATCACGCCAACCTACAATGCCAAATTCTTCTGGATTTGAAAGTGTAAGGATTGCGCCAGTTGAGCCTTCTTCTGGAGTGAATTCAAGTTTAAGTGACTGCTTTCCAGAGATTGCCTCTTTGCCGCTAACTAAAGAAATTTTAGCTGTCTTTGTTTCTTCCCATGGTGTAAAGTATTCAGCAAGTTTCTTTTCCTTCATCTTATCAAATGTCTGTGAAATGCCCTTGAATGGAAGTCTCTCAAGTTTGCCCATTGGCTTGTTAGCATCTGTTACAAGAGCTGTTGCCTTTGGTGTCCATTTTTCAATTGCGGCTGCTGGTGAGTTGCCTGTCCAAATAATTTCACCTAAGAAGTCGTTCATAATGCTGTCAATTGCAGATGCTGTTGGACCTGGATAATAAGGGTCTTTGTTCATTTCAGCAGTGAACTCGAACATTTCATCTGTCCAGTCCTTATTGCGTGTTGCCATGTCGCTTATGTACCATTCTTTGAGTGCGTACTCAATGAATTTTCCAGCGGCAACCTGTTTTTTAGAGCCATTGCCAATTCCGTAGCCGTCTGTTTCAAAAATAGCTGGAGCCGCTTTTACACTAGGACCGTGTGGAAGTGGAACAAATCCAATTTCATCATCAGTTTCTGCCATGACCTGTGTCTGGAACCCTTCGCGTTCCATATACATTGCTACAGTTCTATTCTGAAGTCCAGTTTTAGCAATACTACTATCCTGCTGATACCAGCCTTCCTTTTTTGCCTGCTCAAGGAATGAAAGCGCCTCAAGAAGTTTAGGATCGCTA
>JBAXYY010000033.1:0-18841 GCA_041670585.1 Treponema sp. | reverse complement strand
ACTTTTTTATCAGCAGAGCAGAAGCACAAGCAGAATGAAAGAATAGCGTCCTGCATATCTTCGCTGAACATTCCAATTATTTCAGAAAGTGTCTGCGCAGTTTGTTTGTTTTCCTTAGTGCTGTATTTTTCTGCAAGCTGTTTTGCTTCGTTGTACTTCAAATCAATTGGAGAAACTTCCTGCAAAAGCGCATACTCTTCTGGAGAAAGATGTCCGTCAGCCCCGCAAGCAGTTCCAACAAAATACAAAAACATTTCCATGCCCTTGTTGTTAATCGCTTCAAATGCAGTAATAATTTTTGTACTCATTTCCTCAAGGCGAAGCTTTCTTTCACCATCGCTTAACTTTTCATATTCATGGCACAACTGATTAAATTCAAACATAAGTTACCCCTTTTATAATGTATTATTAAACTTAGTGTACAATATGAATTCATTTAAATAAAGAACATTTTTTAATTTTTCATTTCAAATTAATCAGAAAAATCTCTTTACTTTGCAATTTATCAATTATCATCTTCTATTTGTGTGTATATTTACACATTTGATGTTATATTAGTTACAGAAGGAGACAAAATATGGCAGTTTCAGCAGTAAAAGATGAAAGATTCGACATAAGAACAAACTTAAAAGCAAAGTCACTGTTAGAAAAGGTGGCAGAACTTAAACATATTTCTTTGTCTACCTACATTTTATCTTCTTCTATAAAACAGGCTCAAACTGATATTGAAGAACAAGAAAAAAATGTGCTCAATATGAAAGAACGAGATTTGTTTATGAACGCACTTGATAATCCTCCAGAACCAACAAAAGCTTGAAGGATTTATTGTAATTGTTGTTGATGCAAAAAAAAGACGTAAAGCTTTAAAATACTTTTATGTATTAACTAAAGTTTTACGTCTTAATATACTAATTTTTTTTATTGAAAATTATTCATTTATTTCAATAATACTCAAACCGCCAGCTTCTCTTCGTTTAATGTCTTTTATTGTTCCTTTTACTTCATAAACTGAACCAGACTGACCACCATTTAAAATTGCATCAGTAGTGTCAGCAGGAGTTAATGAAATGACAAAATCATTATTTGTATAAAGCAGCAACGTTGACTGTAAAAAAAACTTCAGATGGCCGCAATAGTCCTTGCAAAGACATTGAACCCAAAAATGAAGAAGAATAAACTCTGCAAGATTGCAGGCATTCCGCGCTCAAGCTTTTATTATTCAGACAAGGCTGCAGAGAAAAAGACGGAAGACGAGAAAATATGCAGACGAATTCTTAGAATGCCAAAAAAAGTGCTTTGCACTTATGGAGCTAAACGCAAGTCTCAGTGGTTCAAACAGAAAACAGATTTAATCTGCAACCATAAAAAGATGAGTAGAATACTCTCTGAATTCGGCATAACAACACATAACAGGCTCAGAAAATATCCGAAGGATTATTACAAGACTCTAAAGGAGAACAGAAGGAATCTTCCTGCAAATATTCTAGACAGAGATTTTTCCGCCTCAAGACCTCTAGAAAAAGCCGCAACCGACATATCTTATTTCCGAGTGAGGGAAGGCTGGTTGTTTCTAAGTCCTGTGATGGATTTATATAACAATGAAATCCTGAGACATCGATGTTCAATGAAAAATGACGAGAACCTTGTTCAAGACACATTGAATTCTCTAATCAAAAATTACGATGTGAAAAATATGATGCTTCATTCCGACCAAGGAACAACTTATACCGCAAAAGAATACAGAAAGAAACTGATTGAAAACGGAATTGTACAAAGCATGAGCAGACGTGGTAACTGTTGGGACAACGCCTGCATGGAACATTTCTTCGGAACGCTGAAGGTTGAAACTGGATATTATCGAACGTTAAGAAATGGACTGCTTTCGTACAATCAGATGAAATATCTCATTGACGACTTCATTGATTTTTATAATAATGAACGCATACAAAAAAAATTGAATTACTGCTCTCCTGTGAAATTTAGATCACAGGGGGCTGCATAAAAATGTCCAACTTTACGGGGTCAGTTCAAATTAAGAATATATTTTTAGGTTTTAAATATTTATAAACAAAAAAATCAGTGTGAAAAATTCTTACAAGAATAAATCACACTGATTTAAAAAAACTTAGCCCACCATGTAGCCATTGCCGAAGGCAAGTGCGAAGCACCGCGCGTAAGCAAGTGGCGTAACGGTGGTTACTTCAAAGCCCATGCTCCAAATATTTATCACACTTGCGCCACTCCACGCATTTCACTTAGCGTTGCATACCCTTTGCGTTTCATAAATGCCCTAAGCCCGTCAATAATTTCAATCATAGCGTTTGGATTGCTGAACGTTGCAGTTCCAACTTCAACAGCAGAAGCGCCCGCCATAATGTATTCAACTGCATCTTCCCACTTAGCAATTCCGCCAATTCCCACAACAGGCACTCGCTCGCTTTCTGGAAGCTTGTTCATTGCAGCAACAACATCGTAGACCATTCGCAGTGCCAACGGTTTTATTGCAGGTCCGCAGAAACCAGCGCGCACATTTGCAAAAACAGGTTTGCCTTTTTCTATATCGATTGCAATTGCCTGAACTGTATTTACCAAACTTAACGCGTCTGCACCGGCCTTAACACAAGCCATTGCAACTCCAACCAAGTCAGGCGCGTTTGGAGAAAGCTTTACCATGATTGGCTTCTTTGTAACTTTACGAACTGCGCTTACTACAGTGTTAGCCGCATCACACTTCATGCCAAAAGCCATTCCGCCCGCTTTAACATTTGGGCAGCTTATGTTCAGCTCAATCATTTTAACATCTGTATTGTCCAAAAGCTCAGCGCCTTTTACATAAGAGTCCAAGTCACTTCCTGCAAGATTTGCAATTGTAGTAGGCTCCAGCTTTAACATTTCAGGAAGCTCGTATTGAATGAAGTGTGGAAGGCCTGGATTTTGCAAGCCGATTGAATTTATATTTCCACCAACAACTTCTACAACACGCTGTCCGGGGTTGCCTTCTCGCGGTTCAAGAGTTGTTCCTTTTGAACAGATGCCGCCTAATTTATTCACATCGAATATTCCACGGTAGTTTTGCGCGTAACCAAAAGTTCCACTTGCCGCAAAAACTGGATTTCTAAATTTAACACCGGCAATTTCTACGTTCAAGTCTGGCTCTGTTCCTTCAGGCAAACTTGGTCGTCTTGCAGCAGGTTGTTCAAATTCAATTATGTCTGAATCAAAAACTGGTCCGTCTTTGCAGACTCTTTTCTTTCCTTCCTTAGTTTGGATTGTGCATCCCAAGCAAGCGCCTACTCCGCAGAGCATTCTGTTTTCCATGCTGATGTAGCACTTTACATTTGCTTCATTGCAGATTTTCTGAATATAAGCAAGCATTGGTGTTGGTCCGCAAGCATACACTACTTTGTAGCCAGCGTCTTTTATTTTTTGAGCGTCTATTGCAACTGGCAACATTCCGTGCATTCCTACACTGCCGTCATCTGTTGTTACAATTAGATTTTTTGGCTTTACATAATTTAATCCGTAAGAGCCGCTTTTAAAACTTGCGTAGAAGTCGTAGCTTTTTGGTTTTAGTGATGATGCAAAATTAGCTACAGGCGCCACTCCAATTCCACCGCCGACTATACAAATGTCAGTTTTATTTTTTTCTGATGATGAAGTTGATTCAGCAATATTTTCTGGAAGCTCAAATGTATTTCCTAAAGGCCCTATCAATTCAATTTCATCGTCTATTTGAAGAGAGCATAACTCTTGTGTGCCACGGCCTTTTTCTAGAATAAGAAATTCTAGCATTACAATTTTTACGCCGGAGTCTTCATGGTATTTTTCTTCTGAACGGTAAACGCTTATTGGCCTGTCAAACTGAACTGCGCTTCTTGCTGAACGGATCAAATAGAACTGCCCCGGCTTTGGGGCAAGCTGTTCTTTTCTTTCAAGAGCGACAACTGTGCCTAAAACATAAACATTGTCCTGCCCTTCAACAGGCGCACATTCCTGAACTTTTGCCTTACCAAAAAAAAGCAAACCTTTTCCGTTTTCATCTATTTCTGCTCTGTCCATATTAAGCCTCCGTTTATAAAATACTGATATTGCTATCTTTTCGACAACATATTAAAAATACAAGCATCGGAACTGTGTCCCTGAGAAACGGCTTCCGCACTTCGTTTGTGTAGGTATTTCTCATGGCCACCGCCCCGATGCTTTTCTAATAAGTATGCCATAATTATAGAAATATCAGTTTTTAACACTTTAAATATTTTTATGCTTTTAATTCTTTTACAGCACCAAGCAAATCGTCTTTTGCTTCTAGGGCGGCACATCCGGCTGAATCTCCCAAGTCGTCCATTGTTAAAGAGCCTTCCTTGTCTTTTTCCAAACATGTTGGGGAATTTTTCCATGCGCATAAAATGCCACGCGAACTGTTAACTGTACCGCCTGCCTTGTCAAGAAGTGTTGCGGCAATTCTAGCTTTTCCACCTTGCGCACCGTAGCCTGGAATTAAAAAGAAAATGTCTTGGTAAGCGTCACGTAAAATGCGAGCGTCACTTTCTTCTGTACAGCCAACTACAGCTCCAACTGGGGAACAAGTCATATCTTTGTACTGTGCAGAAAATTCTTTTGAAATATTCTCAAGCTCTGCACCAACTGCATCAAGAACGCGCTTGCCGCTTACTAACTGCTGCTGCTCAATATCAACCATGCCGGGATTGCTTGTTCTTAGCAAAACAAAAATTCCTTTTTCAGCACCAAGCTTATTTTCTTCAGAAAAATTTTTTGGCGAGCAGTAAGAGGTGAACGGCTTTAAAGTGTCAAAGCCCATATATGGATTTACAGTGATAATATCAGTTTCAAAGTCTCCAGTAAAATGTGCTTTTGCATAGGCCGCCGCTGTGTTTGCAATGTCGCCGCGCTTAATGTCGCTAATGCAAATAAGTCCCGCTTCTTTTACAAGACGTAATGTTTCTGCGTACGCCTTCATTCCGCTAAGCCCCATTGCTTCGTAATATGCAATTTGAACTTTACAGCAGCAAGCAGAACCTGCGCTTTTTACTCTGTCGATTATTTCTTTATTGTAATCAAGAACCGCTTCTGCAGGCGATGAATATTTTTGTAAAACAGAAAGCGGTATATAGGAAGGATCAGTGTCTAAGCCAACACACAAAGGCCCGTTTTTTGCGGCCAGCTCTTGTAAGATTTGCATTGAATGTTTCATGTTTTTTAGTATAAGGAAACTTCAAAAAGTGAGCAAGAGATATACATTTTTACAAGCAACTAATTTCAACAAGATCACTGAACAAACTAGTAGTGCGGAGGCTTGCGGTTTGGTATTTCTTCCATATTATCAATTAAGTCCTGAAGCCTGCCGCTTAATATTTGATTTTCTTTTCTAAGCTTTTCAATTGTCTCTGTATGCTCAACTGTTACTGTTTGAATTTCATCAATAAAATTCTGCATGTACGCAATCTTTGTTTCTAGTTCGATTATTCTTTGTTCTGTTTCTTTTTCCATACTGCAATTCTAACATTACAGGCAGAAAAGTCAATAAATTTGAGGTTAAAATCTTAACACGATATTAACAATTCCCATAAAATATCTTGATATAAATTTGGTACTGTTTGATTACAAATTATAAATAACAGAGGTGTTATTATGAAAAAGATTACTATGGTTATTTGCGCAATCGCATTGGCATCATTTGTTGCAGTTTCTTGCAACAATACAAAAAAAGCAGAAGCTCCAGCTACTGAAGCTACTGTAACAGAAACAACTGAAGCTCCTGCTGCTGACACAACAGCAACAGATACAACTGCTGACACAACAACAGACGCTGCTGCAGATACAACAGCAGATGCTGCTGCTACAGACACAACAACTGAAACAGCTGCTAACTAATTACTAATTTATAAATTAGTAGACCGAAGCCGTAACAAGCTTCGGTTTTTTTATTTTAAACTCTTAAGAGAGTTTCTGAAAAATCACAAAAGCGAGTTTTTAGAGATGCCCTTAATGACTGGAATTGTAACATTAAAGCAAACATACCCTCTTTCATTTTTTACAGATATAGTTCCATGATGCAAATCAACAATAGCTTTTGCAATTGAAAGCCCAAGACCGGAGCCTCCGTCAGTACGAGATTTATCACCTCTATACAGTCTGTCAAAAACATGTTGCAGACTTTCATCGCTAAGGCTTCCTGTATTGCGAACAGAAATCACAGTATGTTTTTTTTCATCATCAGCTATATTAAAATAAATTTTACCTTTTTCATTTGTATACTTAACTGCGTTTTGCAAAAGATTTGAAATGCAACGTTGAAGTAAAAATTCATCTGCACAGAATGATTGAGTCGTCTTGCTAGTAAAAGAAGATTTTAAATTCTTCTGCGCAATCAAGACAGAAAATTCTTCCTTCATCATTTCTGTAAATTCTTTTGGTTGAATTGTCACAATATTTATTTTCATCTCTGGAGATTCATAACGGCTCAAGTCATGCAGATTATTTACAAGCCTTTCTATATGATTTAACTCAATCAGCAAACTGTTAACCCTTTGTTTAGTCGCAGGAAGAACACCATCGCTTATTGCCTCAAGTTGAACTTTTACAGCAGTTACAGGAGTTCTTAAATCATGCGAAACATCAAGCATCCACTGTCGACGCAACGATTCTTCTTTCAACAATTGAGTTTGCAGTTTTTCTTCAGAGCTTGCAATCATATCAAATTCAGCTGTGTTTGAATGAGTGAACTTTATATTTCGTTTGCCATTTCCAAGGGCAGTAATTTCTTTTACCAAGGATTCAGTTTGTTTTGAAAATGAAGAAGAGATAAGAACAGAAAGACCTAACGCAATAAGTATTGCAGTAACACATCCTGCAGAAATTGAATTTCTCATTGTTGAAATAAATTGCCTGTTTGCCTTGTATGTTAAAAAGTCCTGGCTATTTACAGAAAGATAGCAAATGATCTTGTCATTGTCTTTTATAGTGGCTGGAACATTTAAAGAAAGAAAAGAGTTCAAACTTCCCAACTGCTCTTCAACTTTTCTTTGTGAAATATGCTGGCCTTTATTTAAAAGTAAAATTGGTTTTTTATTAACATCAAAAATATAAACATACAAAGAGTCCGTTGTATAAGGCAGAACAGCCGCTTCAAGAGTGCTTGGCTCAAGGGTGCCAGTAAGCCTGTACACTTTTGAAATAACAGGAGAAAGAAGATTTATAATATCAGTAGCTTCATCTCTATTCCAATGAGAAATTGAAGTCTTAATTGCAATAACAAAAATTGAAGACATCATAACAAGAACTGCAAATGTCGCTATAAGATTTCCTAAAAATAATTTAGCAAATATTTTTTTCATTCAGCAGGCTTCCCGTTAAAGCGATAACCAAAACCTCTTATAGTTCCAATCCAATCAGCGGCTCCTAGTTTTGTGCGGAGGTTTGCTATATGAGTATCTATTGTTCTTTCTGACCCTTCAAAATTATAATTTAAACATTCAGACAAAAGTTTCTCACGTGAAATTACAAGGCTTGTTTGAGAGCAAAGATAAATTAGAATTTTCCATTCAGCGCTCGTAAGAAGAATTTCTTTTTTATTAATTTTCAAAACATGCTTTTCAGAATCAATAGACATTTTTTCTTTATCAAGAATCCATGTCTCTATTTGTTTATTTTCAGCCTTTGAGCCAGTACGTTTTAAAAGCGCCTGGACACGCAGAACAAGTTCCTTGGTGGAAAATGGTTTACAAACATAATCATCAGCGCCAACTTCAAATCCTAAAATACGGTCAGACTCGCTGTCTTTAGCTGTTAAAAAAATTAGCGGAATGTTAGAAATTTTTCTAATATCTTTTGCAAGCATAAAGCCGTTGCCATCAGGAAGCATAATGTCAAGAATTGCAAGATCAATAGTGTCACGTTTAATTATATCAATCACACCCTCGACTTTATCTGATGTAATAGTTTTGTGTCCTTCAAGTTGCAAATAGCTTGAGACAGCCTCTGTTATCAAAGGATTATCTTCAACAAGTAAAATATTTGCCATATCACTTTTCCTTATAAATAATTTCTCTTACTGTGTATGATTTTCCATCAAATTTTATTACCCAGTTATTTCTAAAATCATAAGTATAAAATATTTCTGTTAGTAAATCATCTTTGCCTGTAATTACTTGCTTTGAGATTTTTCCATTTGCACCATATACAAGAGTTGTTCTTGAATTTATTATGTTGCCTTTTCCAATATTAGAAAAACTGATTATGTTCCCTGACTCTGTATATGAGTAACCTATGCTTTCATAAAAACCAGATGCATCAAAATGATCTTCTTGCGCAACATGGCCACCCTTTGTGTAAGTATAAATTATTCTTTTTAAAAGTTTTCCGTCTGGATACTGAGTTATATCAGCAGAAACAAAACCTCTGTCATTATAATGAAAAGTTTCCTTTAATGTTATTTTATCATTCGCGTCATAAGTCAAACGCTCTCTTAGTGAACCATTCTCATTATATCTGCTTGTAATTTTTCCTTCTGCATTGTCATCTGAACTTAAAGATTTTTCTTCAACCTGTCTGCCATAATTATCATAACTATATTGATAGCTCCATGTAATATTTTCAGAGTCATCATTTCCTTTTATGCTTTCAAGTTTTCCTGATTTATTATATTCGTACTTTGTCACTGAACGAACAGAGCCGTTAGTTTCAAAAATAGTTGAGCTGGTTATTTTTCCTGTGTCGTATACTTGTGTAGAATATTTTTTTAAATCATCAAATTTTTCACCACGATATTCTATTATCTGAGATATGTTTCCTTGTAGTTTTGAAAAATCTATTCCATAAGGATTTGCAGCAGAAACAGGAATTTCAACACCTTGCGCATTAAGCAAAATCACTTCATTAATAATTATAAAAATACTTAACAACAAATATTTTTTAAAAACATTTATGTTTAAAACATTCATGACAGTATTTTACTTTTCATATATTTTCTTTTCAAGCTATTTGATGAATGATTATTTTGCAATAAAAAAGGGCAATGATTTTATCACTGCCCCAAACTCTCTCTTATATAGAATAAGAAATTTAATCTATACCATTATCACATAAAAAATAAATTTTGTAGTGAGTATTTACGCACCGTTTTTAAGTGTGTTAACGCACCGTTTTGCAGTTTTTAACAATTCTTGCGGAGATTTGAGGCAATATTCTCCGCACTTTTTGCGGAGTTTAACCATTTATTTGTAAATTTTACGTGTATTCTTAATCAAATCAATATTTCGTGTAACGCCGTCATCTTCGTAAAGCTCATAGCTTTTTCCGTCACCAACAAAACTAAAATGAGTTGTATCAAGAGCTTCTGAATTTAAAGCTGGAGTACACAATGGAACAACATGTCCGCACTTCACAAAAAACACAACTGTATTTAAAGGAACATCAATGTAATGATCGCCTTTAGAAATATTTTTCTCTGTAGCCTTGTTATTTTGCCATGTTACTTGAACCATATCTTCTGGAATGTAGACATTTCTTCCAACAGAATTCTGTTCATAAATTGGAGCAAGCAAAACACTTTCTCCTAAAAGCAATTCATCTTCTATATGAATAGCACGAATGTCTTTTGGATAGTCGTAAGAAAGCTGACGGAAATACATTTTGCTGTTAACAGAACATTTTACAAATTCGCTGTAGATGAACGGTAAAAGTGCATAACGTAAATTCATTACACTTTGAAAGTCTTCAACATTTTCATATTGATAAAATTCCTGCTGTCTTGTGTCATGAGCAGAATGATTTCTCATTAGTGGAGTAAACACACCAAACTCTGTCCAACGCAAAACCAAATCTCTTGAAGTGTCAGAGCCAAATCCGCCAATATCAGCACCACTATATAAGAAGCCGCACATGTTTAATGAAGGCATCATTTGTATTTCCTGCTTGAGTTGTCCCCACCAAGAGCAGTTGTCGCCTGTCCAAATGCCGCCGTACCTGTGCGCTCCAATGCAAGAAGCCCTTGAGTAAATTAACATTCTTTTGTCTGGAGAGATTTCTTTTAGGCCTTCTCCAGCAGAACGTGTCATGCTTGCTCCATAAATGTTGTGAACTTTATCGTGGCTTAAAACTTTTGTGCTGCCGTCTTTCATCTGCGCTTCATTATTAAAACTTTCGTAGTCATCAAGACGATTGAATGTGCTGTTAGAGAGCGGAGTAAAATCAAAGAATGAATTTATATCTAAGTTTTTATTTTTAAGAGAATCAATCTTTTCAAAAACATCTTTCAAACTTTTTTCTGAGTAGAACATAGCTGGCTCATTCATATCATTCCAAAATCCGTCTATGCCAAGAGATGTTAATTTTTTATAAAGCAAGCCGAACCATTTTCTTGCTTTTGAATTTAGAAAATCTGGAAAGTGTGAACGTCCTGGCCAAACTCCAGCTACATAATCTGTGCCATCCTTCATTTTGCAGAAGTAGTTGTTTTTAACGCCTTCTTCATAAACTTCATATCCTTCTTTTATTTTTACACCAGCGTCAATTATTGGAATTAAATGCACGCCTTCTTTTCTTACTTCATCAACAAAATCTTTCATCTCAGGAAATTTATTTTCATCAACTGTGAAGTCTTTGTATTCGTCCATGTAGTCTATGTCTAAACAAATTGCATCTAGCGGAACTTTTGCTTCCATGAACTTTTCTATTACATAGCGTACGTCTTTTTCATTGCGGTAACCCCAGCGGCTTTGCTGGAATCCAAAAGCCCATCTTGGAGGAATATAGCTTTGTCCAATCAACTTTCTAAATTGAGTTGTAATATTAGTAAGCTCAGATTCTTCTATAGAAGAGTTGCTTCCATCACTTTTATTTTTTTCATCAGCAGTGATTTTATAAACATCAACTCCTGTACTGTAGCACGTTACAGTAAGCTCATTTAGTTTTGTCCAGTCAATATCAAATGTTACTTTTGAGGATGTGTCAAAAAAAATACCGAATGTTTTTTTACCAAACACAATTAAAAAATTATGCGCACCGTAAAGCGACTGTGTTGATTCAGTCTGGTTGCTTGCGTCTGAACACCAGCTTACATATTTAAAGCCACGCTTGTTCATGCCACGCATTTGCTCGCCTAATCCATACACAATGTCGTCATCTGAAAGTTTATATTTCCAAGTTAGTGGAGAAGTGGAAATAATATTTTCTAATTTAGAATTATCTTTTTCTGATTTTATTAGTTCAACAGTTGCGTTTGTTTCCACAACATTTCCAAATGTATATCTAGTTATCATAATATAAATATAATCTTGATTTTTATATATTTCTAGTGGTATAGTGGTTAAAAATATAACAATAGTAATAATTATAACAAGGAGCACTCTGATGATAAATTCACACAAGCAAGAATCTCTTCAAAGAGGAAACACTTTTTTTCCTGTTCAATATTCTTTATGCAACACAAGTGATCCGTTATATAACCTTCCAATCCACTGGCATCTTGAAATAGAAATCATACATGTGCTTGAAGGAAAGTACAACGCATTTATAAATACGTCAGAGATTACAATTTCAACTGATGAAATATGTATTATTACTGGTGGAACATTTCATGGCGACGGCAGTAAACTTGATCATTGTGTTTACGAGTCAATTGTTTTTAATTTGGAAATATTAAAACTTAAGGATTACAGTCCAAATAATTTTATTGATGAAATAATTCAAAAAAAAATTACACCACAAAATATTTATACGAATAAAGACTCAAACGTAATATCCACTTGCAAAAATCTTTTTGCTACAATGAAAGAAAAAAATGAAGGTTACGATTTGCAAACAATAGGCTTTATTTTTCAACTTCTTGGAATAATTAAAAATGAAAAGAAATATACAGAAATAAATACTAAAGAAATAAACAAACGAAAATTTCACTCTGAATATCTAAAGCCTGTTTTTGAATATATAAATGAAAATTACACAAAACAAATATCTCTTGAAGAAATGGCAGACAAAGCAAACCTTTCTCCAAAATATTTCTGCCGTGTTTTCCGTGAAGTAATGCACTACACTCCATTTGAATATTTAAATTCTTTTAGAATAAACTGCGCATGTGAAAAACTTCGTAAGACAAATGAAAAGATAATCAATGTTGCATACTCATGTGGTTTTAATGACTTTAGTTATTTTATAAAAACATTCAAACGCTACAAGAATATGACACCTTTTAAATATAGAAATTATAACAGTGAAGAAGATGACAAATAGCTGAGGAATAATTTTTGAAAAAAACTCCTCAGCTTCTGTCAGGATAGTCAAATATTAAATTAAATGACTAACTAGATTTTTTTTAGAACTTTTTGATTACGCCAACACCAGCAGCACTTTTTGTCTGCTCTGAATCTGTAGAAATCAAGCCCCATACTTTTGCAGAAGCGGTTTTGTCCGCGCTTAATGTTACAGCAGGCACAATTGTTGCGTATCCGTTAGACGCGCCGTCGTAAACTCCCTGTGACCAAGTTCCTTCTAATGAGAAAGAAATTAAATCGTTAAGAGTGTATGAAACAGCAGGTGTGACAGAGAATGTAAAATCATCACTGGCCGCAACACTGGCACTGTCTAAAGTTTGGAAGCTAAGCAATGCAAATGTCCAGCCTTCAACTCCTGTAAACTCAACGCACTCATCTGCAACAAGCCTTTGTGAAGAAACATCTTCTGTTGTTTCAATCTGGCACTCCGCAGAAAGCCCAAGATTTTTTACTCCACCAAATGAAACACCCGCTGCCATTGTTCCCCAGCCGGCATAAGATACTGCTGCTGAAATTAAATCACTGCTATATGAAACGCCACCAAAAAAAGCCTTGCTACTTAAATCATAAGAGCCAGCCTCATTTTTACAATTGTCTATAACAGCAGCGCCTGCTACAGTAAGACCCGCAATTGGTTTTACAGCAACTACTACTCCAGAGTTTCCGTCAAGCACTGAATATCCTTCGTACCCAACAGAGCCAATCCAGTTGTCAGAAAATTTTCCTGCCGCAACTGTTAACTTGTTGTTAAAAAGATTTACAAAGGCATTTGCATAAGACACGCTTCCAATATTCCAACCTGTTGCTTCACCGCTGTACTGCAAGCGCAAGAACGCTCCATAAGATGCAGTTTCATTTGAGCCATTAAAAGCAAAGTTCAATCTTCCACGAGTAGAAGAACTGTCGCCATTGAAATAAACTCCAGGGAACCAAGTTTTTGTGCTAAGTTTTGAATCTTCACCAAAAGTAGAAGAAAGGCCTGCGCGTACAAAGCCGCTTACTTTAAAACTCTCTTCTGCAAACAATGATGCACTTGCTAAAAGTGCCGTCGCTAAAATGATTTGTTTTTTCATTTTGTTACCTCTTGAATTTTTTTCTCTCAGATTTTTTTACAAAAAAAAGCGTTGACTCTAGAAGCCGGAAAGCCTTTAGATTCAACGCCTTTGTTGCGCGAATAATAATTTCCTTACTTCATCTTGTCAATTCTTTTTTCTTTCTATTGCCGATTTTTACAACTTACATAAAACCCTCCATACTAATTTTTCAAAATTTTTTCTTCTCAAATAAATTTGTTGAATGAAAAATACAAATGTTCTGTTTTATTTTGATGAAAGGAATATGAATTTTTTATAGACGAAATTTAATTTTCATTTTACTAAACCCTTACTGACATTTAACAATCACTTTTTAAACTGCCGTAAACTCTTGGAGGTTTAAAAATGAATTCAACTAATTCAAACAAAGAAATGGATTACGGAAAAGAAGATTTCTTCCGCAATAGTTTTAAGTTTGCAGTTTCAATTGCAATGATTGTGGCAGGATTATTTTTATCAACACAACTGCACGCGCAGACTTTTGAAAAACAGCCAGATGGCAAATTATTTTTGCAAGAGGAACAGGGTTCAGAGCAGTTGTCTCTTTTATTTTAACAGTGCTTGTAATTTGAAAAATGCAAGTGCTGCTCTACTTAAAAAGGATTCAACCAAATCATTATGGACTTGTCAGTTGATATAACTTCCGCAGTAAGTGAAGTTGTTAAAAGCTGCCCATCAATCTCAAAAAGAGACGCAATAAAATCAGGCATGGTTGTAGCAAGAAGCGCAATGGGCACAATGACAACAGCGCCGTTCACCGCGCTACTGGCAGGGTTGATTTTACCATTGAAGAAAAAATAAAATTTGTAGCGTCTTGTATTTTCCAAACCAACTGCTACAGGCTACCCTCACGGTCGGTCTCACTTCGTGAGACTGCTACGCACCTTCCGCATTTGGGCTAGCTTAATTGAAGTGAACAATCATATAAACTTACTAACGCAGAAGAAATTATCATTCCTACAACAATATCATTAAACAAGCTGCAGTCCCCTGGGGTCCAATTGTTTAAACATCAATTTTCATTACATAAATAGTAAAAATTATGGAAGCAATAATTAAAACCATTGAAATGACTATTTTTCTTTTAGAACCAAATTTCAAAATTAACTCCTGTAGGTAAAACCGATGCCACAAAATCAGATTTTTTCTGATTAGAATTTTTAGTATGCAAGAAAGGAATGACAAAACCTGTTGCAGTTCCAACAGCGGCTCCAATAAGAACATCTGTAGCAAAATGACTTCCACCAATTACTCGCCAAACAGAAGTTGCACATGCAATTGAATATGACAAAGCTACTACAGGTATTTTCCAAGCTCTTTAAAACTGTATGCAAAAATAATTGTCTCTGCGTACATTGTTCCAATTGTAAGCCATTCGTTTTTTGAAGTTCCAAGCAAGCATAAAGGTGTAAGAACAGACAATGCCTCAAGACCTGTGCTTGCATAATCCAAAGGCTTTGAATAATCATTCATGAACATTCTGTCAAAAGCATTTACATCTTCTATTGAAAATACCATGTCATTAGAAAATTCTTTTTGATTAAGCTTAATAACTTTATCAAGAAATAAATCTGTGACAGCAAAAGTTATTCCACTACATAAAAGGATTGAATCTGTTAATGGATTCAATTTAAATTCATCACCATTGCAAAATAAGGAAAGTTTTTCGTCAGCAATTAACCTGTTTGAAAAAGTTATTACTGCCACTAAAAGAATTAATATTTTCTTTTTCATTATGCTACCTCCGTTCTTAACGAACAAAGAAAACATACTTTGAAAAAGAAAGGCAATCTAGAAATCTTGGTTTACATTCGTGATACTTTTAGTAACATTATGATTTTTACTGTAATGTCAATTATCTGTTCATTGGAAAGTAATTCATCAATTGAAACATCAAATGTTTTTGCTATAAGTTTAAGTGATTCTATATTTGGATACCCTCTTCCAGGTTCTCATTTTGAAATTGTAACTCTAGAGACAAACAGTTTTTCTGCCAATTGTTCTTGTGTTAAATGTGAAGCGTTTTTTAATCGTTGTAATTTTATTGAAAATTCCATATCAAATATTATTCCTATTTTCTGTAAAGTTCACCCATAAAATATTGTTCTTGAAATCAATCAATGTTTGTAATATAAACACGGGAATCTTCACCGTTTATATCTTTCATTATTTTATAAAATGTGTAGCCGTATTTTTCGTAAAGTCCATTTTCATTTGTTGAAATATAAATATGCTTGTCACCATTAAGTTTTGCAAGAGAATATGCGCATTCCAATAGTTTACCAATTCTTCTTTTCCCTCTGTAGTTTGGAAACGTATACACAAAGCCAACCCACGGTGTAAGTTCTGTTGTTGGTATATCATCTTTTTCTGCAAATGTGCAAAACGAAATAAGTTTTTCTTTTTCTGTTAAAAGAAGTACTTTTGCTTTTTCTCCACATAATTTTTTTAAGCTTTCTGATTTTAAAAGCTCATATAAATATTTGCCGGCACCCCAGTCGCTTTGTTTTATCTGGGCAAGATACATTTGTTTTTCATTTTCATCAAGTGTAAAGTATTCTTTAATCTGCATAATTATTTTTCCGTTTTCCCAACAACCAATCGCACACATTTTTATGAATAATTCCATTACGACTTCTATCAATTTCATCCATGCTCAAAACATATTTTGGAAAGTTATCTGGTATTTGCTCAAGCACACTAAACTCACGCTCTACAGTTTCTTCTGTTGCTAAAAGATATACTACTTGAATATAATTTATTTTTCCTTGCTTCTTTGCGCAGAAATCAACTTCCTTATTTTTGATTTTACCAATTGTCACTTCATAGCCACGACGCAATAGTTCCATGTACACAATATTTTCTAAAGTTTGATTTATGTCGCGCAAGTTGTTGCCATAAATTGCCTGCCGAATTCCATGGTCTGTTAAATAAATTTTTGACTGAGTTGATAAAATTGATTTTCCAATTAAATCATTCCGCTGAACAAGATTTAAAAGACAAGCTGATTTTGCATAATCAATATAGTTGTACAAAGTTTCTGTTGAAATATTTCGCTTTTCATTTTTCAAATACTTTACAATTGATGTAGCAGAAAAAGTGTTTCCTGTGTTCGCCACAAAAAATAACAGCAGTTGCTTTAACTGGGCAATGTCTCGAATTTTATTTCTAGCAGAAATATCCTTTAAAATTATTGAATCAAAAACATCAGAAATATATTGATTTGCATCTTGCTCTGAAAAATCATAATTATACAAAAAAGGAAATCCGCCACGCACAAGATACTCATTAAAAAGTTCATTTATTGTAAGCGTTGTGTTTTTTTCTTTTAGAAGCTGAACAACTTCTGCAAAAGAAAACGGGTACATTTCAATTTTTACATAGCGTCCTGCTAAATAAGTTGCAAGCTCCCCAGAAAGAAGTTTTGAATTGCTACCTGTAATATAAATGTCAGAATTATAGTCAACAAGAAATGAATTTATTAATTTTTCCCATCCATCAAGTTCCTGAATCTCATCAAAAAAAAGATACAACTTTTTGCGTTTGTTTTGTTTAGCAATTTTTTTTACTGCATCAATAACGTTGTCAAAGGATTTTACTCGGTCATCGTTGTCAGATTCAAAATTAAGAAAAAGTATTTGTTTTTGTTCAACGCCTTTATTCAAAAGTTCTTCTTGAACCAAAGACATCATTACAGATTTTCCGCATCTTCTTATTCCAGTAAATATTTTTACAACATTTGTATTTATAAAGGGGCGGATTTTCTGCATATATAATTCACGCTTAATCATACTTTAATAATACATCTGTTATAACGAAAATACAAGCGATTTTAAGAAAGTTTTTTCGATATAACGAAATTATAGCTATTTTTATTATACTTTTCCCGTTATATCTAAAATATTTGAAATATACAATCCTTCATTTTTAACATATTTCAATTTTTACATAGCATCTCTAAGTTCCGCAATATCCTTTTCAATCAACGGCTTCATGCTATCTTTATATCTAGCCAAATTCAATGTTCCAAGTTTTGATTCAATCACAGAACACAAATCTGGCTTGTATAAAATCAATGTATGCAAAGCTGCTAAACTTTGTCTAACAGCAATAGGTTTTTCATCATCAAGCATTTTTAAAATTACGTTTATATTGGATTCAATTTTATTTTCTTTATCCCACTGAGCCTGTGAACAAATTAAACGAAATCCTCTAACTCTTACAAATGAGCTTTTTGAATTCATCAACTTTATAAACTCATCAAAATAAGAATAATATTTATTTGATTCAGCAGATTCTTTTTCTAATAACAACTGTAGCTTATACGCTTCCGTAACTTTCTTATTTTGCAGACCTTCAATTATATCCATTACTTTCTCCTAATAATATAAAACTCCTGAACCGCCGCAAATGTCGCCACTGCATAAACAGGAATACTTGAATAATTTATAGAAACAATTTGAATTGTAAGTTGCAAAACGAATGTCAAAAATCCAGTAATTTTATTTGCAACAGTGTGAAGAAAAATATTTTTCTTTTTGCTAGAAAGTCCCAAAACTAAATTTACAATTTTTATTAAAGCAATCACACCAATCCAAATCCATAAATAAAAATGCAAATGTATGGCTGGAAATATTTTTACTACGCATACTATAACAAAAATAAAATCTGCAACGCTATCAAGTCTTTCTCCTGACTTGCTTGCCGAATTAGTTTTTCTTGCGACAGTTCCATCAACCATATCTGTTACACCGCAAAGAATATAGAAAATATAAAACAATGGTGAAAATATTTTTGCAAACAAAAGCACTATTGAAAAAACAATCCTTGAGGAAGTTAAGATATTAGCTAACTGTGATTTTATGAGCATTTTTAAAATATCCTATTTATCTTTCTAACATTTCTTTGTGAAATCTCACTCATACCTTTTGTTCCTGCTAAAACAAATTTACCTTTGATTTTAAATCCAGCAGTTACTAAAACTTCTTTTATAGCACCACTAGCTTTTGTACTTTGACCAGCAAAAATATTAAAAGGGAATGGAGTTGTGCAAGTTACAACAATGTAAGCTTTTTTACCTTTTAACAGTGGCCTAGGTATTCCAAGTTTTGTTTCTGACATAAGAACACCTGCAAGACGATCAAAAAGCCTTTTTAAATCTCCGTTCATGTTTGCCCAGTAAACAGGTGTGCCCACTACAATTGCATCACACTTTTTTATATTTTTTGCAATCATAGAAGCGTCATCTTTTGGCAAAGAGCAAACGTTTGTTTTTCTACAAGCCATGCAGCCAACGCATGATTTAAATTCAAGCTCATTCACATTAAAAAATAAAACTTCATTTTTCTGTTTTGCATTTGATTCTATGCAATGAAGTATTTGCGACAGCTTTCCATTTTTCCTTGGAGAGCCGTTTAATATAAGCACTTTCATTTTTCT
Organism: Treponema sp.; assembly: GCA_041670585.1. Classification (GTDB taxonomy): domain Bacteria; phylum Spirochaetota; class Spirochaetia; order Treponematales; family Treponemataceae; genus Treponema_D. The sequence goes on along the minus strand of JBAXYY010000033.1, from coordinate 18 downwards.
ACCTTGAAACAACAATGT